>NZ_CP135164.1:3054550-3381825 GCF_001940225.2 Roseburia sp. 499
TTCTTCTACTTTCATACGTTCAAAAAGAATTTCCGGTTCTTCTGTAACCTTTGTTCCACTAACATAATGACCAAAGGTATCTAAGCTTTCGTATGGTACTTCTTTTGCATTTAACTGAGCCAGAATCTTTTCTGCGGTCTGAGGCATAAAGCTCTTTAACAGTGTAGCACCGATAGAAATACTTTCTACCAGATTATACAAAACAGTTGCAAGACGTGGCTTATCTGCTTCTTCTTTTGCCAGAATCCATGGTGTTGTTTCATCAATATATTTATTACAGCGTTTGAAGAGATTAAATATCTCTGTAATAGCATCTGCTACACGAAGTTCTTCCATCTTGGCAGCAACTTTTTCAACAGTTCCGGTTACCACGTTCTTCAAGTCTTCATCAACTGCATCGGTTACACCTGCATCCGTTACTACTCCATCAAAGTACTTGTTACTCATGGAAACAGTTCTGTTTACCAAATTCCCCAGCGTATTCGCTAAATCAGAATTTCTTCGCTCTGTTACTAACTCCCAGGAAATAACGCCATCATTGTCAAATGGCATCTCATGAAGCAGGAAATAACGGATGGCATCTACACCAAACATATCTACCAGTTCATCTGCATACAACACATTTCCCTTGGATTTACTCATTTTACCATCGCCCTGTAACAGCCACGGATGTCCGAATACCTGTTTTGGAAGTGGTAAATCCAATGCCATCAGGAAAATCGGCCAGTAAATCGTATGAAAACGAATAATATCCTTACCTATTAAGTGAAGGTCTGCCGGCCAATTCTTATTGAACAGCTCTGAAGAATTGCCATCTACATCATATCCTATCTTAGTAATATAGTTGGTCAACGCATCCAACCATACATAAACCACATGCTTTGGATCGAAATCTACCGGAATTCCCCAGCTGAATGATGTTCTGGATACACACAAGTCCTGAAGTCCCGGCAATAAGAAGTTATTCATCATCTCATTCTTACGGGACACCGGTTGAATGAAATCCGGATGTGTATTGATATGTTCAATCAAACGATCTGCATATTTACTCATTTTAAAGAAATACGCCTCTTCCTTGGCAGGCTGCACGTCTCTTCCACAGTCCGGACACTTTCCATCCACTAACTGAGACTCTGTCCAGAAGGATTCGCAAGGAGTACAATACAAGCCTTCATAAGAACCTTTGTAAATGTCCCCCTGATCATATAACTTTTTAAAAATTTTAGCTACTTGAGTTTCATGATCTTTATCTGTAGTACGAATGAAATTGTCATAAGACGCTCCCATCAAATCCCAAACTTCTTTTACCTGACCTGCTATATTATCGACATATTCCTTTGGCGTAATTCCTGCTGCCTCTGCCTTTTCCTGAATCTTCTGTCCATGTTCATCTGTTCCTGTCTGGAAATAAACATCATAACCTTCCTGACGCTTATATCTTGCAATCGCATCTGCCAATACGATTTCATAGGTATTACCAATATGCGGTTTGCCTGACGTATAAGCAATTGCTGTTGTCATATAATATTTTCCTTTGTTACATTTTGTACACATAAATTTTTCCTCCTAAAAAACCCGTCCTCTATGATAAACAATCATAGAAGACGGGCTATTATTGTCCGTGATACCACTTCTCTTTATCTGTATCTCACGACACAGACCTCTACAAGTACCTTCATACTCTTCGCTATAACAGGCGATCCCGTCATTATCTAGCCTTCCGGTTCGACAATGCCACTCCAAAGCCATCTTCCACATGCTCTCCTGTATCCCTTTTCAGCTACCGGAACTCTCTTTGCCATTCCTTCATGTGTACTCTCTTCTTCTCAGTGTTTACTTCATTTCTAAAATGTAGCACAGAAATTCTTTTAAGTCAAGTTATACTTTGACTTCTCTACTCTACTTCGCCTTCGTATACCTCTGTTTCCGGCTCCTCATATTTTGCGCCGCATTTCTTACAAAATACATCGTCTATATTCAATGGTGTCCCACAGGACTGACATCTCTTCATCCCTTTCAGCTCTGCAATTTCACCTTTGATGGCCTCCATTTCTTCCATCGCTTCTTTTATCAAAGCAATTTCCCCAAATGCTGACTCTGTATCTTCTTTATGCTGTTCATAATATTGTTTTCCAATTTCCTGGTACTGTCTCAGTATATATTCTTCTTTGGCTCTTAAATCCATATTCAGCTTTGCAAGTCCTGTCAAATCCCTTGCTTTTTTGGAAACATCCTTTCCTGTTGCTGAAATGGTATCTCCTAATTTAGAAAAAAAGTCCATACCGCTTCCTCCTTTTTAACGCATGCATATATATACTACATATGCCGCATATATCAAAATCATTATAATACCGTGTATCCGATTTAGCTTTTTCTTACTCCATGCAAAAATCCATACCAGAATACTTACTACTATTAGAATTATAGCATCTATCAAATTTTCATTCAAGAATACCATCGGACTAACTGCTCCTGCAATTCCAAGTACCAACAAAATATTGAAAATATTAGAACCTATTACATTTCCAAGCGCCATATCCGTCTCACCCTTTTTGGCAGCCACAAGAGAAGTTACCAATTCCGGCAGAGAGGTTCCGAATGCTACAACGGTAAGACCAATTAATGTCTGACTCAATCCAAATGCTTTTGCAATGTTAGAAGCAGAATCTACAACTAAATCACCACCAATTACGATGGCAATAATTCCTCCAATGATATAAATCAAGCACTTCCATCCCGGAAGGGTTTCAATCTCTTCTACTTCTGTATTGTTTCTTGCCTTCATTGCAGCAAGCACCATCCATAACAGAAACGCTGCAAAAACAACCAGTAAGATGACACCTTCTACCCGATTCAGACTCATTCCCAAATATCCCATACCAACCAAAAGAATTGCTGCTAAAATAGATAGTGGAAATTCCTGTTTCAACGTAGACACTTTTACTGCCAAAGGAGCAAATAATGCACATGCTCCACATACAATCATCAAATTAAAAATATTAGAACCTATTACATTACTGATTGCCATGGTATTGCTTCCCTTTACAGATGCAGCAATGCTGACGGCACATTCCGGTGCACTGGTTCCCATAGCCACGATTGTCATTCCGATAATCATCGTAGGCACACGCAATTTTTTTGCAACACTGGCACTTCCGTCTACAAAAAAATCCGCACCCTTAATCAACAATACAAATCCTACTACTAATAAAATGTAATCCATCTCTTTTCCTCTTTTCTTTCGTTATTTTGTATTATTCCCAGTTAAAAGTTCAATATGCCTAAATGTTCCAGCAAAATCTTAAGCCCAATCAATATCAATATGATTCCTCCGGCAAGTTCTGCCTTACTCTTGTACTTGCTTCCAAAAATATTTCCAACAAATACTCCAACAGCAGAAATAGCAAACGTAGTAACTCCTATTATTGCAATGGCCGGAATAATATTAACCTTTAAAAATGCAAAGGTAATTCCCACTGCCAAAGCATCAATACTGGTTGCAATCGCAAGAAGAAAAAGTTCTTTTATGTTGAGCTTACTCTCGCATTGACAGACCTCCTCTTCTTCTTTTTCTCTGGACTCCTTCACCATATTTCCACCAATCAGTGCCAGAAGAATAAACGCAATCCAATGGTCTACTGAGGTGATATACGTTTCAAACTGTTTTCCCAGTACCCATCCAATCAGAGGCATCAATGCCTGAAATCCTCCAAAAAACAGAGCAATAATAACGCAATGGAACTTATTTACCTTTTTCATATTCAGTCCTTTACAGATAGATACCGCAAATGCATCCATGGATAAGCCAACGCCTATCAGAAGCAGTTCAACAATTCCCATATTTTTTCTCCTTTGCAATAAATAAATTTTAGGCGTTTGATAAACGCCGTAACCCATTGATTTTACTGGGTTTTATTGCTAATTTTATATAAATTTTCTCTCCTCAAGTGATAAAATATAAGTAACAACACAAACACTTTTTCACAAGAGAGGAGAAAATTTATGGCTATTAAGTATCATCAAATTTCTTTAAGTGAAACTTTTTCAGACTGTCAAAACCAGTTCATGGATGACTCTCCATCATTCTTTAATATTCTCGCAGAATACTTTGATCTTGATGACTTCATCCCTCCAGAATTCACATCCGCTTTTTATCTTACCATCGGCAGGAATCGTCTTTATTCTCTTCATGGTTTTCTTACCGCCTATATCCTCCAGAAAATATTTTCTATTCCTACCGATTCCCTGCTTCTTTTATTCTTAAATCTCTGCAAGGAATTACGTGATTTCTGCGGTTTTTCTAAAGTTCCTGACGCTTCCTTAATGTCCAGGTTCAAAAACGAATTCGAGCCTTACATTGAACTCATGTTTCAACGAATGGTTGATTACACAGAGCCCATCTGCCAACTAATTGACTCATCTCTCGCACAGATGCTTACCTTTGATACCTCCGGAATTGAACTTTATGTTACTGAAAACAATCCAAAAACTTTAAATGCTTTAATCAAAAAACTCAAAGCTTTTTACAAAGATAAACCTGATGTCGACCCTTACAAGATGGCTTATGGCCTCATGCCTTCACAGGCTGTTTCCTGTCCTGACGCAAAGCATATGTACATCAATGGTCATTTTTGCTATGCAGACAAATTTGCTATTCTTACCAATGGTTTAGGTATCGTAAGACATATCGCTTTTATCAATGATGACGATTTCAAATCTGCGCATCCAGAACTTCCTGTTGAAAAGAAAACTGCTTCTCCCGATGAAGATAAATCCTTAGGTGACGCTGCAGCACTTGTTCCAGTTCTTAGTGATTTCTTTTCCCTTCATCCAGACTTTCATCCAAATACTTTTCTTGGAGATGCTGCTTTCGACTCTGCTGAATTGTATGGAAAGTTATTCAATGATTTCCATTTTTCCAAAGCTCTAATCCCCTATAATCCAAGAAATGAAAGCCCTCTTAAAAAGGTTGGTTATAATGCTTATGGCTATCCTACTTGCCCTAATGACTCCTCTCTTTCCATGAAATACTGTGGAGTAACAAAGGAAAAAGGTCGTTCAAATCGTATCAAATGGATCTGCCCTAAGATGTCTTATAGCCATGGTTGGCATTGCAACTGTGAAACCCCTTGCAGCACAGCTGCTAAAGGGCGAACAACATATACTTATGAGAACATGGATTTACGTATGTTTCCTGGCATCCAACGTGATTCTGACGAGTGGAATGACACTTATAAAATAAGAGCCATTGTCGAGCGTGTAATCAATCATTTTAAAATCAACATGTGTATTGCTGGAAGGAAAACAAGAAATCACTCCACCACCAAAGCTGATGTCTTTCTTGCCGGTATTGCAAGCCAGTTGACGGTAATCGTTGCATATGCGATGAATTGTCCACAATACATTCGAAGTCTAAAACCTTTAGTTGCCTGAAAAAATATTCAATTGTCATAATACTTATTTGAGCTTATTAAAGTACGCCCCAAATTTGATGCTCTATGTCAATTCAGAAACAATTCTGAATACTGACCGATTTTTTCTCCTTATATAGAGGAGAGTTATCCACAAGAACTGATAAAATCATTTATCAATTACCTAAATAAATAAATTTTCCAGAATAACAAAAAACCCATGTATGCCCCAAAAGGCATACATGAGTCTCATTCTTTAAGATTTGCCAGGTCTTTACGGCTATCGCCTAACCAGGATGTTGACAAATCACGTATTCACGCGAATTACTCCCTCACGAAGTATGTCCATACTATAACAGTTTTTGATAATATTTGTCAACTACTAAAATAAAATTTTTATTTCAGTTCCTTTTCCCTGCTCACTTTCCAATGTAATCTCTGCATTATGCTGAGCTACAATATGCTTTACTATCGCAAGTCCTAGTCCGGTTCCACCACTCTGCTTCGACCGACTCTTATCCACCCGGTAAAATCGTTCAAAAACTCTCTCCTGATGCTCTTTGGGAATCCCGATTCCGGTATCTTTTACAGATAACATAACTTTTCCATTTATCGGCTTCACCGTAACCGTCACACTCCCGCCACGATTATTATAGCGCACTGCATTACTACACAAATTGTATAACAATTCGTCCATTAGATTGCGGTTTGCTACCACAGTACAATGTTCTCCCTTCAGGCTCAGAGTAACGTCCTGCTTACTTGCCTGTACATCCATCATATCCAAACAACTTTGGGCTGCTACATAAAGATCTACCTGTTCAAAATCAAACTCCAAATCCTCGCAATCCAGCTCTGATAGTTTTATAATATCGTTAATAAGAGTCAGCAAGCGGTCTGAACCATGATGTATCTCTTCCGCAAAGCGCTTGGTATCTTTTTCATCTGCCATTCCGCTTCCAATTAGCTCTGCATAGCCGGAAATGGCTGTTAACGGTGTTTTCAATTCATGGGAAACATTAGCAGTAAATTCCTGACGCATTTTTGCACTATTTAAGATATTAATATGCTGCTCCTTAATCGTCTGAATAAAAGGTTTTATTTCATCATAAATGTTATCCTGGTTTACTCCATCCAAATTAGACGCCAGTTTTTCAATGGGCAGCAGTAACCGTTTCGTTAAAACATGCGACAGTAATACACACAGCACCACAATTAACACAGAGAGCACTAATGCGATGGACACTGTATTTATCATAATCCGAAAGATGTTTTCTGAATCCTTTCCCACTCGCAGTATCTGTCCATTTTCTAGTTTTTCTGCATAATATAGCGTATGTAAAGAACTGGTGGAAGACCAACGTACTGAAGTCCCCTCTCCTTCCTCCATTGCCTCTTGAATCTCAGGACGGTTTTTATGATTCTCCATCGTCTCCACATCAACCGCCGTATCATAGACAACTTTTCCATTTTCCGCTATCAACGTAATACGCAGCCCATCCTCTTCCAATCGCTCCCGATTCTCCGGCAAATCCCAGAAACTCTGTTTTAACGGCTGAATTACATGGTCATAGGCCCTAATATCATCAAACACCTGATTTTGAAATATATTATAAAACAATATCATAGAAGTAATGGCGGTGATAATCACCGCCAGTGCTGATACTGCCATAAACTGGATGTTTATTTTCTTCTTCATCTGCCCACTCTTTCTATAGTGAATCTATCATATATCCGACATTTCGAACTGTTTTAATGGCTCCTCCTGCCGTTCCAAGTTTCTGACGCAATGTTTTTATATGCATATCAACCGTGCGGCTCTCACCTTCATATTCAAAGCCCCATACCTGATCCATAATCTTATCTCTGGTCAATACAATACCACGGTTCAGCAAAAGCATCTTTAATAACTCAAATTCTTTATAAGTCAATTCACAGTTCTGTCCATTTACCGTAACACTTCGTTTATCTGTATCAATTACAATTTCTCCATTGGTAAGTATCGGTACTTCTGCCACATCCTCTGTTCTTCTTAGAAGTGCCTTTACCCTGGAAATCAATTCCATAATACCAAAAGGCTTTGTCATGTAATCATCGGCTCCCAAATCCAGCCCCTTTACCTTATCCAATTCCGTAGTTTTTGCGGTTACCATGATAATTGGTACTTTCTTGGTTGTCTTCTTACTTCTCAACTCTGTCAAAATATCAAGTCCATCTTCATTTGGTAGCATAATATCCAGTAAAATAAGACTCGGCACATGCTTTTCTATTGCTTTATACAACTCTTTTCCACACTCGAATTCCTGCACTTCGAATCCACTGTTTTTCAACGCATAACGCTCAATTTCCCGGATGTTTACATCATCCTCCACAATGTATATTAATGGCACGGATATTCCTCCTCCCGCTTCTCACACTAGGAAAGCTGATATTTTTCCCGGTATGTCTCCTGCATTTGTTCAAATTGTTCTCTAATTTCTTCTGTAAGTGTATTAACATATTCATGCGCTTCAATGGAACTATCCTCCATCTGAATCATGTATACCGCAAGATTGGAACAATGATCTGCCACTCTTTCATAATTAGCAGCAACATCTGCCAGTACCAATCCCAAATCGATGGTACATTTACCCTTTCTAAGACGCTTGATATGACGTTTCTTCACTTCTTTGTTCAAATCATCAATTACTTCTTCCAACGGTTCTACCGTCAGAGCAAGTTCCATATCGCTTTCTACAAAAGCACGTACGGAACGGTCTAAAATATCCTCTACCGCATTTCCGAAAATTTCCATCTCTCTCTGTGCCTTCGCAGAAAATTCTATCTCCTTCTTGTTCATCTTCCGGATAATCTCCATAAGATTTACTGCATGGTCTGCAATACGCTCAAAATCATTGATGCTGTGCATCAGTGTAGACACCATCTGACTGTCACGATAAGACAGATTCTGACTATTCAACTGTGTCAGGTATGCACTCAGTTTATCATCATATTTATCAATCAGGTTTTCCTGCTTCTCCACCTTCTCTGCTGCTTCTTCTGAATACTCCGTAAAAAGATTCTTCGCAGTGACTAAAGTGTCCCTGGTAAGCTCTGCCATCTGCTTTGTCACAGTCACACACTGCTCAATAGCAAAATTCGGTGTTGCCAAAAAACGACTGTCCAATATTTTGAATTCCTCTTCCTCTCCTTTTCGGGATAGTTCTGACTCGTCCACAGGAATGGTAAGGTAAGCCAACTTTTCCAATCCTTTAGTAAATGGCAACAACAGCAACGTTGCAAATACATTAAAAATACTGTGAATCGCTGCAATTCCTGCAACGCCCACCGTTTCGTCTGCAAAACTAAAATGAAACACTGCATTCAGCACCATATATAACGCTAAAAACAAAACGGAACCAATGATATTAAAATACAAATGTACACAAGCTGTTCGCTTCGCACCTTTGTTCGCACCAACTGCTGATAATATAGCAGTGACACAAGTTCCAATATTCTGTCCCATAATAATTGGTATAACAGAACCATAAGTAAATGCCCCTGTCACTGACAGTGCCTGTAAAATACCTACAGAAGCTGACGAGCTCTGAATCACTGCTGTTAATACAGCACCGGCCAAAACGCCTAATAACGGATTACTGAACTTTGTAAGGATTCCTGTAAATTCCGGTACATCCGCAAGGGGTTTTACCGCACTGCTCATAGTCTCCATACCAAACATCAGCACAGCAAATCCTATCAGAATCTCACCAACATCTTTTCTCCGGTCACTCTTTTTGCTCATAATCATAATAACTCCGATTACTGCAAGAATCGGTGAAAACGATGTAGGCTTTAACATACTGATAAAAAAGTTGTCGCTTTCGATTCCGGTAAGACTTAATAACCATGAAGTAGCTGTGGTACCAATGTTAGCACCCATAATAATACCAATTGCCTGTGACAACTTCATAATTCCCGAATTCACGAATCCTACCAGCATAACTGTCGTAGCTGATGATGACTGTATCACTGCAGTCACTCCGGCTCCCAATAATACTGCTTTTAATGGATTTGAAGTAAGCCTCTCAAGAATACGCTCCAGTTTTCCACCGGACACCTTTTCCAAGCCGCCGCCCATTACGTTCATTCCGTACAAAAACAAGGCCAACCCGCCAAGTAATGACAGAAATCCAAAAATATTCATTTTTCATCCTCCTAAGTGATTCCTTTATCTTTTATCCCAACTGCTACGGGCAGAATCTTCCCTTTAGCCTATTTATTGTATACTTTTTCTGTAAACCCAATACATAATCTATGTAAAGTCTGTGTAAAATCTTTACGCTTTCTTTACAAATATTCTGTAATTAATCCACTCTCGTAATAAAGCATATAAAACAGAAAACAGCGGAATAAATACAAGCATTCCCATAACGCCCATGAGCTTACCGCCTACTGTTACTGCAAACAATACCCAAATAGATGGTAAACCAACCGAATTACCTACTACATGAGGGTAAACCAAATTCCCCTCTACCTGCTGTAAAATCAAGAACAATATAACAAAAAATACTGCCTGCATAGGATTTACCATTAATATCAAAAGTGCTCCCACAAAGCATCCGATAAACGCTCCCACAATAGGTATTAGTGCCGTAAATGCAATCAATACCCCCACCAAAAGGGCATAAGGCAAACGAAAAATGCTCATAGTTACAAAAAACATAGCTCCCAGAATCATTGCCTCTAAACACTGTCCCGTAATAAACCTTGAAAAAGTTTTATAGGAAAGACTACATACAGAAAGTATCTTTTCCACAATTTTTTGTGAAAAAACAGCTGTTATCAATTTTCTACTTTGTCTTCCCAAATTTTCCTTCTGACTTAAAATATACAATGCAAAAATAAATGCTATAAAAAATGACATTACACCATTTACTACCATCATAGTCGCTGACATAGTATAAGAAAGCACACTTCCGGCACCATTCCATGCAAAATCTTTTATGGTATTTAACCAGTTCTTCCAGTCAAAATCAAGATTTTTAATATATTTCACAATTTCTTCCTGATCCTGAAAAGTCTGCTCCAGCCATATCTGAATCTTCGGAAGTGATTTTGTCATGCTCTCTCCAATACTATTAATAGTCTGCCCCAGCTGTGGAACCACTACTCCAATGACAATTCCAATAATAAGAAATACCAATAAAATTGCCAATACCATACTCACAGGTCGCACAACGCGATTCCGAATTTTTTCTCCACGTTTTGTTTTTATCTGTATCTTCTGAAATTGCTTTTCAATGGCAGACATAGGAATATTCAAAATGAATGCTATGGCCCCGCCAACCACAAACGGAAGTACAATCCCCCATAAAAACATCAAATAATTTCCCACTGCACTAAAATTCAACAACACTGCCATGAGAATCAATGTAAACGTGATAATTCCCAATATTTTTTTCACATTATTCTTGTTTAAGTCCATCTCTTTTTCCTTTCTTTTAAAATTTTCTGAAATCATAATATTATTATTTTAACATAAATGATATTCCTATACTAGTCTGAAGAAACCGGCTTAAAACAATAAAAAGGATTTAAAGCAAGTATTATACTGTTTCTCTCTTGACAATCTTTCTGTCTTTTGTTTATAATGGGCATAGTTTCAATAAGCAAAAGCATTGATTGGAAGAAGTAACAATTGGGAAATCCAACAGAAAGCAGCCGGCAGATGAGAGGCGCAGGAAGAACTTTTTGTGAATACATCCAGGAGCTTCACACCGAACAGAATCTAAGTAGGCTGTGACGGAATTGCAACCGTTAATATGCAGGAGTGCTGACAGGCACTTACCAAGACAGGCAATGTGAGTTGTCTGTGAATAAAGGTGGTAACACGTAAGTTTTGGCTTTCGTCCTTTAATAGGACGGGAGCCTTTTGCGCGTTAAGGCAGAGGAAGGTAATAGGAAAGATGCTGGTTGCTCGCTACCATGGAACTTTCCTATTATCTGACGAGCTACGCGAACCTGGATTGCGAAGCAATTCAGGTCTGCCTTAATGCACCCAAACAAATATCAGGAGGAAACACAATGACAGTATATGATGAATTAGTTGCCAGAGGTCTAATTGCCCAGGTAACAGATGAAGAAGAAATTAAGGAACTTGTAAATAATGGAAAGGCTGTATTTTACATTGGTTTTGACCCAACCGCAGATAGCCTTCATGTAGGTCACTTTATGGCTTTATGCTTAATGAAACGTTTACAGATAGCCGGAAATAAACCGATTGCTTTAATTGGTGGCGGTACTGCCATGATTGGTGACCCAACCGGAAGAACCGATATGCGCCAGATGCTGACACCGGAAACCATTCAGCACAATGTTGAATGCATTAAAAAACAAATGAGCCGATTTATTGATTTTTCGGATGACAAAGCATTACTGGTAAATAACGCTGACTGGCTGATGGATTTGAACTATGTGGAAGTATTGCGCGAAGTTGGACCACACTTTTCCGTAAACAGAATGCTGACACATGAATGTTACAAGCAGAGAATGGAACGAGGCCTTACTTTCCTGGAATTCAACTACATGATTATGCAAAGCTATGACTTCTATGAATTATTCCAGAAATACGGATGTAATATGCAGTTTGGTGGTGACGACCAGTGGGCAAACATGTTGGGCGGTACAGAACTGATTCGTCGTAAGCTTGGAAAAGATGCCTATGCAATGACCATTACTCTGCTTTTAAATTCCGAAGGAAAGAAAATGGGAAAAACCCAGTCCGGTGCCGTATGGCTTGACCCAAATAAGACTTCACCATTCGATTTCTACCAGTACTGGAGAAATGTTGCAGACAGCGACGTCCTAAAATGCATCCGCATGTTGACGTTCCTTCCATTAGAGGAAATTGACAAAATGAACGATTGGGAGGGTGCACAGTTAAATACAGCCAAGGAAATCCTTGCCTTTGAATTAACCAAATTAGTTCACGGGGAAGAAGAAGCTAAGAAAGCACAGGAGGGTGCAAGAGCTCTGTTTTCCAGCGGAAATGCAGCTAACATGCCAACTGCCACTCTTGCAGAGACCGATTTCAAAGATGGTTCTATTGATATATTAGGACTTCTTGTTGCCTCTGGTCTTGCTGCTTCCCGTTCCGAAGCTCGCCGCGCCGTTGAGCAGGGTGGAGTTTCTGTAGACGGTGAAAAAATAACCGATACGTTTGCTTCCTTTACACCGGATGATTTCAAAGAAGCAAAGGTTGTGAAAAAAGGAAAGAAGAACTTTAGAAAAGTAGAAATGTAAAAATTTTTCTCATAGAAAAGTCCATGACAACAATCATATATCTGTTGTCATGGACTTTTTACTTCACTAATTTACTAATACTCAAATACCGCTACTCCAAATCCCTGCAACGGATATGCAAAGGAATATGGCTGATTATCACATTCCTTCTTTACTGCTCGATAGGTAAGAGGATGTTTCTCTCCTGTTCCGCCGTACTTTTTCTCATCACTGCTAAAAATCAGCTTATACTGCTTCCTCTTCGGCACTCCCACCCGGTAATCTTCACGCGCCACCGGAGTAAAGTTACATACAAACAGCAAATTTTTCTTACCATTCTTACTCTTTCTTACAAAGCTGAAAATACTGCGATATGCGTCATCCGCATTTATCCACTCAAAATTTTCTCCATCCGCATCAGCTTCGTACATTGCCGGATATTTTGTGTAAATATGTAACAAATCCTTTACAAATGTCTGAAGTTGCTTGTGACTATCCTCTTCTAACAAGAACCAATCCAGTTCTCGTTCTTCACTCCATTCACGAAGCTGACCAAATTCCTGCCCCATAAACAACAATTTTTTACCTGGATGTCCCATCATAAATGCATATCCAGCCTTCAAATTAGAAAACTTATCTTCTCCCTCTCCAGGCATTTTGTTAATCATGGAGCATTTTAAATGTACCACTTCATCATGAGATAATACCAGAATATAATTCTCACTTCCGTTATAACTCATAGCAAAGGTCATCTTATTATGATTGTATTGCCTAAAATACGGATCCAACTTCATATAATCCAGAAAATCATGCATCCATCCCATGTTCCACTTGAAGCTAAAGTTCAGTCCATCTTCCTCTGCGGAACCAGTCACCTTCGGCCACGCGGTAGATTCTTCCGCAATCATGACAGTTCCGGGATTTCTTCCAAGAATCAGCGTATTAATATGCTTAAAGAACTCAATAGCTTCCAGATTCTTATTTCCACCATATTTATTCGCAACCCACTGGCCGTCCTGTTTTCCGTAATCAAGATACAACATAGATGCTACTGCATCCACTCGCAACCCATCTATATGATAATGCTCAATCCACATGAGTGCACTACCAATTAGGAAGTTTTTTACCTCATTTCTTCCATAGTCAAAAATCTTGGTTCCCCAATCCGGATGCTCTCCCTTCTTCGGATCTGCGTACTCATACAAACATGTACCGTCAAATTCAGCAAGTCCATGGGCATCTTTTGGAAAATGGGCCGGTACCCAGTCCAAAATGACACCAATATTATTCTTATGAAGATAATCTACTAAGTAAGCGAAATCCTCCGGTGTCCCATATCGTGAAGTAGGTGCATAATATCCGGTCACCTGATATCCCCAAGAACCATCATAAGGATATTCTGATATTCCCATCAATTCTACATGAGTATATCCCATTTCTTTTACATAGTCCGTTAACTGTTTTGCCAGTTCCCGATATGTATAAAATCCATCATCCTCTTTGTCCGGGTGACGCATCCATGAACCAGGATGCACCTCATAGATTGCCATTGGCTGACTATGCACATTCTCCATTTTTCTGCGTTTTTCCATCCATTTCGTATCTGTCCATTTGAAATGATCAATATCTGCTACGATAGACGCAGTACCCGGGCGAAGCTCCGCGTAATTAGCATATGGATCTGCCTTATAGAGTCTTCTTCCATCACGCGTCTCTATGTAGAACTTATACATATCTCCCACTGACGCCTCTGGTATAAAAGTCTCATAAACTCCCATGGGCTCCTGACGCTCCATCTCATTGACATCTTCCTGCCAATTATTAAAACTTCCAATGACACTTACCTTCGCTGCATTCGGTGCCCATACTGCAAAATATACTCCCTTTTTTCCCTTCTCTTCTGTAGGATGTGCCCCTAACTTGTGGTAAATCTCATAATGTGTTGCCTGCCCAAAATAATACATATCAAGTTCTGAAAATCTGCCCATAGTACCCACTCCTGTCCTTCTTAATTTTGAAAATCCTTCTCACGCAAATACAAATAACCCTCTGGGCTGTATTTCTTACCACCAAACAGTTTTTTCAATCCTCCGCGTTCTGCATGGTCTATTGCTATATCTACGATTTCTTTCACCTCTGTCAAAGTAGTTGCTTCATCTAGCTTCTGAATATTACTGATGCAGTTATACAGTGCCAGAATTCCCATATCATCAATCTCACATTCCTGTTCCATTGCATATGACTTAGCAAACTGTACTAATTCATCGCTGGTAAATACCGGTATCTTTATCCGCTCTGTAAACTTCCGCGTAAAGTTTGCATCCCTTGCCAACACCTTATCAATACCCACTCTGGTGTCTTCCATAATAATCATAAGTCCCTGCGTATCCTGTTCCATTAACAACGATAATTTTGTCACAGTCTCCTGAGACAGGTCCCCTGCCTTTTCAATAATCAGATAACCCCCTGCAACCTTTTTCAACAATTTAGATAAATCCTTCTGATTCAATGACGATGCGGCAATTTTCCCAATCTTTCCACCGGCATGTTTTCCACTCTTTTGAATTGCCTTAATAATATCTGTAGCCAATACGGTCTTTCCGCTTCCTCGGCCACCCATAATAACAATATTTCCGGCAACAGACGTATTGTCATTTTCTCTCCTATGAAGGGTTCCTTCCAATACCTGACACAACTGTTGCTCCATTCCGGTAACCGGAACAAAATAGGAAAAGATTTCTTTCTGCTCTTCATTCAATTTTGTAATTGGTTCTTCTTCCATTTTCGCAAGTTCAATCTCTTCTTTTGGAAGCTCTACTTCATTCTTCAACAAACTTTCTAAATATTCTTCAGAAGAGGATTCTTCTTTTTCCTCTTTCTCTACTTCCTGCAAAGTCTCCTGCTCTAATGCCTGCTGCACTTCACCCAAGTTAATGGTAGGTTCCGGCACTTCTTCCTGCTCAATCGGAAGTTCTTCCTCTACATTTTCTTTCTGCAATAAATCCTCTGGCAATTCTATTTTTGGCAATTCTCCGGTACCTTGCAAATACTTCTCCGCCATGAGTTCTTGCGGTGAGACTCCTGCATCCAATTTAGGCATAACATCTGTTAAACGTTCCATAATGCCTTCTGCTTTCTGAAGAGCCTTAGCCTTGGCAGACTCCAGTTTTCGCTTCCTTGCTGTTTCCATAGCCGCCTCGGCTGCCCGCTTGGTTCTCTCCCATTCTGACAGTACATCTTCAATGCTCATCTGTCCTGTTACCTGTGGTTCCCTGTTTCCACCGTCCGGTACAAACAGGCTAATCTGCCCATCTCTATCCTCTGCCAAAATTTCTTTAAAGTTTATCTTTAAGGAACCATCTATTTCTTCATCACTTTCAATGTGTCCGTATTTCTCTTCCTCGTCCTCTTCCTTTTCTGTAGGCATCTGCAAATACGGAATCTCTTCTACCATTTTCTTAATATTATCCATGGTATCTGTTACTGTTTCCTGGGAACTTGCATCCATAATCTGTTGCATACTCTTTGCCAGTTCTGCCTGCAGATTCACTGTATTGAACTTTCCTGTATTAGCTGTTACCTTCGGAATCTGAACCGGCTCACGAACAATCTCTCCCGATTCAAGCATATCCGTAGGACGAACTTCTACAATGCCTTCCTTTCGTAGCTTAAACTGTCGATACTTATCCTCTTGAAGCTTATTCAGTGGCTGATACAGCATCTTTAATTCCAATGCCTTTTCTACATATTTTCCATCTCCGAACCACAAAATCAGTTCATCACAAACTGCTACACATCGCTCGCTGTTTCCCGCCCGATGATATAAATATGCCAGTTCAAACGCCCATTCCTCTGTATATTCCCGTTCCTTAAACTCCTCCAGAATATCAATTAATTCTCCAATAGAAGCCCCGCCTACCTTAGCAATCTCGTAACGCAGTACATATCGTAAATTATCGTAAGGCGCAATCTCCAGAAATTCATCATAGTATTCTTTTGCCTCTTCCACATTTCCCATTTTCAATGCCACCAGAGCTAAACGGTAAATAATATTTCTTCCTACGGAAGAACGGTCATATGCCATCAAAAGAATCTCTCTGCTATCCTCATAGCGTTTATTCCGATCATATATTTCACCTACCATACAAAGGGTAGATGCACTCTTTACTTTACGCCAATTAATGGTATCTGCTATTTCTACTGCTGTTTTGTAATCCTTCTCAGCTACAAGATTTTTTAATTGTTCTAGTTTTAATTTGTATTCGTATTTGTCCACCTTAATGTCACCTCAAACTCTATGAAAGGTCTAGATCTCCTAATTATCATTCTATTAGATTTAGTGTAACATATGAACCATGCATATGTCAAAATTTATCCAAAAAAATAGTATCCTGCAAACTACCATATCTTTGTATGGTTTGATTTGCAAGATACTATATTTTGTTAAATTGCGGTTATCAACTTCTACTATTTTCCAGACTCTTCGCTATCTTCCTCCGGCTTTGATTCCACTTTTGCCTTTGTCATCTTTTCCCAGTGCTCCAACTCATGTTTTTCTATATTCAGTCGCCGCACATCGATATAGTCCTTTGTCTCCTTTGGAAGCTTTTTCCGCTCCAACACATGATTTATCATGTTTCGAATAATATAATAAATCACCGCAAAGACAGGAACTCCCATAATCATTCCCGGAACGCCGAACAATCCGCCGCCTGCCAGAATCGCAAATACTACCCAGAAGGACGTCAATCCCGTAGAGTCTCCCAGAATCTTCGGTCCAATAATATTTCCATCTATCTGTTGCAACACCAGAATGAAAATAACAAAGTATAATCCGTATAACGGACTAGATAAGGCAATCAGAATCGCACTTGGCACTGCCCCCAGATACGGTCCGAAAAACGGAATAATATTTGTCACGCCTACGAT
Source organism: Roseburia sp. 499 (assembly GCF_001940225.2). Taxonomy (NCBI): domain Bacteria; kingdom Bacillati; phylum Bacillota; class Clostridia; order Lachnospirales; family Lachnospiraceae; genus Roseburia; species Roseburia sp. 499. The sequence goes on from NZ_CP135164.1 coordinate 3,072,154, forward strand.
AACGCTAACCAACAATGTATATGGCATTTTTAAAATAGAAAGTCCTATAAAGCAAATTATCCCAATAATCAAAGAATCCAGAATCTTTCCAGAAATAAATCCACCAAAAATTTTATTACTCTTGTGAACGGTATGGACAATTACATTTGCCTGTTTTGCAGGGAACAATGCATATACCAGCTTCTTCGCCTGCCCAACAAAAGTCTCTTTACTCATTAACACATATACCGAAATAATGATTCCAATCACCACATTGAACAAAACCTTTACCACACTGATGACTCCCGTGGTAAGGGATGTAATTATGTTCTTGGTCTGAGGAAGAAACTCTGTCTTTGCCCAGTCTTCGAAGAATGTGATTCCCTGTTGGAGCCCCTGCTCTAAATACTTTGCCAGTTTACTATCTTCATCAATGTAACTTTCTGCCCAGTCCATAAAACTGTTTACCTGCTTTGGCAAATCCACAATCATTTTTTCTATACTGCGATATAACTCCGGAATTACCATCTGCAGTAAAACACCAATAATCAGTCCTACAAACACCAATGCTCCCAGAATACTTGCACCGCGGCTTAGTTTTTCAGCTCTTTTTGGATTCTTGATTTTCTTTTTCAACAAAGGAAGCAGATACTTCTCTTCGAACTTTACAATCGGATTCACCAAATATGCTATAATCAATCCTATCGTTATCGGCTGCAAGATACCTAGCAACTTATTCCATAACTCTGTCAGTCCGGTATAGCGATATATCAGAAAAAACACGGATATACACGCCACAATTACTATAAAGGCGGTAAGCCCCATTGCTAAATAGGGCTTAATATTCCAATTTGCCTTTTGATTCTCTGATTTTTTATTGTTTTCTTCCAAAATGATTCCTCTTTTCTTTTCATTTTGAAATGCTCTAATCTAAGAATGTCTATCCTCTGTAGTAATTAATCAGGCATCCCTTCAAAATAATGGTACGTTCATCTTCTGTCAGTTCTCCCATTTTCAGAGTGAACTCCTTGAGACTATTATCCTTTACTACATATGCTGTAAATTCTGTCTTACGTTCTTCTACTGCCTTACGCACTTCCGGAATAAAAATATAATCTCCATTTGCGAATGGAAGTTCTCCCTCCGGAATCAGGAATGGAAGCATTCCCCAGTTAATAAGGTTAGAACGATAACGCTTGGTTGCATATTCGTTGGCAATGTTTGCCCATCCACCTAATACTTTCTGACAAGAAGCTGCCTGCTCTCTTGCAGAACCATCACCTGGTTTTACTGCAAAGATAGTACTTCCGAATCCAATATTTCCTTTTCCTGCCTCTGGGAACTTCTCATTTACCGTTGCCATAACATCCTTTAATTCCGGTACTGCATCGATTGGACACTCTCCAGCTTCTACTGCCTTCTGTGCCTTCTGAATCTCCTTTGCACGTCCTACATATGCAGGATCTTTTCTGGACAGAGTAAATTCTGCCAGTCCCAACGGGTTAGAACGATAAGAAGATGTTTCTCCGGAAGGAATCAATTCATCGGTTGTGGTAACAGGGTCATGAATCTCAGAAACAACTTTTAATACCATGTTCTGTGGCAATGCACTCATTGCCGGCCAGTCTTTGATATTTGGACCAAATTTAATTTCCTGTTCCGGATCTGCAACACCTTTGCTGTCAAATACACGATTTGCGTAAATATTGCTGTCAAAATGATATTTTGGCTTACCATAGTTTACATCCATATCTGTTGCAGGTGTTAAGTAACCCTTATTTGCTGCAGTTGCTGCAATAGAACGAGCATCCATTAATGCTACAGATGCAATCTGTCCACTCTGAAGCTTGGAACCTTCACGGTTCGGGAAGTTTCTAGTGGAGTGACGAATAGAGAATCCGTTGTTGCTTGGAGTATCTCCGGCACCAAAACATGGTCCACAGAATGCAGTCTTTAAAATAGCTCCTGTTTCCATCAAAGTTGCTGCTGCTCCGTTCTTTACCAGTTCCATATAAACAGGCATACTTGCCGGATATACACTTAAGGTAAATTCATCAGAACCGATGCTTGCACCCTTTAAGATGTCTGCTGCATCACAGATATTTTCGAATCCACCACCAGCACATCCTGCTATGATTCCCTGGTCAACATAGAGTTTTCCGTTTCTTACTTTATCTTTCAGTGTAAAATCTACTGCACCATCTAAGCTTACTAATGCCTTCTTCTCACAATCATCCAAAATATCCATAAGGTTTGCATTTAATTCTTCAATGGTATAGGTATTGCTTGGATGGAATGGCATTGCAATCATTGGTTTTACTTTACTTAAATCTACTTCAATCATTCCGTCGTAGTAGGTTACCTGTCCCGGATTTAATTCTTTATAATCTTCTGTTCTGCCATGAATGTCATAGAATTCACGAATCGTATCATCTGTTCTCCAAATAGAAGACAGACAAGTTGTTTCTGTTGTCATAACGTCCACACCGATACGGAAATCTGCACTTAAGTTAGATACACCAGGTCCTACGAATTCCATTACTTTATTATTTACGTAGCCATTTGCAAATACTGCTCCGATAATAGCAAGTGCCACGTCCTGAGGTCCTACGCCCTTCTCCGGCTTTCCTGTCATGTATACACCTACTACCTTTGGCATATTGATATCATAAGTCTTATTTAATAACTGTTTTACCAGCTCCGGTCCACCTTCACCCATTGCCATGGTTCCTAATGCACCATAACGTGTATGAGAGTCAGATCCTAAAATCATCTTTCCACCACCTGCAAGCATTTCTCTTGCATACTGATGAATAACTGCCTGATGAGGTGGTACATACACTCCACCGTACTTCTTAGCACAAGTTAGACCAAACATGTGGTCATCTTCATTGATGGTTCCACCTACAGCACAAAGAGAATTATGACAGTTTGTCAATACATATGGCACTGGGAATTTTTCTAATCCTGATGCTCTTGCTGTCTGAATAATTCCAACAAATGTAATATCATGAGATGTCAATTTATCGAACTTAATTTTCAGTTTGTCCATGTTTCCAGACGTATTGTGGTCTGCAAGGATACCATATGCAATGGTGTTTTTCGCTGCTTCTTCCTTTGTGATATTCTTCCCAACAGCTGCATTAATCGCCGCTGCTGCCTGTGCATTATCTTCCACCAGAGTGGTTCCATTTACCAGATATGCACCGCCATCATGCAATTTTATCATAATATGTCCTCCTGTTTGGTATGATTACTTTAAGTGTCAAAAAGCCGATGGGAATCCCCATCGGCTTTGCTTTTCCCTATTAACGTATTATACTGGTCTCCCGCAAGAATTGCAAGGTAAAATACGCTTTTTACTAAATTGCTGTTATAGAATCAAAGAACTGCTGTATGGACTCTGGTTCTGTTTCTGTATATGTTGCTGCAAATGATACCATATAACCATCTATCTCAGTAATATAATATTCCTGTGTCACTCCGGCAAAAGTAACATAAACTCGCTGACAATCCAGCCCATTCTTATTTTCTTCTGTAATACTGGAAGCTTCTACTTCAATACCATTTGCTTCATACGTTGTTTTTAGATTTTTTTCTAAAATTTTGGCATATTGTTCCACACTTACTTTCATGCCAGCTGATACTTCCGTGTTCTCGATAACAATTTGAACGTTAGATCCATCCGCAGCTGATGCCATTACTTCATAAAGTGTTCCGCCTTCCTCCAATGCATCTACATCATAGTCCGCAGCTTCCATCATTTCTGTTCCGACTCCCAACACTTCCTGAATCTGTTCATCGGTATACAGAACAAATCCTTCCGGAATCGTCGCCTGAATCCCCAAACTTTCATTGGTATAAACATTTCCATCAACAGTTCCTTGTTCTACAGTTACTGTTTCTTCTTCGGAATCCTCATCTAATTCTTCCTCGTCAAAATCTTCATCGACTACTTCTTCGTCGTCTTTCTCTTCTTGCTGCTCCGTCTTAGAAGTCTCTTTTGTGTCATTGTCATTGTTGTTCTCATTTCCGCATGCCGTCAATGCAAATACCATTGTCAACGCCAACATACATGTAATTACTTTTTTCTTCATTTTTTTCTTCCCCTTTTGCTATTTTTTTGTTCCTTTTTTAGGTGGAACCGTTATATTGTATCCTTCTTCACTCTCCATGTCAATCTTCAGACATATTTTCCCGTGCCGGCTCTCGTTTAAATCCAATGGTAACCTTAAACAAGTCACCATCCAAATAAATTTCAAATTCTCCCCCCATAAGTTTAGTAAGATTCTTTGCAATAGATAGACCAAGGCCGCTTCCTTCGGTACTTCTTGACACATCTCCTCGAATGAAACGCTCCGTCAGTTCATCCGCCTGGATATTCAACGCATTCTGCGAAATATTCTTAATGGAAAGACTCACCCATTCCTCATCTACTTCCATATCCACATATACGCGAGTATTTGCCATAGCATATTTTGCCACGTTATTGTAAAGATTTTCTACAACACGCCAGATTCTTCTGCCATCTGCCATAATAACTACCGGTTCTCTCGGAAGCTTGGTAACCGCAGTCAATCCCTTCGCTTCAAACTTTTCATTAAATTCTCCACCGGTCTGATATACCAGTTCTACGAAATTGATACGTTCCATTTGAAGAGTGATATTTCCGGAACTTATCTTAGATGCTTCTAGCAAGTCTTCTGTCAACTGCTTCAACCTCTGAGACTTCTGTTCTAATACTGCAATATAATTCTGTGCCCGTTCATTTGGAATATCCTCTCTTTTCAACAAATCCACATAGTTAACAATGGAAGTAAGAGGGGTCTTAATGTCATGTGAAACATTGGTAATTAAATCTGCCTTTAGACGCTCATTTTTCATGCTGTCATCTACTGCATGAAACAATCCATCACCAATCTTATTTACTGCCTCTGCAAACTTCTTATTATCTCCCTTTAACTCCTGTGTATCTATCTTAAACTCTAGGTCTCCTTCGGAAATATTTTTGATTCCTTCTAACACCTTATTGCGTTGAATACCCTCTCTTACAATAAATACACCTTCCGCCAGGCTCATAACAATAAAGCAACATAGCCCAAACATCTGATACGGACTGTTCCACTCCATTATTAGCGGAATCACAATAAAACATCCCAAAAAATGTATTCCAAAGCAAATCAGCAACTTGGTCACCGGTCTACGCGCCTGAAATATACTTCCAATTGCTCGCACAATCCAATGCGTGATACTTTGATTCCATAATACTCCTGCACGAATTCTCCTTACGAAACTTAAGTAAAACAACATAAATAACGCCGAACTAACGAAAGCAAGTACACCGGACATAATCAAAAGACCGGCCAGTTCAGATGCGGTAAATCGATAAAACACCTCACCATACGTAAAAATCGTTACTATAACAGAAACAAATGATGCAATAAATACCAACTCTGTAGGAATCTTATCAAACCAACACAACTGATTCTCCTCACCATTTTCTCCGCCCTTTCCGGCAACCGTACTTAAATAAATAAAACAAATGAGATAACCTAGTGCGCTGATTACTATGGCGCTGGTTCCAATATAAATCCATGGATACATGCGATTATATTCCTGTTTTGCCTCATAAAAACTATCTTCCTGCGGAAAAGACGTGTTTACACAAACAAAAAGAACATTCCCTTTTCCACCATATATCTGCTCAATTCCATTGTAGAAAACATCTTCCATGCCCTTTACATCTGTCTCCAAACGCATATCAGACTCTCTATAGAAGAAGTATTTCCCCATCTGCTTTCCATAGGCTATCAAATCATCCACATCTTTGTCTTCCAGATTTGTGTATACCCTGTCTTCATTACCTCTTTTTATCCAATAACCAACATTGCTTCCTTCTTTTCCCAGATTGTAGCGGTTTAAACATTTCTTGTAAGTATTTACTTCTTGTCCTATATTTTCCAGCGTATATTCCAATGCCTCATACGCCTTTTGCATCTGAACCTCGGTACATTTTCCCTGAATATAATCATTCCAGATACCTTTTCCTTCTACAGAAAAATATGACTCATCCACAAAATTATAATCAGAAACATGGCTCCCCTGTTCCATGCCCATATCCTGCAAAAGCATACTCAACTCATTGCTGTCCAATTCATACAATCCACCATTAATTACCTTTTGTACAATATCTGGGAGATAGTTTTCATCCGTATTTTCTGCGGTATCTTCTATTGATGTTATGGAAGATGACGCACTACTGCCTTCCTCCATCCCAGTCACTTTATAAGAACCGCCATAGTAATGCTCTACATTAGAAACAATGAGCTCCTGAAGTTCTACACTCATATCTCCCAAGGTTGCAATTACCTTTTCCTGATTATAAATCGGCGCTCCCTCTCTGGTCACGATTTGCTTCTGATGTATCCCATCACCGATATAGTAACTGGAATTAAATTCATACTCTGACATAGTATAGCTTCTTGCCCATTCTACCAGTTCTCCCAAATAATAGTATCTGGCTTGTCCATCGCCTTCCGCAAACTTATCGTCCGAAATATCCCCGGCTCTTCCCTGACTACTATAATATTTTTGGATATCAATCCTTTTCTCCGTATCATAATTTCCTTCGGTCTCAAACTTCTTCCGAAGCTCTACAAAATTAAAAATATCTTCCGCCGATTCCTGAAATAGCGCCGAAAAGTATGCCGAAGTTGGGAATGACTTATTTCTGATTTCACTAAAATCCAAAATATTTTTCTGGAAAAGAGTTGTTACCAACAGTATCGATATAATCAATACAACAAACAGAATCTGTTGAATAACCACCATGGTTGCTTTTAATCCGGTAGAATATCGAAGCTTTTTCATTGCGCCACTCCTTTATTTTGATTTTTCTATTTTATATCCTACTCCCCATACCACTTTCAGATATCTTGGTTCCTTTGGATTGATTTCTATCTTCTCTCGAATATGGCGAATATGCACTGCTACCGTATTATCTGCTCCGATTGCATCTTCGTTCCATATACTTTCATATATCTGATTAATGGAAAATACTTTTCCCTGATTCTTCACCAATAACAACAAAATATTATATTCAATCGGAGTCAGTTTCACCAGTTCATCATCTACCGTCACTTCTTTTAGGTCATCATTAATAATCAGACCACCCACCTGATAAATTCTCTGGCTGCTTTCTGCCGCATTGCCAAGCTGTGTATATCGCCGCAACTGAGATTTTACTCGTGCAACTAACTCCAATGGATTAAATGGCTTTGTCACATAATCATCTGCCCCAATATTAAGCCCTAATATCTTATCTGCATCCTCAGATTTTGCAGATAAAATAATAATCGGGATACTACTTTCTTCTCGAATCTTCAACGTGGCACGAATTCCATCCAACTTCGGCATCATCACATCAATAATCAAAAGATGAACCTCTTGCTCTCTCAACACTTCCAATGCCTGTTCACCATCATATGCCTTTAGGATATGATATCCCTCCTGCTGCAAATATATCTCTATTGCATCTACAATTTCTTTGTCATCATCACATACTAAAATATTTTTCATATTCCTTCACCTCATAAGTTAGGGACATCCGCCATATCTTCTGACGTATGCCCCTATTCTATCAATTGTTTTTTAAATTACTGACAGGAAATTTATTAAGATTTCCGAAAGGTCGCTATTTTTTGCTAAAGGGGAAGCGCCTGTCTTTGCCCTCTGTCTGTTTTTTCTTAAAATATGCAGCATCCAGATTCACCTTTACCTCGGGAACTGCATGCGCTACCGGCTGTTCTTCTTGTTCCTCTTGGAAACCACTCATTGCAGCTCTTCTCCGCAGACTTTCTGCAAATTCCTTTCCCGTTACTTTGGAAAGACTTTCCGTTACCTCATCCGGATCGTCCAAGCTACCATTTTCATTATAATGCTTTCCAACCTGGTCAAAGTACGCCTTGTTTATTTTTATTTCCGGCTGAATCGCTGAATAGGATTTTCCTTCATTCGGAATCCGTTTTCCCTTAGACTTTTCTATCTTCTCCCGCAGTTCCTTCTCTCTCTGCTGATTATTTTCATCAATTACTTTGAGATATTTCTGCGTATCGGCAAAGTCCTGTAATTGTTCCTTTAATTCAAACTGATTCTGTCGGACTTTCTCCTTCTCATTATTCAGTTCTGTATTCATCTTACGAAAAATCCGTTGCACTGACTTATTGGCATCCTCCATAATATACTGAATTCTACTCAATGCATCATCCGTATAAATAATAGACGCCGCATAAATATCATCTGCATGCCGATTTGCTTTTCCTATAATCTCCTCTCCCCGTTTCTGGCTACGTCGCTCAGACAGCTCATGCTTCTGTCTGGTAACCTCATATTCATCCATTACCTCATAAACTGCCATATTCAGTTGCTCTAACAAGTCAAACACCTTCTGCTTCTCTACCACAATCATAGCATCATTTTGCTCATAGGTCTGACTCTGTGAAAACAATACATGTATCTCTTTTAAAATACGTTCTATCTTATCTTGTACACTCATATTCCGGTTCCCCTATCCGTTTCTTATTCTCATTTATTATAGGGGATTTATTTTTATGTTGCAACAGGTTTTCATTCTCGACTAAATTAATGTTACGTTAAGAAAAACAGATATAATTTTTAAGAATGTTATGTTATTTTATTACTTATAATAATTATTTTAATCTGTTCAGGGAGGCGTATTTTCATGGAATTTAAACAATTACACAAAAAAGCTTTGTACTGCATGTATGTTTCAACCTTTATTACCACGCTTATTACACTTGCTGTTTTAACTGCAATACTACACTTCACATCCTTATTTTCCAAACCCTTTGTTCCGATTGCTTTTGTAATCATTTTAGCACTGTCCACCATAAATTGTCTTATTAGCCCATTTTTCCGCTACCGCCGTTACCGCTATGCCATTGACGAGGAGTGCATCTACATTAGGGAAGGCTTTTTATGGATTACAGAGACTATTGTTCCGTTGGAAAGACTTCATAAAATTGCCATGTCTCAAGGCCCCATCGACCGTTTCTTCGGCCTTACTAAAGTCGTTGTTACCACAGCCGGAGGAGATGCTGACATAAGTTTTCTGGGATACGAAACCGGCCAGTCCATTACGGATTCCCTAAAGAAAAAGATAAACACAATTGCCTTGGAGGAAAATTATGGAGAATAACAAAATGCGCTGTCATTTCAGCATTATATTTGAAAAGGCCGGAAGCTTTCTTGTCTTCTGGCTCATTCTTGTGGCAAATAAAATAGATGATATCATTGAGGTTATTACCGCACCGGATTTCAGCATAAAATCCATACCTTACATTCTGCCAGTCTGTTTGGGACTTACACTCTTACTTTTGATTATCCTTGGATATCAGTTTCTGGTATGGCGAAAGACTTTTATCTATCTGGACGGAGACACATTTGTAGTAGAGCGAAATACCTTAAATCGCCAAAAAAGTACTTTTGCCATTTCCAGCCTTGCAAATATCAATCTGGAGCAAAACCTCCTGGAACGCCTAATAGGAACTTATCGTTTGAAGCTGGATACCGATAGTTTTTCCACCGCAGATTCTACTGATGTCTCTATCGTGCTTTCTGCTTCAAATGCAACTGCCCTAAAAGAGGAGTTATTGACACTCATGAAAAAGGAACCTCTATCCGAAACTGTCACAGTTTCCGGGGAAACGGAAAACGCTTCTCCAGAAACTATAACCTATGCCTCTACCAAAGAAGTGCTTTCCCATTGTTTTTTCAGTATCCCCACCAGGCTCCTCTTTCTTACTTTTGCTGTTATCATTGGAGTTCCGCTTTACTTATATTTAAATAATATTTCTATACGACATTTTATAATAGATGATATTGCTGGTTCTTCCGGAAATCTTCTTGCTGTTTTTTTGTTGGTAATTACTTATGGATATTCTTTTGCCAAACAACTATTATCATTCTATCATTTCCGCTGCTTTCGCCAGGGAAATGACATTCGAATTCAGTATGGTTTCCTAAAAAATCAGGACTTTACCATTCCCTTGAAGCGTATCAATGCAATTCAGATATCTCAACCGCCACTCTCCCGCCTTACCGGACGGATGCAGGCACAGCTTATTTGTATTGGTGTAGGCGACTCCGAGACTGAAAAGCCACAGCTTACTCTTTGCATGAAAAAAGAAAAATTTTATACACATATGCAAGAATTATTGCCGGAGTTTTCCACAGAAGCGATTCAAGAAATCCACAAATTGCCGAAGGGTTCCGCAACTTCCTACTTCATTTCCTGCCTATCTTTGCTCTTACTATTTAGCGTAGGATATTGGGGGGGAACCGCTTTATTTGGAACCAAAGTTCCTGGCAAAATGCCTCTTTGCATTTGTTACGGAATTACTGTTTTCCTCATTATCCTATATCAATTCCTTCACTATTTTAGTCTTGGAACAGAAATAGAGGAAAAACAACTTGTCATTCACAGTGGTTCCTTTCGGAAGGAAATCTGGCTGATTCCCTACCATAAAATTCAGTATGTAGACCTTCAGCAGAATCCGGTATCACGCTTATTTCAGATTGCAAAGGGAAAAGTACACATTCTGGCATCATTAGGCAATAGCACAGTATCACTTCCCTTTACTTCTCTATCTAAAATTAATGAATTAAAAGAAGAGCTGTTGAATTAAACTTTAATTCAACAACTCTTCCTTTCCTTGATTTTTCTCACTGGCAAATCGATGATACAATTGATAATATGCTTCTTCCCTTTCTTCTGTCACAATATATTCCAGACTTTCTATCAGATTCTCATCTGCCCAGATAAAATCTACAATTTCAGGGGAATATCTTACTCCCTTTTCCTCATTCATCTCCTCCAAAACCATACGAACTGTTTTATCACTCATATAATTTCTTCCAAGGCTGTCTGTAGCCGCATCAATACAGTCACATATCGTTATCAAGTCTATTGCAAACTTGTCCTTACATTTCCGATTATCAAACTCTACAGGATATCCTCCCTCTCCATTATAATACTTATGGTGCCCCAGAATAATATTATAGTACTGTTTCAGACTTTCATAGGAATCTCCACCATTCAAACCATATTGTGGATGTTTCTTTATAGTTTCAAATTCCTGGTCTGTCAGCTTTCGAAGTTGCATATTAATCGTAGTACTAATCAGTAATTTTCCTCTATCATGATGCAATGCTCCGAGTCGAAAGAAGGAAAGAATCTCTCTTTTTCGTCTTTTTACCTCTTCCGGGGTCTTACATCCTAATACCCCTACCACATATTCCGGCTTTCTATCAATAATCTTTCCTGCAACCTCTACCGCCAGCTTCGCCACTCCCCGCACATGAATTTCTGTACTTCCTTGTCTTATCAACAATACTCTTTCATACAATTCCATAGCTTCCTTCTGCTCATAATGCGGTAGCAACTCCATGATTTCGTATACAATAAGCCTATCTACATATGCTTTGTTTCCATCAATCGGGAAACTGGTATAGTACCAAGTTACATCATCTTTCAACTTCTCGTTCCAAGGGAACTGATACTTTTCTCCCCCTTCAAATAACTCCGGCAAAAACAACGGCATCATCCGCACCATATTATTATCGTTATACTGATACCCCTCTCCTCGTTTTATCTCTTGCCACGGCTCTTCTCTATAATATTCATATAGCTTCTCATAGTATTCTTTTTCTGTTATTTTCCCCTGTTTTCTTTCATGTTTCCAGTAATTATAGTACTCACTGGCCCCAAGCCGTTCCTTCTTCTCCCGCAGTTTTTGATAATATTTCTCCTCTATGTCGCGTACTTTTCCAACAACATTTTCACTTCCGGGTTTCAAAAGTTCTGTACATATTTCATCTACTAAAATTGCCTGCATAGATGCAATATCAAAATTCTGATTAAACCGCCCTTTATTTTTTTCCGCTTCATAAAACTCATACGCTTCCATTAAATGAGACATATGAATGGCATTATAATCCTTGTCATCCTCAGTATCCCAATTTGTCCGGTTAAACAGGGAAGCCAAGATTGCTCTTCTCACTACAGGGTCTTTTATCTCTCCATACTGATTCCGATAAGATACCACCTTCTGATAGCATTGATATACTTCCTGACGTATCTGGGGATCATTGATAAATCCTCCAAAATATCCCAGACAAAAATAGCTTAAAATCTGCTTTTCTATATTACTCTTCTGTGTATAATATGGAATAAGCTTTTTTAACACCTCTACCGTAAGGAGACTGTCAAAGGTGACCTCATATGCCATCTTCATAATTTCATCCAAAAAAGTATCTGCTATTTCATCTGTAAATTCCCTGTGTCCTTCTCCCTCTTGCACAAAAGGCAAAATCACTTCCCGGATACATACATTATTTTTCTGAAAAGCTTCTCGCTGAAAGGCTGATTTTTCCTTTAAAAGACAAAACCATTTTTCCTTTTGTTCCGGCTTCATATACAGAAAATACAGGATACTTTCATAATGATCCTGTCTGCGCAAACTTTCTTTATACATTTTGTAAAACTGACGTATCTTTTCTGCTCCGATTTCCTGCATAATAAAGAAGCCCCTTTTCTCAATTACTACATTTCATATATTATAACAGTATTTCCCTTTTGTAAATTATTATTCCGCAAAAAGAAGACAGCTATTCACTGTCTCCTTTGCTCCATTCATACTACCATGAAATCCCACTCATTTTCAATTAGAATCTGAAATCTCTTTCTCCGTTATGAATATTTGCCAGATATTCTATTACCTTTTCCTTTACCTTTGGATTGGTAATGACATCTAATTCCTTTTCAATCAACTTATCCCCTACTGCCTTTGTTTCCGGTGATGCATAGTCTTCCAGATATTCTTTTAAGGTCATCAACGCATTCGGATGACAGCAGTTTACAATCTGACCACTCTTTAGCAATGTCATAAAACGGTCTCCCGTTCTGCCTTCCCGGTAACATGCCGTACAGAAACTCGGAACATAATCCATCTCCATTAACCATTTTACCACTTCGTCTAAAGTACGATTGTCGCTGACATCAAACTGTGCGGAATTCTCTTCCTCCGGTTCCGGTTCTGCATATCCTCCAACACTTGTCTTAGAACCTCCACTAATCTGGGACACGCCAAGATGAAGCACTTTTTCACGACAGGCCTGAGACTCCCGCGTAGAAATAATCATTCCGGTATACGGTACTGCAATTCGAATACATGCTACAATCTTCTGGAAAGTTTCGTCTGAAATACCATTATCAAATACATCCGGATCGATATCGTCTGCGCGACGTACTCTTGGAACACTGATGGTATGCGGCCCTACGCCCTTGTATACTTCTAAGTGCTCTGCATGCATAAGAATTCCCACAAAATCATAACGATAGTTATTTAACCCAAACAAAACTCCCAATCCTACATCATCTATACCACCTTCCATGGCACGGTCCATAGCTTCCGTATGATATGCATAATCATGCTTTGGTCCGGTTGGATGAAGTTTTTCATAAGACTCTTTATTGTAGGTCTCTTGGAATAAAATATAAGTTCCAATTCCTGCTTCCTTCAGTTTCCGATAATTCTCTACTGTAGTTGCTGCAATATTTACGTTTACACGACGGATTGCTCCGTTCTTGTGCTTAATACCATAAATGGTATGGATACACTCTAATATGTACTCAATCGGATTATTTACCGGATCTTCTCCGGCTTCCAATGCCAGACGTTTATGTCCCATATCCTGTAGTGCAGTAACTTCTTTTACAATTTCCTCCTGAGTCAATTTCTTACGAGCAATGTGTTTGTTTTTCGCATGATATGGACAGTACTCACAACCATTGATACAGTAATTAGATAAATACAATGGCGCAAACATAACAATACGGTTACCGTAAAAGTCTTTTTTAATCTGTTCTGCCAGCGCATAGATTTCTTGATTCTTGTCCTCTAATTCACAATCCAGAAGCACCATTGCTTCCTTATGGGACAGTCCTTTTCTTTTTTTGGCCTTTTCTAAAATCTGGTCAATCAATTCCCTATTGTTCTTATTTTTCTCGGCATACTCCAGGGAATCCAAAATTTCCTGATTGTCAATAAATTCTTCTGCCTTTGGTGACATTACATTGTACATAACTTTTCCTCCACTTTTTCTAACTATCTTCATCCGGGTAATCGCCCCGGTCTGTTACCAACTCATATCCTATACTTTCCATCCGTCGATTGAGGCACATACGACATTCTGCCGCTTCATCTCCGGTACAGATTTTATTATCATAAAGTTCATATTTTTTCCGTACCGACGTAGGTGACAAATTCGGCATTACGACATTCGCTCCTGCCTGAATTCCTTTTTCTCTTCCCAATGGATCAATGGTTCCAAGTGCTGTCGTGGACGGCAATAACAATTTCGGCTGCATTAATCGCAACAAACCAATCATAAATAACGTTAATTCTACCGTTCCACCTACCTCTTCTGCAAAAGGTGTTTCATGGTGCGGCACAAATGGTCCAATCCCCACCATATGAGGCTGTAATTCATGAATAAACATCATATCTTCTGCCAGCTGCTCTGGTGTCTGTCCGGGGCTTCCTACCATGAATCCCGTTCCGGTCTGATAACCAATTTCCTTTAAGTTTCTAAGGCACTGTTTTCGATTTTCCGATGATAATTCCGGCGGATGCAATTTTCGATAATGGACATCCTCCGCTGTTTCATGGCGCAATAGGTATCGGTCTGCTCCCGCCTCAAAAAGACGCTGATAACTCTCAAAACTACGTTCTCCCACAGACAATGTCAATGCGCAATCCGGGAAACTTTCTTTTATCGTTCTTACAATATCCTCCAGCTTCTCTTGGGTAAACCATCCATCCTCACCACCCTGAAGCACAAAGGTTCGAAAACCAAGCTCATATCCGGTGGCACAGCATTCCAAAATTTGTTCCTTCGTCAGTCGATAACGTTCTGCTTTTCCATTACTTCTACGGATACCACAATAATAACAGTCGTTTTTGCAGTAATTCGTAAACTCAATCAATCCTCTGGTGTAAACCTTGTTGCCAAAATACTTATGCTGCCAATAACGTGCCTTTTCAAAAAGATATGCAGCCGCTTCTTCATTTCGTCCGGCAATCAACATAGTCCACTCTTCTTTGGCAAGACAATGCTGCTGCTCCAACTTATCAATTAATTCTAATATCATAAAAGCCCTGTACCGAAAGGGTACAGGGCTTACATACACACTACACCGCCAGAACTTCTGCCGGTTTTCCTTTTATGTCTGCACCTTTCCCCTCAGGTATTCCTTTCTGGTCTGGTCTGCTTCTTATTTTATAAGTACATTTCTTTTGAAATAGTGGTTTGTGGTAAGAGTCATTCTATCCACGCACCTTGGTTATCGTAACATGGTTTTCCACAAAATACAACCATTGCACGGAAACAAGTGCACAATTTTGCTTAATTGCAAGTTATTCTAAATCTCAATCAGTTCATATTCCCTGCTGCCAAGGCCAATTTTTTCTGCATGCTCCACGCAGGACTTCCAGTTGGTATCCGGATGGGTCACATGAAAATGATCATGATGTTCATCATGGGTCTTCTCTTTATTGTCACTCAAAACACTTCCTGCAATCACAGGCTGACGGTTGCAAGCATCTGCACACGCCATATCCAACGCTACCGGATCAAAGGATGCAAACATTCCTACATCCGGAATAATCGGAATATCATTTTCTGCATGACAATCGCAGTTTGGTGACACATCGCATATAATCGAAATATGAAAATGCGGTCTTCCATCACATACTGCCTTGCTGTACTCTGCAATCTTGTAATTCAGCACATCATTAGAACTGCTGGAGCCCGGCTGTACCGCATCCTTCGGACAGACTCCGATACATCTTCCACATCCTACACATTTACTATGGTCAATGGATGCTTTCTTATTTGTAACAGTAACCCCTGTGTGGGCACAAACCTTCGTACAAGCTCCACATCCTACACATTTGTCCTGGTTTACATAAGGCTTTCCATCACTGTGCATTTCCATTTTTCCAGCTCTGGAACCACATCCCATACCGATATTTTTCAGCGCACCACCAAATCCTGTCGCTTCATGTCCCTTGAAATGAGTAAGGGAGATAAAAATATCTGCATCCATAACAGCCTGTCCTATTTTTGCTTCTTTTATGTATTCTCCGCCTTCCACCGGTACCAGTGCTTCATCGGTTCCTTTTAATCCGTCTGCTATGATAACATGACATCCCGTAGAAAAAGGCGAGAATCCATTTTCATACGCAGTATCCAGATGATCCAGCGCATTTTTTCTACTTCCTACATACAGCGTATTACAATCTGTCAAAAATGCTTTTCCGCCCAGTTCCTTTACAATATCCACTACTACTTTCGCATAGTTCGGTCGCAGGAACGCAAGATTTCCCAATTCTCCGAAATGTATTTTGATTGCTGCATAGTGGTCTTTAAAATCAATATCTTTGATTCCTGCTGTCAAGATTAGCCTTCTTAGCTTATCCGGAATATTTTCCGTATATGATGTCTTAAAATTTGTAAAATATACTTTTGATTTTTCCACGTAAAAAACTCCTTTCCATTTAAAAACAAGCTTCTGATATCCCTAGTATATCATTTTTCTCACAATTTCTTTACTATTTCTTCATAATTTCTTTTGACTTTTTTATTTTTCTTTTAGAAATTGTCCACACTTTGCACACATTTCTTTTTTATACTAAATACATCAAATGAAGTTGATGACAAAACAGCGCGCACCGTTGTCGACTTCGACAAAAAATAATTGTAACTGTTTTATTGCAACAGTTGCAAATTATCCTATAGATAGTTGGTGCCACCGCCCAAGATGTGGCACCCCATGAAACATTTCATAAATTTACTCCCCCCAAAGCGTTGTCACAAGACAACGCTTTCCTTCCTTTTAAGGGCCTTTTATTCTCCTGTATATCTTATGACTCCGTCAATAACAACAAATTTAAGTTTTGTATCAGAAACCATGGGATTTCCTTTTGCAATTACAAAGTCTGCATCCTTTCCAATCTCAATGGAACCGACTCGGTCTGATACCCCGATATGCTTTGCCGCATTAATCGTGATTGCCTTTAATGCATCGAATTCACTCATACCATCTTTTACCGCAAGCCCTGCGCACAATGGCAAGTATTGTTGTGGAATCACCGGCGAATCCGTAATGATTGATACCTGACATCCTGCTTTTGCTAAAATCCCCGGTGTGGTAAAGCTCTTATTTTTCAATTCAAACTTGGTCGCATGTCCCAAGGACGGTCCTACCGCTACCGGAAATCCTTCTTTTGCCAAATCATCTGCTATCAATGCTCCATCCGTACAGTGATCTATCGTAAGCCCTAAGTGATATTCCTTCGCAATACGAATAGCAGTATAAATATCATTTGCCTGATGTGCGTGTGCCTTTAATGGCATTTTTCCCTCTATAACCGGAATCAATGCCTCCAACTTAGCATCATAGGCAGGCTGTTTTAACACATCGTCTCCTGCTGCTTCTTTTTTCTTCTTATACTCAATGGTTTTATCCAACATAATCCGCAACTTAGAAGCCGTACTCATTCTGGAATAATTATCTTTGTCCTTATAGCATCTTTTGGGGTTCTCCCCAAATGCACACTTCATTGCCACCTTTTCTCGAATTACCATATCATCGATTCGTTTCCCTGTGGTCTTATATGCCGTAAAGGTTCCACCCAACACATTGGAACTTCCCGGTCCTGCCGCCACGCAGGTCACACCACCTTCCATCGCCAGATGTATACTTTCATCCTGTGGATTAAGTCCATCTATTGCAGATAACTGCGGTGTAAGAGAATCGGTCATTTCGTTGTAATCCGCTCCTTCAAATCCGATTGCATATCCGTCTAGTCCCAAATGGCAGTGCGCCTCTACAAATCCCGGATATACATTCAATTCCGATGCATCCAATATCTGGGCTTCATTTATAATTTTTCCTTCTAACACCGGTGCAATCTGTATGATTTTTCCTTTTTCTACTAAAATATCCGCCACATACGGTTCTTCATGTACTGCATCATAAATGGTGCCCTGCTTTATTAATAACATTTCACTCATTTTGCAAGTCTCCTTCATCTGCTTCTTTTTCATATAGTATACCACAAATTCGAATATAACTTACAGATTTGTAAGTTTTAAAACGGATTTGTAAGGCGAATCGATGGTTGCCTCTCCTTGTTCTTGCTATACTTGTCTTATCAAGAAACGAAACAACAACCAAATGGAGGTAGTCTTATGGAACAATATATATTAGCTATAAAAATGGGAGTGGCACATTTTCCGGTTATCGCCACATTTCTCATCATTCCAATCCTGCTTTTTCAGGTGATTTCAACCAAAAAATTAAATCTTGTCCGCGTTGGAATGTGTTTTCTATTTCTATTTTATATGATGTGCACCTATGCATTGATTATTTTTCCATTGCCGGATGCAGCAACCGCAGAAACGCTTTCTTCTCACAATATACAACTTATTCCGTTTCACTTCATTGCTGACATCGTGAGAGAAACTCCTTTTGAAATTAGTAATATTCACACCTATTTACCGGCACTTTTTCATAGAACAATATTACAGGTAGTCCTCAACGTTGTAATGGTAATTCCTTTCGGTATGTTTTTAGCTTATTATTTTAACTTCAATACCAGAAAAGTTGCTCTTTCCTCCTTCTTGTTAAGTTGCTTTTTTGAACTGAGCCAGCTCACCGGTTTGTTCTTTATGTTCTCCGGTTCATATCGCCTGTGTGATGTAGATGACTTAATGGCAAATACTTTAGGCGGAATCATCGGATGCCTGCTGGTACAGCTTTGCAGCAAATGGCTGCCAAATCTGAGACGCTTTGATATTGATATACTAAAACCTTTACGTAGCTTAAAGCACCGCCCGGTATAGTTTCTATATTATAAAAAATGTGTCCTGCTATAAAATTCTCACTTTATAACAAGACACATTCTTCTTACCCTATATCCTTTATTCTAAAGTCTCCCGCTACCTTCCCATACCTCATGCTTCTCCTGCACATATTTTAAAATATCCCCTCTGCATGCAATTATTTCCTTTACTGCTTATTACAAAATAGCACAATACATGAGGCTCTTCAAGGATAACCCCGTAAACGTCGACTTAACCCCGTGAACGTTGACAATCTTTGTCAATTACCACCAAATAATCTTTTTATGAAATCAATCCACCAACTAGTTCCAGTTAACAACATGATATCATCCTCCTTTTTATCTATAAGATACTACAAAAATAACTTATTTTCAACAATTACACTTTAAAGGTAATGTTACCACTGTCCTAAAGCAGGAATCTTCCACTCCCCATTGAAAAGTCCCATGATTTTTTTCCACCGTTTCCTTTACGTTTCTTAATCCAATTCCATGATTCTTTTTGTCCTTCTTGGTGGTTTTTGGCAAGTCTCCTTTTATTTCTTCCGTCTGCTTTGAAATACTATTGGAAATCTCCATCTGGAACGCCTGCTGACCGGAGTTTACCTTTATCTTCAGATACTTTCCGCTCTCACTCGGTTTCTTTAATTCCTCTACACTATTCTTAATCAGATTGGAAAAAATGGTACACAACTCTACATCACTGATAGAAAGCTCCTTGGTCAAACAACCTGTAACCTTTACTTCCACCTCTTCATCCAACATTTGTACATAATAATTTAAAAAAGAATCTATGATGGTATTTCCAACACTGTAACATTTCTGCTGAATTTTTACAATATTTCCCTGCATCTCCTCCACATAATCTGCAACCGGCTCCACTTGCCCCTTCTTCGTCAACTCTCCCAGTGCAATTAAATGATTCATTACATCATGACGAAATCTTCTGGTATCTTCCTCCTTTGCCAACATCGCCTCATAATAATTTTTCTGTGTATCTTTTAATGTCTTTTCCATTTCCAGATACTTTTTCATCTTTTTATTCATATCATTGACATAAATAATAAACACGGCAAGCGCTATCATACTAAAAAGAAAAATAACAGTTAATATCTGCACCTTCTTGGTAAGTATAGGGTCATTTATTCCCTCCGCAAAATAGGCCAGTCCACTTACCGTCGCTGGTAAAGCTATCATCATAACCGCAATACAAAGATATAACATTGCCTTTGTTATCAACTGAAATATTCTATTATCTTTCATCCATCTTTTTTTCTTTACCCCACAAATCGCTAATAATATAGAAATAGATATCAGATTATTGATAATCCAATTTATTTCTTGAGGCACTTTTTCAAGAAACATCCTGTCCTCTAATATTTCTAACACCATTCCAATAGCAGAATCCGCAGTAATTAGTATGACCCATATTGCCAGTATATGTAAGATTCTTCTTTTTATCGGCTCATTCGCAACAACCACCAATGTAATAATGATACCAGGTATCAAGTTATAAGATAACGCAATTAAATCTTCCGTCTGTTGAATCCCTGTCATTAACACAATCAACCACAAACCAAATGCAACTCCCACAAACCATTTTCTGCGTAATTTTGTTTCAAACAAAACATATAATAGTAACGAATATTTTACCAGTTCCAATACGAAATCAAATGCTAAGACCAGCTTCATCATATGTCTCCTTATCTATAGTTTACATCAAACATAATGTAAGCTTTTTCAAATTCCTTTTTCTTTCTTACGGAAACCCTTATTTCTACTGCTCCAATCTGAATGACTCCGTTTTTATATGTATCAATATATCTCATATTTACAATACACTGCTTATTTACCCGAAAAAACAGCCTGTCATCCAATGCTGTTTCCAATTCCTTCAGCGAGGTTTCCTTGCGAAATACACCTTCCTTCAAGATAAATTCAACAGAACTGTCCATAGCCTCCACATACAGAATCTCGTTCTGACAAAAAGTATATGCCACCCGTTCCCGATATACTTCTATCTTTTCCATTCCAACCCGTGTCTG
This sequence comes from Roseburia sp. 499, assembly GCF_001940225.2. Lineage (NCBI taxonomy): Bacteria > Bacillati > Bacillota > Clostridia > Lachnospirales > Lachnospiraceae > Roseburia > Roseburia sp. 499. The sequence continues at coordinate 3,093,167 of NZ_CP135164.1, forward strand.
GAGCGCATCCTCTAACGCCTCTCGAACTTCATTCTTTTGAAAGGGCTTGGTCACAAAGCGAAATGCATTTATCTTAAATGCTTCTTTAAAGCGGTCCTGTCTGCTTGTCGCCATAATAATCTTGCAGTCTAAATTCTGCTTTTGAATTCTGTTTCCAATTTCAATTCCATCCAACCCCGGCATCTCGATATCAAGAAATAGGACATCCAAACTCTCTACTTCTTCCAATAGCTTTTCACCGCAATCAAAGGTTGCAATCTGTCCCTCTTCTTCTAATTCGTCCAGACATTGTTCTACTAATGTTCCCAATACGCTTAATACAATCTTTTCATCATCACAAATCCCAATTTTTATCATATGCGATATTCTCTCCGATTTCTTCCCCTCGAAGCACAATAATTTTAATTATATATTATATTGCAAAAACTGGGTTTTGTACATGGTATTGGGTGAAAATTTTTTATAAGGTTAGAACAAAGAGTGCTTTGCACTCTTTGCGCGCTTAAATTAAAAAGAAGCTTCTTCCCATCTGGGATAGAAGCTTCTTCTCTTTTATCTCTTAATATCAATTCGAACCAATGCCTTCTTCAATGCAATCTCTGCACGGGCAACATCAATTTCTGCCGCATGATTATGAAGTCTCTCTTCCGCACGGGAGCGAGATGCTTCTGCACGCGCAACATCGATTTCTTCGGGCCATTCTGCAATTTCTGCCAAAAAGGTTACCTTGTCCGGTAAAATTTCCACAAATCCTGCATGAATTGCCGCTTCTTTCTTTCCTTCTGCCTCTGTAATGGTTACGATTCCCGGAGCCAGTACAGCGGTCAGAGGGATGTGGTGCTTATAGACACCCATTTCCCCCTCGGTAGATGTGAACTCTACCATGGAGGCTTCTCCTTCGTAAAACTTACGGTCAGGAGTTATAATTTCCAACCGGAAAAATTTGTTTTCCTCTGCCATTTGTCCACCCCCTATTTCATACGGGCACGGACTTCATCGATAGAACCTGCATTTAAGAAATAGCTTTCCGGTACGTCATCATGCTTTCCTTCCAGAATTTCCTTGAATCCACGGATGGTTTCTGTAATAGGTACATACTTTCCATCCAGTCCGGTAAACTGGGTTGCTACGAAGAATGGCTGAGATAAGAATCTCTGCACCTTTCTTGCACGGTTTACAACCAGCTTATCATCTTCTGAAAGTTCATCCATACCAAGGATTGCAATGATATCCTGTAATTCTTTATACTTCTGCAAAATTTCCTGTACACCACGAGCCACTTCAAAGTGTTCCTGACCTACGATACGAGGGTCCAGAATACGAGAAGTAGAACCAAGTGGGTCTACTGCCGGATAAATACCAAGTTCTACGATAGAACGGTCTAATACGGTAGTTGCATCCAGATGGGCAAATGTAGTTGCAGGAGCCGGGTCTGTTAAGTCATCCGCCGGTACATATACTGCCTGTACGGAAGTAATAGAACCATTCTTTGTGGATGTGATACGTTCCTGCAAAGCACCCATTTCTGTCTGTAAGGTTGGCTGATAACCTACCGCAGATGGCATACGTCCTAATAACGCAGACACCTCGGAACCAGCCTGTGTGAAACGGAAGATATTGTCAATGAATAACAATACGTCCTTTCCACCTTTATCACGGAAATACTCTGCCATGGTAAGTCCTGTTAAACCTACACGCATACGCGCTCCAGGTGGCTCGTTCATCTGTCCGAACACCATACAGGTCTTATCAATAACTCCGGATTCTTTCATTTCATAGTAAAGGTCATTTCCTTCACGAGTTCTTTCACCTACACCGGTAAATACAGAATATCCACCATGCTCTGTTGCGATGTTGTGAATTAATTCCTGAATCAATACGGTCTTACCTACACCGGCACCACCGAACAGACCGATTTTTCCACCCTTCTGATATGGGCAAAGTAAGTCAACGACCTTAATACCGGTTTCCAACATTTCTGTAGAAGTTGCCTGCTCTTCAAAAGCCGGAGCTTTTCTATGAATTGGCATATATTCTACATCTGTTGGAGCTTCTACTTCGTCAATGGGCTCTCCCAAAACATTGAACATACGTCCCAATGTCTTTTCACCTACCGGAATAGAAATTGGCGCGCCGGTTGCTTCTGCATCCATTCCGCGGACAAGACCATCCGTAGGACCCATGGCAATACATCTTACCGTATCATCACCCAGATGCTGGGAAACTTCAACTACTAATCTCTTTCCGTCTTTTAAGGAAACATTGATTGCTTCGTTGATTTCCGGCAGCTTTCCTTCGGAGAACTTCACGTCAAGAACGGCTCCGACAATCTGAGTGATTTTACCTATATTCTTTTCTGCCATATTTTCACTCCTTATGTTTAACTTATCGCTTCTGCGCCTGCTATAATTTCTGTCAGCTCCTGTGTAATGGAGCCCTGACGGGCGCGATTATATTTCAGTGTCAAATCACTAATCATTTCATCTGCATTGCTTGTTGCGGAATCCATTGCCTGCATTCTGGCACCATTTTCACTGGCAACTGATTCTACCAGCGCTCCATAGAACAGGCTTGTCATATACTTTGGTATAATCAAATTCAATGCCTCTTCTTCATTGGGTTCATAATTCATCAGCACATTCTGGTCTACCTCTGCCATCTGGGTTTCATCAAATTCCACCGGAAGAAGTTTTATCAGAGTAGGTTCATGGCTTACCGTATTTTTGAAATGAGTATATGCCAGATAAATCTCTCCAATTTCTCCCTCTGTAAATGCTCTTAAGACTTCCTTACAAATTGCTGCTGCATCTTCATAAGTTGGCCCTTCTATTACATCGGAATAATCTTCCTTGATACTGTAGCCCTTTCGCACAAAGGTCTCTTTTGCCTTACGTCCGATCATGTAAATCTCTACATCTTCTTTTTTCATATCGCTTTCTGTTACCAGCTTTACGATATTAGAGTTATATCCTCCGGCAAGTCCACGGTTAGAAGCAATGGCAATCACTGCCTTTTTATCGGAATCTCCTGCCTTCAAATACGGATGATTGATGTTACCGGAACGTGCCAGCATAGAAGTCACCGTATTGTACATGTGATTAAAATATGGATTCGACTGCTCTGCATGATTTCTCGCTTTCTGCAGTTTTACAGTAGAAACAAGCTTCATGGCTTTTGTGATTTGCTGCGTACTTTGTATGCTGCCTTTTCTTCTTTTAATATCTCTCATGGAAGCCATATCTTTTCACCACCTGTTCTACTTAAATTGTGCTTTGCACTCCTCGATTGCTTTAATCAATTTGCTTTCCGTTTCTTCTTTCATCTCTTTATCGTTACGGATTGCTTCCGGAATCTCCGGATACTTGGTATCGATAAATTCAAAAAGTTCGGATTCAAATCTTAAAATATCTTCTACTGCAATATCTAACAGATACTTCTGGGTTGCAGCATAGATAATGATTACCTGATATTCTACCGGCATCGGCTTATACTGTGGCTGTTTCAGCATCTCTTTAATTCTTTCACCCTGAGCCAGCTTTTCTGCTGTATCAGCATCCAGTTCGGAACCAAACTGTGCAAATGCTGCCAATTCACGGTACTGTGCCAATTCCACACGAATTGGTGCTGCAATCTTTTTCATCGCCTTAATCTGAGCAGAACCACCTACACGGGATACGGATAAACCTGCATTTACCGCTGGGCGGAAACCTGCGTTGAACATTTCTGTTTCCAGATAAATCTGACCGTCTGTAATAGAGATTACGTTGGTCGGAATGTATGCAGAAACATCACCAGCCTGAGTTTCGATAATTGGCAATGCAGTTAAGGAACCACCGCCTAATTTGTCAGATAATCTCGCTGCACGCTCTAACAGTCTGGAATGTAAGTAGAATACATCACCAGGGTATGCTTCACGTCCTGGTGGACGACGGAGCAGTAAGGAAAGGGTACGGTAAGCGGTAGCATGCTTGCTTAAGTCATCATATACTACCAATACGTCTTCACCGTTCTCCATCCATTCTTCACCAATAGCACATCCTGCGTATGGTGCAATATACTGTAATGGTGCCAATTCACTTGCAGTAGATGCAACTACTGTGGTGTAATCCATAGCACCGAATTCTTCCAATGTCTTCACAATGGTCGCAACCGTAGATGCTTTCTGGCCAATTGCAACGTAAATACATTTTACGCCCTGACCCTTCTGGTTGATAATAGTATCTACAGCAATCGCTGTTTTACCTGTCTGACGGTCACCAATGATTAACTCACGCTGACCACGTCCGATTGGTACCATGGAGTCAATCGCTTTGATACCTGTCTGTAATGGTGTATCTACAGATTTTCTAGAGATAACACCGGATGCTACTCTTTCTATTTGACGGAACTTTGTAGTTTCGATAGGACCTTTTCCATCAATCGGCTGTCCTAATGCATTTACAACACGTCCCAGCATAGCATCACCAACCGGAACTTCAACTACTCTTCCCGTAGTCTTAACAGTATCCCCTTCATTGATATTCTTTTGATCACCTAATAATACGGCACCAACGTTATCTTCTTCAAGGTTCAACACCATTCCATAGACTTCTCCGGGAAATTCCAATAATTCGCCCTGCATGGCATTTTCAAGCCCGTGAATACGCGCAATACCGTCTGCTACCTGGATAACTGTACCTACGTCAGACACTTCCAGTTCTGCGGCATACCGTTTCACCTGCTCTTTAATGACTGAACTTATTTCCTCTGGTCTTAAATTCATGGAGCGCATTCACCTACTTTCAACTGTATTTTTGATAATTCTCTGGTAAGCTGTGACAACTTATTCTTTACACTGCTGTCTACCACGCGGTCACCAATGCGGATTACCATACCGCCTATTAAACTCTTATCCACTTCATAATGCATTTCAAACTCCACATAATGAGTGGTCTGCAATAATTTTGCTACTAATTTTTCTTGTTGAACTGCATTAAGCTCCATGGGAGTCTTAACATAAGCAGTACCAATATTCTTGTATTCCTTTATCTGGTCAATGAAATATGTGAACACAGATTCCATTTCTTTATAGTGACCTTTGGAAACAAGCATACACATAATTCCTGTCAATTCATCCCGTACTTTGCCCTTAAATACATTTTCCAGGATCTGAATCTTCTCTTCTTTTACGATTTTTGGGTGATTCATCAGTTTGGAAAGCTCGTTGTTTTCATGAAGAATGTTGAGGATTCCTCTTGCTTCTTCCAACATCCCATCCATCTGACCAGATTCCACAGCAAGCTCAAACAATGCATCCCCATATGTTTTGGATACTAGCTTTGCCATGTACTCTCACCTATTTCCTTTAATGTCTCTTCTACCAAAGCATCCTGTACCGATGTGTCAATGGAAGCTGATACAACTTTTCCTGCCATCATGGATGCAATAGAAATCATTTCCTGCTTTGCCTCATCCATAACACGCTTCTTCTCCAACACTGCTTCTTCGTTGGCGCGCTTTATGATACGGGCTGCCTCTTCCTTCGCTTCGTCTATAATTCTTGCTTCGTTTTTCAAAGCCTTCTGACGAGCCTCACTTAAAATTTCCTCGGCCTCTTTTTCCACACCTTTGAGCTTTGCATCATATTCTTCCTTTAATGCAGTTGCATCTTTTCTGTCCTTATTGGCCATGTCAATATCGTTCTTAATACGTTCCTGTCTGTCTTTTAACATCTTACGTGCCGGATTAAACAGCAGATAAGACATCATGGTAAACAGAAACAGAACTGCCAATGCCAAAAGTATGGTGTCATGTAAAAGCTGAGGATCTAAGCCAAATATTCTTGGTTCCAAGGCTTGTCCTCCTTTCCGTTGCTTATACTAATGGTTTTACGAACAGTAACAGGATGGCTACCAACAAACCGTACAGACCTGTGGTTTCTGCTACCGCCTGTCCTAAAAGCATGGTTGAGGTAATCTCAGACTTTGCACCCGGGTTACGTCCTACAGCAGATGCTGCATGTCCTGCTGCAATACCCTGTCCAATACCAGGTCCGATACCTGCGATAACTGCTAAACCTGCTCCGATTGCAGAGCATGCTAAAATTAAATCTGTTCCTGTAATGTTTTCCATAAAAATTTCCTCCTTGGGTTCTTATTTTGTTTTTAATTTTTACTCTTCTTCTCCCATCTGATTGCTGATATAAGTCATAGTCAGCATACAGAATACGTAGGTTTGGATACAGCCGGAAAAAACATCAAAATATGCATGCAGTACTCCCGGCCAGAAGTACGCAAACTTAGCTAACAACGCATAGACCAATGCCATGATAATGGTCCCGGACAAAACGTTTGCAAACAAACGCAATGATAATGAAATCGGCACTGCAACCTCACTAATCAAATTGATTGGAAACCATATCGGCAGCCAGGGCGGCAATGGAGAACACATATCCTTCCATATCTCCTTCGGCTTGTTATACTTAAACTGCACGAAGTGGATAATACAGAAGGTCATCAATGCCAGCGGCAATGTTACGCCATAATCTGCTGTTGGCGGTCTTAGACCAAACAGACCTGAAATATTGCTGAGCAGAATAAATATAAAAACGGTTCCCACGTAATTGACAAAATTGTTGCCTTTTTTGCCCATAACACCTCGAACCATACCGTCCAGTTTTTCCACAACAAGTTCTACTACATTCTGAAATCCCGTCGGTACTTCAGATGCATGCTTCATTGCTCTGTTCGCTGCAAAAGCAAATCCCAGCATAATTAGCATAACAATCAGAACACATACATGAGTTGTCGTAATCCAAAAGGTATGTCCGAATAATTTGTAGGAAAATAAACCTTCAATATAAATATCTACATCCGCACCAGCTGCCAGCAAAATTGAACTATTCACGCTCTCACCTCCTTTAATTCGCTTGATTAATCACTACCCGATTTTGTCCGCAGACAATTCTCCTTTTCTCCTCGCGTATTTTGTGATGAATTTATGTGTAAAAGGCTGTAGATAGGCTGCTACCTTCAGTCCCATTACTCCGATGAACATGGTAATCAGATTACCTAAATCAAAAATACCTGTAACTGCAAATGCAACTACGACACCAATATATCGTATCGCTGAAAACAGGGCACTCTTTCTGGATGCCCCCTTTTCCGATGCCAATTCTACAGTATCTAAAATCACAACCGCCATATTGACAGCCATAAGACCTGCTACTACTATTCCAAACCACAAACCTGTGCTATAACGCAATCTGTCTTCCACAAACCACACACCCGTAAACTGTATTACCAATCCATACAGAACCAGCTCCAGTATCAGTTCCGGCAATACCGGATTAATCCTTTTTAACATGATTCTGCTTCCTTTCCTCTTTTTGCTGATATATCTTTTTGGCCATTTTGTGTACATTCTGGAATCCTGCCAATGCACCCATGAAAAATAATGGTATTACAATCCAATCCATGTCAAAACGCTTCCCGATATATACACCGGCCAACGAACACATAAAAATAGGCACCAACATGTTAATTCCAAATTGCGTAATTAGAACCAGAGACTGATATACGCTTCTTTTGTATTTCACATGCGGCACCTCCTATTACTTTTATATTATTTATTATATCTACTTTTCGACAAAATGTCCATTCCTTCCGGCAACTTTCCGAAAAATGTTTTTAGTCAATTTTTTCCATTTGCAACCAAAGTGCACAACTACTGCTGTTTCCGCAAAAAAGAGTAACCAAATATTTTTCTCTTCTGGTTACTCTTTCCATTCCACACTATTATTATACTGTTATTTTAATTTCTTTTCCAGTCCGCTCATATCGATAAAACTTCACTCCAGCAGCCTTAAACATTCGCTTGGACGCAATCACGGATGGCGCATCTTTATACTTATCATCATCATATATAACGGTTTTTATTCCCGCCTGAATAATTGCCTTGGCACACTCATTACACGGAAACAAGGACACATACATTTTGGCACCTTCCAGACTTCCGCCCCGATAGTTCAATATCGCATTCAACTCACTGTGGGTCGTATAAAAATATTTATTCTGCAAAGGTTCTCCTTCTCTCGCCCATGGAAATTCATCATCGGAACACCCTATTGGAAACCCATTATATCCCATAGATAAAATCTTATTATCGGGACTTACAATACATGCTCCCACTTGGGTATTGGGGTCTTTAGAACGCATTCCCGACAAAAGGGCAACCCCCATAAAATATTCATCCCAGGAAATATAATCCTCACGCTTCTGACTCATTCTCTTCCTCGTTTCCTTCATTAATCAAACTTACCAATTTCTTAATCGTCTTATTGAGTGTTTCATAGCATAGTCCATAAGACTGCAACGGCCCTCCATACGGATTGATAATTTCTAATTCATCTCCGGTAAGCTCTGTCAAAACCTCAAGTTCCATTCCTTCCGGCAATTCATAAGATTCTATAATCTTTTGCTTTTGTGCCTCTCCCATGGCTATAATCAGATTCTCCGGCTCCAAATCTTCTTGTTCCAGTTGTCGCGACATCTGATTCTCCCCATTAATTCCATTACTAATCAATACAGCCTCCGCTTTTTGATTTAAAGGCTCCGGAAAAAGAACTACCAGTCCTCTGCTTTCAATCTCCAGCGGGTATTTTATCATATACTCTTTCATAATTGCTTCTGCCATAGGTGCTCGTGCAGTTCCGCTGTCACATACAAAAATAATTTTCTTGTATTTTTTCATTCTGCTTCCTTCCATTCTACACTTCAATTACCTGATGTCCTGCTGCTTTTAACATGCGGTTCATGATAGCTTGTCCTATTCTGGGTGTGGAAAAGCTTTCCGAATAAATCATGTCCACATTCAAATCATCAAATTCCCGTAAAATCCCATATAAATGACGGGCAATGGCGTCTTCATCTTCTCTGCTGCCAATGCTCTTTACAACTCCAGCCTGATACAGACCACATGTCTCATCCGTTCCGATAACCCCTGTTTTCTTCCCGGATTTTTCCGCTTCGCAGACCAGGTCATTGATTTTTTCTACTACCTTCTCCTGCACTCCATCCACCAGAATTAAATCTGCCTTAGGAGCATAATGCTTGTACTTCATCCCCGGTGCTTTGGGATGAACTGTGGGATCATCTAGCACAAGTCCCGGATCCATCCGGACTTCTCCGATTATCTCACGAATCATCTCCGGCGTAATATACCCCGGTCGTAAAATCATTGGGATGGTTGTGGAAAAATCTACAATCGTTGATTCTATACCAATCCCTACCGCACCTCCATCTAGGATCATAGGAATTCTTCCATCCATATCCAACGCAACATGCTCTGCCTTCGTTGGACTTGGCTTTCCTGACGTATTGGCACTCGGTGCTGCAATATATCCGCCCCCAGCATCAATCAGCGCCAACGCAATGGGATGGTTCGGCATACGAACCGCAACAGTATTAAGCCCACCGGTTGTTTCCAATGGAACCTGTTCACTCTTTGGAAAAATCATAGTCAGCGGTCCCGGCCAGAAATGCTTTGCCAGTTTTCTAGCCTTTTCCGGTATATCTGATGTGATTTTCTCCAACGCTCCCATATTAGAAATATGCACAATTAGCGGATTATCTGACGGGCGCCCCTTAGCCGCATAAATCTTTTTAGACGCTTCCGGATTCAGCGCATCTGCCCCTAATCCATATACCGTTTCTGTAGGAAATGCCACCAGACCGCCATCCTTTAAAATCCGCCCTGCTTCTTCTATTTTTTTCCTATCTTCCTCTGTTAAAAGGTTTGTTATTTTCTCTACTTCCGTCTTCATGTTTCACTATCCCATTTTACATACTATTTACTAAGTATATCACTTTCTGGGATTTTATCAACTTTTTCCTTCTTTTTGCTGTTTTTTCTGTTCATGTTTTTTCAAATACATTTTCTGATCCGCTTCTTTTATAATAGCATCTATATCTCCCCCATTTCCCGAAGCGCAACCGATAGCAATCGAAAGTTCCATATTAATAGACGAAGATTTCTGTTTTATCTTTCTCTCCCATTTAAAAAGTAATTCCTCTACTTCTCCTTCACTCGGATTTTCAACTATCATAACGAATTCATCGCCGCCTGTACGGTATGCCTTCCTATCCGTATCCGTTAATGCCATAATTACTTGTGCTACTTCACAAATGACAAAATCTCCCTTGTCGTGTCCCAGATTATCATTCACATCTTTCAGATTATTTACATCCCAGAATATTGCACTAACCCGTTCTACCTTTGGATATTCTTCCTTTACCATTCGCAAAAACTTGTTCCTATTATATAGTCCGGTCATTTCATCTCTTTCACTGCGACGTTTCATACGCCCTGCATAAGCTGCATATTCTAAAATATTCTCTGAAATATTTTGAACAACAGGCAGCATCAAAAGAAGGATTACGCATCGCGGTACTACATAATATACAATCAGTGTATACCACGGATTGGAATTACTGATTTGAATACGAAGTTCTCCTGTAGCATGGTTCCTATAATAAGCGGTCGGCTCTGTTGTCAGCGTCAACATATTTGCATCACACAGTCCAAAAAAATAGCCGCCCGTAACAATTACAAATACACTTACAATAGAAAGTATATATGTATAGATTATCATTTTCTTGTTACTATATTGTGCTGCTATCAGCAACGGAAACACACTAATCAGAACAGTATGATAGGTCAAAGTAACTCCAAGTATTGTAATCGCCACTATTGTATTAAAAACAAGGATATACTTCACCCATGGCTTATGTAAATCTACACATTTGCCAAACAGAAACGTAATAAGAACAATAACACACCCACAAAAGATTCCTTCTGATAACAGTTCCATATTTACAATGAAAATCTGGGCTACATTTGCCAACCATATAGCAATCATTCCTATAAAGGTAACCACAAGACACTTGAGGGTGTATTTGTTTACTCTATAATCAATTTTTGATTGTTCATATTCACTATAAGTATTCTTCGTCATTGCACACCTCCTTTTCCTAAGGCATTTTTTCTTAAGTATATCATTTTCTTAGATTTATTCAACACTTTCTTTCCCTAAATATTCTATGATTCCGCTATGTACTGCATCTGCTACTTTTTTCTGATACTCTTTTGTTACCAGAAGAGATGCTTCTTCTGAATTACTTAAAAATCCACATTCTACAATTACGGTTGGACTAGATGTTTTTTTCAGTAAATAATAGCTTTCATTTGCCTTTGCCTGCCGGTGATTTGCAGGGTCTAACTGCTCAATCAAAACTTTTTGCAAAATTTCCGCCAGTTTCTTTCCCTCTGCCGATTCCCCATAATAAAACACCTGGGCTCCTTTTACATATTCCTCCGGGTAGCTGTTCTGATGAATACTTACCGTAAACATTGGTTTTGCCTCATCAATAATTTCGCAACGTTTACGCATATCTTCTACTTTTTTGTTGGTGGAGTTTTCTCTATACAATCCGTTTTCATCGGTACGGGTCATAACTACTTCAATATCATCTGCCTCCAATAACTTTTTTAAGTATTTCGCAATTTTTAAGTTGATGTCTTTTTCTTCTGCTTTATTGATTCCCACTTTACCCGGATCCGCTCCTCCATGTCCTGCGTCTACTACAATACAGATTTTTCCTTCTTCTGCTTTTCGACTTTCTACGATATGTGCACCTTCTTTAGCTAAAAAATAGGCTCCCACCAATACGATGACAGCCATAATAAGTTCCAATCTTTTCTTCATATCCTCACCTGAAAATCCTGTTATTAAAGAATATGAAAGTTTCGAAAAAATATTCAGTTTTGCAGTGCCTCTTCCACCGCCTTTTTAATAACATTGCTGGAATTTGTTGCTCCCGATACCGCGTCAACATCCGTGTTTTGTTCCTTTATTATTTTATCCACTATCTTTTCAGCCGGTTCTCCTTTCTCATTTTTATGCTCTATCAGCTCAATATCTACAATCTTTCCACTCTTTACCGTTACTTCTACTTTCGCATAAATATATCCCACATCATAGCTTCCGACATATGTTCCATCTGCTAATTCATGCGCGTCAATTCCAGATATTTGAATTGCACTCATTTGATCTTGATATTTCACAAAACCGATACTACATATCACTATATGCAAAATAATCACAACCAGCAGTCCCGCTGACAGTATTCGATGCCAACGCAATCTCACAGTTTTTTCTTTTATAACATAACAAAACAGAATTATCCCTGCAATAATGACAACAGCTACGATTCCTGTCACTAAGACATAGACACTACGTCCCCATAGCACCGGAAAGACAAATATCATATGAAGAACACAACATATTACTGCTATAACGCAGACCTTTTTGTGCATTTTCATTAAAATCTTATCTGCTCTTTTTAAGTGCAATTTTCGCGTCAATACTTTTGCAAACAATATGCAAAAACAAACCAGCAATATATATCCTAAAACAATTCCCATATTTTACCCAAATCTCCTTTGTATTTTTTTCTTCAATACACTTGACAGTTCTTTGCTTTTCCCTGTGTTTGCACATACAACTGTTCCACCATATTTCATTCCTGCTGTCTTAAAAAATTCCTTTACAACTCGAATAGCTCCCCTGCTCTGTCCAAAAATCCAGGAAAAAGGAGATGCTGTATTGCAAGCAGTAAGGAAGAAATATTTTTTCCCCGGGAGCCTTCCTTTCGGAAATGTTTTGGTCTCTTCCATTGCCACCCCCAACAGTCGGTCAAACATATTTTTCACAACAGCAGGTACATTTGCCCAGTAAACCGGCGCTGCCAGTACCACCGCATCACATTTTCGCAATAGTTCTGCTATCTGCTGAATGTCATCCTTCCTCACACATTCCCGTGTGTCAAGACACACGCGACAGCCCCCACAAAAAGCAATCTTCTTCTCATAAAGGTCTATCTTATCCACTTCCCAACCAGCCGCTTCTGCTGCATCTATGGCACAGTCCAGCATTTTAGCTACTACGCCTTTTTTATTGGGACTTCCCAAAATGGCAAGCATTCTTTTATTACTCATACCTTCCCTCCTTAGCAATTACACAATACAAATGATCAAATCCATTTTTTAAAAATTCTTGTTTAGACAGTTTCATTTCCCGCACAATATACTCTTCTTTGTTGACTGCCAGCTGTATCAAACCGGATAACATTCCCCAAAAGGAAAATATAGTGGATATACTGTCTATTTCCTTCCGAAATTCTCCTGCTACAATTCCTTCTTCTATAAATTGTTTTAAAGCCAGATTGATTTTTTCTCCTATACGAAAGGTCTCTTTTTCCTCGGGCAAGCACTTAGAATGCTCGAAATCAATATTGATACCCTCTAAAACCGTTTTAAAATAAAATGGATATTCCTCTTGATATCGCATCAGTGCCTTGCAAATAAGATAATACCGTTCCTTTACACTTTCCTTTTCTTCTATTGCAGTTACAATATAGTCATACAACTTTTTCATACTTTCCAAAACGAGTACGCCAACAATTTCCTCTTTGTTCCGAAAATACACATACAATGTGGCTTTGCTATAACCTGCTTTTTTTGCAATATCATCCATAGAGGTGGACTCTATTCCCTTTTCCTCAAACAGCTCCTGTGCCGCTGAAGCGATGTTGTGCCTGTGTACCTCTTTTGGTTCTTTTTTCCGACGTGCCATCTATGTCATCTCCTTTAATTAAACCGACAGTTTAATTATAAACACGATATTGGTTTTTGTCAATTTCTTTTCAAATTAAAATACGTCTATCTCCCTCTACCATTAGGGAAATAGACGTATTTCATATACTCTATTAAAATTCTTAATTATTCACATACTTAATTATCGTATCCCATGCTGAGTTACGCTCAAAACCTATCTTCCAGTACGCGGCTCCTGCCAAGGAATTTTCTTTCATAACTTTTAATTTTTCTTCCAGAGATGCCTCATTTTCTATCCAGATTTTATAGGTTTTTCCACCATTTTCGTATTCCACATAATACTGACCTGCAGATTCATCCCAAGTTGCTTGTGCTCCATTTACAGTATAGCGATTCTCTACGGTCTGCATACCTTCTTCGCTGCAAGTAAAGGTGTATGGCAAATAATCTTCTGATGCAGATTCTACATCTTCTCCAGCATCTTCCTTCGGTGTCAGCTCCCACACTCTGGTATAAAATGGCATTCCAAGAATGGTCTGCTCTGCCGGAACTTCTTTTAATGTATTTTCTACGCCTTCTTTTACAAATCCTATCGACGCAACCGGTCCTATATCCTCCGATACTCTGGTATGTTCATCATATGCCATAATAATCACATAATCAGCAAACAATGCTTGTTCACTTCGATTATAAAATGCAGTATAGGCAGATGGAACATAATTGTCTACTGATAATACAATATTATTGTTCTCACATTTAATGGACAGTTCTCTGATAAACTGAATATATGCATCCCCCACTTCTGACTCCAATGCTTCAAAGTCCAGGTTAATACCATCCAGATTATATTCGATCGCTGCTGCAATAATCTGATTTACCAGATAATCTCTGGTAGAAGTATGTGTCAGTACATAGGTCGTATCTACATCCGGATTCTCCAGATTACTAATCAATGCCCACACTTCTACTCCCTGCTGGTGACAATAATCCACATAACTGCGATTTGCCAGAGAATAAATATTTCCGTTATTGTCATTCAGATAGAACCACGTTGGCGAAAGTACATTAATTCCTTTTGTGGACTGCAGTACATTTGCCACTCGATTATTCCCCTCCTGATTTGTCACCTGATGCCATCCCAGACTGATTGTTTTATTCTTCAGCAAATGGTTAAACACAGGCTTTTCTCCCTTAGCCTCAACTTTCTTTTCTTGTGTTTCACCCATCTTGCTGTTTTTCATATAGCCAATCATTCCATCCCGAGTGCAAACTTTACTCCAATTATCTCCGCTTTCCAGAATCGTTACTTCACTACCCTTTTCCACATCAGCTACAATCGGGCTCTTAATCCCACCTTTTTGGCGTATTTCCGTATCACGTTTTGCCTCTGCAACCTCTACTTTTCCGCCCTTGTTTTCAATTTTGACACGATTTGGTTTCTCATATACCATATAGCTAATCGCCGGATATTCTGTACATTTCTGTACGAAATCCAACGCAATATACATCTGTTCTCCATCTACTTTTACAATGGTATAATCTGTATTTTCGCTGGTCTTTGTTACGGTATAACTCTGTTCTCCAACGTTTGCTGAAATTACATCTGTCGGTGTGACATATCTTAAAATATTTTCATTCGCATCCCAGTAAAAACGCTGGTTCAAATAATCATGCACCGTCTGATATTCCAAATACACATGACCTTCCCAATACTTTGCTACGTCTTCTAACCGCTCATTATTTACAATGATTGCCATATCGTCTTCATTTTGTATATTATAGTAAGCATTTACATCTACTCGTTCCTTGCTTGGACTATATTTCTTAACAAGCATGCTAATCCCTGCAATCAATATAACTACTACAATAAAAACTGCTGCAACAATTACAGAATTGTTATTTTTCTGCTGCTTTTTGCTCCTTATCGGTCTTCTGTTTGGAACTCTGCCCGGATTCTGTCCAGGTCTTCGTCTGTCCATTTCTGTCATGATGTCCTCCTATGTACTCCCTTTTTCAACTGCAAACCCCCTCATGCATGAGCACAAGGGGGCTGCTTTCCATACTATATCTCGCTCAATATCTGCAATGCATTTTCCTTCAATATGATATCATAATGCTCTTCAAAATATGCTCTGATTGCATTGGAATATTTTTCCTGATGTGCATATTCCGACAAAATATTGCATACCTTGTTAAATTCTTCCGGGCTGTGCTGACTTTTACTGATTACCAAATAGTACTTCCTGTTTAGTTTGTTCTTATACAATACGTTACAGCCGTTATAAAATCCTTTCAGCACATGGGCCAAACGATTCACTTCATCAAATCCGTCAAACACAAACAGTTTCGTAATATCTACTACTACCGTCTCCTGCGGTTGCTGTTGTGCCGGCTTCTCTCCGTTAATTGCCTTTTCCAATGGAACAAACTGACTCTCTTTCCGCAAACTTTCTGCCTTATTGTGTTCTGCCTGAATCTTACGGAACAAGTCTAATATATCATCCGCTCCGGCTGCCTCATAAATCTTCTCGCCCTCTTCATTTTCAAAGGCTTCTTCTGCCTCTTCCAACGAATCTCCCGGTGCAAACTGAGAAAATCTGGTGTCCAGCTCTTCCGGATATTCTACCTTAGTAATAATCAAAATTATTGTATCTGCTGACAACGGAATTGCTTCAATCATCAGTGGTATATCTTCTGCTTCAAATCCACATTCATATGCTGCCTGCTGCATCATGTCCCGAAATAGTGCCTTCGCCTTCTCCGTTCCATATGCCAATTCACTTAACTTAATCTGGCGATCTGCCAAATCTTCCTTCGTAAGGGTGCATCGAATCTGATTCTCACTTACTTTTTCAATTTTCATATAATCACTTCCTTCTTTTATGTTGCCACATCAGGAATTAATATACTTTTGAGTATACAAAGTATATTACATATTGTAACCTTTCGTCAAGTTGAACTCCCCCCGATTTTATTAAAAAACTATTAAATTTCTAAAAATTCTGCAAAAAATATTGTTTTTTTTGACATTTTTGTGTATAAAGAGACAAGAGATGTTTTTCTGACTCAGACAGAAAGGAGTCAAACACACAATATAACGTCAGACCATTGGTCTTTTCTTTCTCATCCCTTCGGATGAGTCTTATGGTTTTTCCAGAGAATCATATTTTCCCCTATTTTATATTATGCATACGAATGCAAAAATTATTTTATACAGTCTGTGTCAGATATTTCTATTTTCATCTCTGTCTGGTTTTCTTTTCCGGTATTTCTTTCGCAGCATTGGAAATGTTGCCTTTACGTCCATTATTATTAAAAATTGAATAAGTAAAAAAACACTCTTTTCATACCGGATGTTCATTCCATAATTACTTTTCAAAAATAAAATTATTGCTGTGCTGGCAATACGGGAATCATTTTGGAATGTCTGAAAACCAAAGCATTTTATCGCAAGATAATCTGGATATCTTACGACAATCTAATATATCACGAAATCCAACAAGGAAGGAGGACCGTTCGGAACTTTAAACAATTTGAGATGGGAAAATCTTATTCACGAAACAGATTTCTTATCAAGATACAAAAACAGATAAAAAGATAATAAATGGCTGCCACTTCTGTACAGACAGGAGTGACAGCCATTCTCGCATCATATGTCTATTATTTTGCTAAAAAGTCATTAATTTTATTTACTAATGCATCTGGTTCAATACCATGTACCATTGCTGCTTCTGCAATTGTTTCCATCTGAGAAGATGGGCATCCAAGGCAGTGCATTCCAATCTCTAACAGAATTGGTGCAACATTTTCATCAATCTGAAGCAATTCGCCAATCATTGTGTCTTTGGTTACCTGTGCCATTTCGTTACCTCCTTAACTTTTAACATGTTCCTTATTATAATACCATTCTGTCCATTATGCAATCTTTTATTAAAAAATTGATATTGCCGCTCTCAATTCAGACAAGCGGAAAATTTCTCATAGATATCCGGTGCCACTTTTTTCAATCGAATAGGCCGAAACTGTGCATCTAAAAAGCAGTGTTCCGTAGTCCCCTCTGCATGAAGAACGGTACGGCTCTCATCATAGACCTTATAGGCAACCGAAAACTTCAATCCGTTAAAACTGGTAATCTCCGTATCAATCCATACACTTTCTCCAAACTTTACAGCTTGACGATATTGACAGGATGCTCCCAATACCGGAATCATAATCTGTCGTCTTTCAATCTCATCATACGGAAGACCAATCTGCTCCAAATAATCCAATCTCGCTTCTTCAAACCACCGGATATAATTGGAATGATGCACTATTGCCATTGCATCAGTTTCATAATATTGTACTTTGTGTTTATAAGATTTTAATTTTTCCATGTAAACCATTTTAACACTTCTCCTCCCGAAATTCAATTTTTCTCACACTCTGTACACAAAAAAATACCAAAACCCCCATCAATTCCCCTTGTAATCACTACCTATTTGTATTAAAATAGAAGAAAGCTACCATTTGTAGCTCAAATGAATATTCATTTTTAAAGGAGGAAAATAGTATGGCATACGTAATTACTGACGCTTGTGTAAGCTGTGGTACATGTGAAGGAGAATGTCCAGTAGGCGCTATCTCCGCTGGTGATGGCAAATTCGAAATCAACGCTGATTCTTGCGTAGATTGTGGTACATGCGCTGGTGCTTGTCCTACAGGAGCTATTGAGCAGGGCTAATTTCACAATAAGAGAAGTAATAGGAGCTGTAAAATCAGCTCCTATTTTTATGTCCTTATGTTGTTAAATTTGGATTCAATTTTTTCTTTACAAACAATTTTTTCTCCGTTTTTTCTTTTCGGAACCGTTTTCCCTTCTGATGATTCCGAATCGCTTCATCCAGTTTTCGAAACCGTTCTTCCTCTGCCTCATCCTGCTCTCTCATAAGATAATTCATTTCTTTTAAGACCCTGTCTCCTACCTGGATTCCAACCTCCTTTCCCAACGCCTGATTGTTGGCTTCAACTGCCTGCTTCACAATCCCTATCATCATATTTTGAAATTGTTCCAGCTTGACAGTGTTTAAAGCGGAATTATTATGATGTTTATTAGAAACTATCGGCTGCTGCATACTGGAAATCACCTGATTTTCTTCAAAATCTTGCGCTTTTTCCATTGTTGTTTCTCCATTATGTATCATCATTCGGATTGCCTTTAGCTGATATCCTTTTTCCTTCCACTCTTTTATCTTTTGAAACTGCGCTATATTCTCTTCTGTATAATAGCGGTGCCCCATCTCATTTCTGGGAATTTGAAGTTCTAGTTCTTCTTCCCAATATCGTAAGACGTGAGACTCTACATTCACTATATTTGCCGCGTCTGAAATCATATAGCGTAATTTTTCCACAATTCTACCTCCTTTAGGAATATGCATGTCCATTTCCTTTACTTACTATTCTAACGATTTCACAGACAGGTTACAATCATTTTTCATCGTGAAATAATGACACAAAAAAACAGATACTTTTCTTTTTAGAAAAATATCTGTTTCCTTTTACAACAAATACACATTTTTGCATATTAAATCTAAAATTAATTTTTCTCCATATTCGCAAACTTGGTGTACTGCGGAAGCCAAACCAGATTAACTGTACCAATAGGACCGTTTCTTTGTTTTGCTATAATGATTTCTGCAATGTTCTTATCCGGTGTATCCTTATTATAATAATCATCACGATAGATGAACATTACCACGTCGGCGTCCTGCTCGATAGCTCCGGACTCACGAAGGTCCGAAAGCATTGGGCGATGGTCCGGTCGCTGCTCCACCTGACGACTTAACTGGGACAATGCAATTACCGGTACATTGAGCTCTCTGGCAAGACTTTTCAGCGAACGGGAAATATCAGAGATTTCCTGCTGTCTGGAATCACTCTTTCCATTCCCGGACATCAACTGCAAATAGTCGATAATAATCAGTTTCAAATCATGTTCTAACTTATACTTACGACACTTAGAACGCAACTCAGAAATCGAAATACCCGGCGTATCATCAATAATCAATTTGGAACGTCCAATGGTACCCGCTCCCTCTATCAGCTTTTCCCAATCAGAGTCCGCAAGATTACCGGAACGAAGTAACTGCGCATCCACTCTGGATTCAAGGGAGAACAGACGGTTTACCAACTGCTCCTTTGACATTTCCAGACTGAAGATAGCCGTACATAAATCACTGTGGAACGCCACATACTGCGCTATATTTAAGACGAACGCCGTTTTTCCCATAGAAGGACGTGCTGCAACAAGAATCAGGTCAGATGGTTGAAGCCCGGACATCCGGTAATCCAAATCCACAAATCCGGTTGCAATTCCCGTAACGCTTCCTTTCGTCTTAGATGCCTGTTCAATTTTCTCCAGTGCATTAATTACTACCGTCTTAATCGGTACATAATCCCCGCCACTTTTATTTTGCAAAAGATTAAATATCTTCTTTTCTGTATCCGCCATAATGTCATCTACACTCTCGTTCTGAAGATAACATTCATTTGCAATCTCTTCATTTACCTTGATAAGCTTACGCAGGGTTGCTTTTTCCTTGACAATATTGGCATAATATTTAATATTTGCAGAAGTTGGCACAGCCGTTACCAGCTCTCCCACAAATTCCATACTACTCAGTTCCGCCGGAACATCCTTTTCACGCAAACGATTCTGTAAAGTAACCACATCCACCGGCTGTTCTTCATTGTACAACTCAATCATGGCTTCAAACAAAATTCCATACTGCTGATGATAAAAATCTTCCTTTATCAAAGTTTCAGAGGCAATAACAATTGCCTCCTTGTCCATAATCATGGAACCGATAACCGACTGCTCTGCTTCGAGACTATTTGGCATAATCCGTTTGATAAGAGCTTCCTCCATAACCGGGTCCTCCTATTCCTCTGTTACTTTCACCTTCAAGGTTGCCGTTACCTTTGGATGAAGTTTAATGGTTACTTCATGTACACCCAAAGTTTTTAATCCCCCATCCTCTAACTGCATTTTCTTTTTATCCAATTCCAGATTCAACTGCTGCTTTGCTGCGGCTGAAATTTCTTTACTAGAAACAGAACCGAAAGTCTTTCCGCCTTCTCCTGTCTTAATCTTAACCGTTACCTGCTTTGTAGCAATTTCTTCTGCCAGTGCCTTTGCAGCCTCCAGATTCTCTTTTGCCACCTTGTCTGCATGCTGGTTTTGGAGTTTTAAATCATTCATATTCTTACTGGTTGCTTCTACTCCAAGTTTTTTCGGTAAAATCATATTTCTTGCATAACCGTCACTGACGTTTACAATGTCACCTTTTTTTCCCAACGACTTCACATCTTCTAATAATATTACTTTCATATTTCTATATCTCCTTCTTCAATCATTTCATCCAACGTTTCCATCAACTGTTCTTCTGCCTCATCCAGTGTGCAGTTTATCAGCTGCGCTCCTGCCATATTTAAATGGCCGCCTCCGCCCATTCTTTCCATAATAATCTGTACATTGATTTCGTCGATAGAACGAGAGCTGATATATATTTTATCATTATATTCTGTCAGCACGAAGGAGGCTTTGATTCCTACAATATTTAACAACTCATTTGCCGCCTGTGCTCCCACAATGGTTGGACTCTCAATATTCTCACCCGGACAAACAGAAATGGCAAAAGAGCCGCGGTATACCTTGGCATGGCGCACTGCTTCTGCCCGCGCTTTATAAGCTGTCATGTCATCACGCAATAATTTCCGCACACGCGTCACCTCTGCTCCACAGCGGCGTAGATATGCAGCTGCTTCAAAAGTACGCACGCCTGTCTTGGTCATGAAATTATTGGTATCAATCAGAATACCTGCATAAATACAATCTGCTTCTGCTGGTTTCAGATGAATATTTTCATTAAAATACTGTAACACTTCTGCTACCATTTCACAAGTAGAGGACGCATAAGTCTCGATATAAGATAGCACCGCATTATCAATCACTTCACTACTCTGTCTGTGATGGTCAAATACCACTATCGTTCTGGTTCGATTTAACAAATCCGGACATTCCACTAAATTTGGGCGGTTGGTATCTACTACTACAACTGCAGTATTATAATCCACCAGTTCCATCGCCTTTTCACTTCTTACAAACATATCCACCGGATAACCTTTTTCCTCGGAAAAACATTCCTTTACCGGACGTAATGACGAAGTCACTTCATCAATGACAATATGTGCCTTTTTCCCCAACACCTGTGCTGCACAGTAAACTCCCACTGCTGCTCCAAATGAATCCATATCGCTGATTCTATGTCCCATAATCAGAACCTGATCCTTGGTCTCCATAATTTCCCGAAGAGCATGCGCCTTGACACGGGCCTTGACACGGGTCATTTTTTCCACCTGTCTAGACTTTCCACCAAAATAGGAAATCTTCTCGCCATCTTTCACTACGACCTGATCTCCACCACGACCTAATGCAAGGTCAATCGCCATACGGGAATACTCGTACTTCTGATTGTAATTGGAAGCATTCACACCCACACCTATACTCAGCGTTACTGCCATTTCATTTCCCACTTTAATGGTCTTTACTTCTTCCAGAATACTAAACTTATCTTGAATCAGTTCCTCCAGATATTTATGTTTGAACACTACAAAATATTTGTCTTTTTCAATCTTTTTTATAATACTGTCTCGCTCTGAAAAGTATTTGCTTACTTTTCTGTCTACCAATGCCACCAGCAAAGAACGTTTTACTTCTTCAATACTTTCCAACGCCTCTTCGTAATTATCGATATACACTAGTGCTGATACCAACTGCTGTTCTTGATTTTCCTGAATATAATGGTGAAGTTCTGTCTCATCAAACAAGTACATTGCTGTCAAATACTGTTCATTATTTTCCAGTTCTATAACGCCACTGTCTTCTGTTACTTCATCAAAATAAATCCGGCTCATACTTGCACGGTAAATCTTTTCTTCATAGGTTATCTGCACATTACTTCCATCACCTTCTTTTTCCAATAATTCTCTGGTGATAGTCGGAAAAATAGTCGTAACGGACTTATGATATTTCTTGTCTTTTCCAGTAATTTTCATAAATGCTTCATTCATCCACAAAATCTTACTGTTATAATCCAATAGTGCATAAGGTATCTCGAATTCATTCAACAAATGCTTCTGTACCGTAGCGTATTGGGTTGCAAAATTGATAACCTCATTGAGCATTGCCGGCTTATTAAAAAAATACGCCACCAATACAACAATAAAATATAATACGGTAAAAATAGAAACACAGATACCTGCATTCGTATTCATATAATATACCGGTATATTCATCAATACTACCAATATAGTAAGCATCAATGGCCAGTACATATAACTTTTTAGGTGTCCTTTCAGACGAATCTTTCTTTTCATTTACTCTCTCCTGCATATACATGCTTAACATTTCCGCAGTGCTCATTGCCTAATACGCACATTATACCATTTTCGGACGGCAAGTTAAAGGGGTTTTTTCTTTGCTTGTATCGCGAACGGTTTCAAAATAGTATATGCAAAAAACGCCACCTCCGACTGAAACTCAGCCAGAAGCAGCGCTTCTAAATTACTTAGTCTGTTACATATGGCATTAAAGCAATATGTCTTGCTCTCTTGATTGCTACAGTGAGAGCTCTCTGATGTTTTGCACAGTTTCCTGTGATTCTTCTAGGAAGAATTTTTCCTCTTTCAGAGATGTATCTTTTTAATTTGTTTGTATCTTTGTAATCGATCACATTATCTTTTCCACAGAATACGCAAACTTTTTTTCTTCTACGCATTCCGCCTCTTCTCTTCATTGGAGAATCGCTTTTTTCGGTTTTATTGTAAGCCATTGCCTTTACCTCCTGTTCTAATTAAAGGGTAATTCTTCATCAATTCCATCTGGAATGTTCATGAAACCATCTCCAGCGGCTGCACTAGGTTCCGGTCTGCCAGCTGGCTGAAAACCGCCACCCTGACCTTCACTTGCTGCCTTGCTCTCTGCAAATTCCTGATCTTCTACGACAACGTCAGTTGTGTAAACCTTCTGTCCCTCCTGGTTTGTATAGCTTCCAGTCTGGATTCTTCCGGTTACAACAACCTTCATTCCTTTATGGAAATATTTTTCTGCAAATTCACCGCTTCTTCCGAATGCAACACAGTTGATAAAATCTGCTGTCTGCTGGTCTCCGTCACGTCTGAATCTTCTATCTACTGCCAGAGTATATCTTGCAATTGCCATAGCCTGCTCGCCTTGTGAATAGCGAACCTCAGGATCTCTGGTTAATCTACCCATCAGTATAACCTTATTCATGTTATCTCCTCTTTCTATTACGCCTCGTCCTGTCTAACGCATAAGAAACGAAGTACATTGTCCATAATACGTACACGAGATTCTACTTCTGCCGGACAATCTGCTTCCGCATCGAACTGAATAAAGTAGTAGTAACCTTCTCTCATCTTCTGGATTTCGTAAGCTAATCTCTTCTTACCCCAGTCATCTACGTTGGTTACTGTTCCACCGAAACGAGTAATAATCTCTTTTGCCTTTTCTACGGTTTCGGTTCTTACATCATCCTCGACTTTTGCATTAACAACGAGTGCTAATTCATATTTGTTCATGCTTGTCTTACCTCCTTTTGGTCTTTTGGCCCCCTGCATCTGCAAGGAGCAAGGATAAATTAATAACTAATATATCACGGACTAATATATTACCATACCTATCCAGATTTTTCAAGTATTTTTCCGAATTCCCTTTGTATTTTTTTCTACCAGCTTTCTGGCTATCATAATCTGATGTCCGCACCCTAAACACTTCAAGCGAAAATCTGCTCCTACGCGAAGCACTTCCCACTCCTGACTTCCACAAGGATGCTGTTTTTTTAGTTTTACAATATCTCCTACTTCATATTGTATCGGCATGTTATGTCCTCCTTTTGAATTCTCAATTGCATTAGACACGAATCTTTGCAAACAGCTCTCCAATTGCCACCGGAAGCACTAAATTCGCACTATTATCTTTAGATGTTTCCGATTTATTAATCAACACCAATTTATTTCCCTGATAATAATCCACAAGTCCCGCTGCCGGATATACCGCAAGAGAAGTTCCTCCAATAATCAACA
Organism: Roseburia sp. 499; assembly: GCF_001940225.2. Lineage (NCBI taxonomy): Bacteria > Bacillati > Bacillota > Clostridia > Lachnospirales > Lachnospiraceae > Roseburia > Roseburia sp. 499. Next base: position 3,117,962 of record NZ_CP135164.1, read on the forward strand.
TGTCCGCCTGACTGATATAATAGATAGCCTCCTGAATAGTTTGATTATCCAGTCCTTCCTCGTACAGCACCACATCCGGCTTAATATCGCCACCACACACTTCACACTTTGGTACACCTTCGCTATGCAAAATATACTCTGCATCGTAAAATGCATGACAAGATTCACAGTAATTTCGATGTACACTTCCATGAAGCTCCAAAACTTTTTTGCTACCTGCTTTCTGGTGAAGCCCATCAATATTCTGAGTAATGACAGCTCTTACCTTTCCTGCCCGTTCTAATTCTGCAATTTTTTTATGAGCCATGTTGGGTTCCGCATCCAAACAAAGCATTTTATTCCGATAAAAACGATAAAATTCCTCTGGTTTTTGCCTATAAAAACTATGACTCAATATCATTTCCGGCGGATAATCGTATTCTTGATGATACAAACCATCTACACTTCGAAAATCCGGTATTCCACTTTCTGTAGAAACTCCTGCTCCACCAAAAAACACAATATTATCACTTTCTTCTACCATTTTCAAAAACTGCTGCACTTTTGCTGATTCTTCCATATTTCTCCCTGCCTTTCTTATTCCGTCTTTCGCTCTATCACTTCCACCAATGTCCCATGCACCAAAAAACGATAGTTCTCTCCATCCGGTGTACACGTCATCAATGTTACCGTCTTTTGTTCCTGTGTCGGTGTAATTCCCGTATCATAATTACTTTTTTCCTTTACGTTTTGGAGCCACTCTCCATATGATTCTTCACTTCCAAATTGATATGTAAAAGAATCCCAGCTCACATCTGCTACATAACAGGAAAAAATATTATATCGATAAACGGCATCTTCTGTATAAATCAAAAACTCTGGATTTTCTCGATAAATCTGCTCATCTTTAAACTGATTAAGTTTGGCAAACATGGACTTATCCTTCATATTATGTCCATATATAAAGGTATTATCATCGCTAAAATCCGCCGCATTTTCCGCCTCCACAAAAATGCTTCCGCACTTTATTTCCTGTTTATCAAAAGTATGTGTCAGATAATACTCGTTGTCAGTTCCATGTACAACCGGATAACTAATATCCATATTTTCAAAGCGAATCCATCCCACAATATCCGGATTTATCTTTTTTAATGCTTCAAAATCTACCGAAAAATCTTCCGGTACTACATCGGAGCTATCTTCAGCTTCTACGGTATTGGTAAACTCTTCTAATCTATCGTAACTCTTCTGCCCCTTTGTATACTCCCAGAAAATCAAACAAAGACGAACCAACGCATAAATAAAAACAAAAAGTGCAATGACCAAAACTATGGTACTTTTTATATCCTTTTTTCCTTTTTGCATTTTTTCCATAAAAAAAGCCTCCCAGTCATACATCTAGCTATTTACTAGTATAATGTATTTCCGGGAAACTTTCAATTTATTATTAATTTCGCTGCTTTCGTTGCTTTTGCCATAGAAATTTTATTCTACAATTCCTGTTGCAACAAAATCATAATGAATAGGACACACATTTTTGCCACCAAAAAGATGGTTCATGCCGATTGCAATATGGAACGTTCCAATCACGTTTTCATCCAAAACAGAATCTCCTAATACTCCTGTTACGTTCGGATTCATTCCAATTCCAAGTTCTGCAACAACACCCCCATTTTCCGGAAGTTCTTTTAAAAATGCATTAAATTCTTCATTGGTTGAAGAAATCAAATGTCCGTTTTCAATGGTAACTGTAACATCATGGAATACTCCCACCTCTTCTACTGATAATGTCTCAAAATAAACTTTTCCATTACTCTTTTCTTCCACAGGTGCAATGTAAACTTCCCCACATGGAAGTGCTCCATCTCCGGCATCTGCAATCCATTCGCGCCCGGTTGTATCTAAGGTCAGTACACAATCTTTTCCGGTTCGAATCGTTCGTACATTTCCGGTAAAACTGTCGATTTTTGCCTGGCAATCAGTCTTCATCTTTGCATAATCAATATCAAGAGCCTTCATGATTCTTTCCTTATATGCTTCCGGTTCCATTCCTACACATTTTGCATTTGTATCAGAAGGCATTGTAACCTGAATCATTTTTTTCTTCTTGCTGAATGCCCCAAACAATTTTTGCAAATATGTACCAAATACCGGATATTTCTCTTTAGATAAGTCTGCTGGCGGAAGCCCTGCCGGCTTTTCTATAATATCAATTACCGTATCTACGATAGCAAACTGCTCCATCCATTTTTCCGGAACTTCTCCATTCATATTTTCTACCAATTCCCGTTCATACTGATTGGTATGAAGAAGTGTCATCGGCATTGCCCCTTCTGCTGCTACTGCTCCCACAAAATCATACAGATCCTGTATCTCAGTATCCTCCCCCCAAAAGTTTAACAATACGACTTCCCCTTTTTGTAACTCCATTGCCTTCACTAATTTACATACTAAATTTTTTTCCATTACTTGTATCCTCCTTTTACATTGATACTCATCTAATCAAATTCCTTAATCATTTATAACATGTCTTTGTTTTGTTGTCAATATTTATTTTTATATCTATCTAATTGCTTTTCATTCATTTTAATTGATCCCCACCTTGCATTCTCCTACAGAGAAATCAAAAGCCGCCCCGTCATGCCAATAGCTTCAACTATTAGCATGACTGAGCGGCTTTCAATTTAGCATTAATTTCTTCGCAATGCTTCAATCGGACTTAACTTCGCTGCTTTTTTTGCCGGGTAAATACCAAAGAAGATTCCAATCGCACAAGAAAACAATGTTGCACCTATAATAGTACTTGCCTTGATTCCCGGGCTGATTGCACTTGCCATGACACTACTCATAATTCCACAAATTCCTAATGCTCCAAGAAATCCTAACAATATACCCAAAATTCCTCCTACAATTGTGAGGATTGCAGCCTCTGCCAAAAACTGCATTAGTATAGATGATGTTTTCGCTCCTAAGGACTTACGAATTCCTATTTCTCTTGTTCGTTCTGTTACAGATACTAACATAATATTCATAACACCAATTCCACCTACAAACAGAGATATCGCTGCTACACATGAAATAAATGTTGTTACAATAGCTAACATGCCATTCATTTGTGAAATCGTATCTTGAAAGCTCTGTATCTGATAGTAATCCTCACCTGAACTTTGATGTCTGGAATCCAACAAATGAATCAAATCTTTCGTCACTTGTTTTGCATCTGCCCCATCTGCGGTGAACACATAGAAAGAATAGAATCCATCACTTTCCCATCCAAACGATTCAAAAGATGTATATGGTACATTTAATGTTACCGGCATTCCTTCATAAGTATAGCTAACAAAGCTTCCATTTTCCTTTTGCTGCGTAACTCCTATAATACGATAACTTTGGCTAATACCATTTACATTTACGTCAATATCCATTCCCACTACATCATCCGAACCAAACAGTCTCTTAGCATCTTCATTTGTAAGTACGCAAACCCTGTTTCCTTCCTGTACATCTACCTCTGTATAATAATTGCCACGCTTCATATTGTAATTCAAAGATTTCCAGGAGTCCTCTGTTCCACCGCTAAGTGTTAAGGAAAACTCTCCTTTTCCTGTGATTGTTGTCCCGCTGGCGCCATCATTCGGGCTGACCCCTTCTACACCATCTACTTTATTTTTAACAGCTGCCATATCCTCCGATGTAATCCACTCTTCCGCATTCACGGCATCATCGCTACAGCGTACATAAATCTGTCCGGTACCAAGGTCTTCTACTTCCGCATTCATAGCATTTGCTGTTCCATCTCCAACTGCCATAACCATAATAACCGAAGCAATTCCGATGATAATACCTAACATGGTCAGAAAAGAACGTCCTTTATTAGCAGTAATGTTCTTTAACGCCATTTTTATATATTCTAATATCTTTCCCATTTAAGTACCTCTTTTCCGCTCTGCTCCACTATTCTGCTTCTGCACCGGAGGTCCCAACTGTAATCTGGTCACCCTCTTCATAATTTCCCGGATCCGGAATTACCTCTTCTCCAACTTCCAATCCTGTGGTAATTTCGATACAATCATCCGATGTTGTACCGGTTTCTATGATACGTTTTGTCAATATACCATCTTCGCATACCCAGCAGAAGCTACCATCTTTTCCAATATTTACAGCCTCTGTCGGTAAAATTACCACATCCTTTGCCTCTGCTGCCTGAATGGATACCTTTGCTTCTACGCCAAGAAAAATCTTGTCATCCGGATTATCAATATGAACAGTTGCTGTAATTGCAGTAGAAGTTGCTGCCTGATTACTTCCACTCATACCACTGGTTGCAATACGACTGATTCTGGTAACCGTTCCTCCATAGGTCTGACCTGCAAAAGTAATCGTCGCCTTCTGTCCCTCCTGTACCTTTTCATATACGTTTTTCGACAATGTAACATCAACATTTACATCATCTATACTCTGAAGCGTAAACATCTGCATTCCCTGCGCTACAGTTGCACCTTCCACTACCTGTCTATCCGAAATAACTCCGTTAAATTCTGCGCTGATTCCTTTTTTACCTTCTTCAATCAGCTCTGCTAAGGACTTCTGCTCTAACTCTGCCAGATTATTATTGGTCTGCATCTGTGCCTTTGCTTCTTTACTAAGAGCTGCTGTATCTCCTTCTGCAATTGCTTTCTGTGTCTCTAGCTGAGCCTGCAAATCTGCCAGTTCAGACTGTGCTGTCGTAAGTTTCTTCTGCAATTCTGCATTTCCGCTTTCTCCAGTTCCGATAGACATAGATGCCTGCAATGTTGTAATCTGAGTATTAACATTATCTAACTGGGATTTCTTGGTATCATAATCATTCTTTGCTGTACTTAATGCTGCATTTGCTGCTTTTAAAGCTTCAGAAGCTGTTGCTATGTCTGTTGCATTTCCTGTTGCCGTTGCTGCATCAAAATTGACCTGTGCATTCTGCTGTACATTCTGAGCTGCATTATAGGCTGCCTGTGCCTGTTCTACCGTTACTGCCAACTCTCCCTGCTGTTGCTGTAAGGTTGCTATTTGAGCGTTAATACTGTCATTTGCCTGCTGCTGCGCTGCCGCCTGTGCCTGAGCATCTCCTGCAACAGCCGCCGTAAGATTTGCCACTTCCTGCTTCTTAGCATCTACCTGCTGTTGTAATGTTGCTGCTTTATTCTTCGCTTCCGCCTGCTTTTGCGCCGCTTCTGCTGACTTATTTATCGTATCCTGATATCCAAGACTATTGGCTTTTACTGTAAGTTCTGCCTTCTGGTTCTGAGCTTCTAAATCATCCAAATTGAACTCTACCAACTTATCCCCTGCCTTTACCAAATCTCCCACTTGGAAATCTGCCGTTTTTACAGTTGCATTTACCGGTGAAAAGAAAACTTTCTGCTGACCGCTTACCACAGTTCCGCTGGTCTCTACCGTTTCCTTTACATCTCCCTTTTCCACCTTTATCGTTTCTACTGCCATTGATTGTGCCATGGCTTCTCCTGCACTTGCAATGTTCTTCGCAACGACAGCCCCTAAAACAACCACTACCCCCACAATCGGAATTACAATTTTCAACACTTTTTTACTGGTTTTATTCTTTTTCATCTTCTATTCTTTCTCCTGTTCGTTATAATAATCTTCTACTATTTTTCCATCTAAAATTCGAACAACTCGCTTTGCCTGGTCCGCAATATCATTGTCATGGGTAATCAAAATCACACTTCTTCCGGTATTATGCAATTCTTTTAAGATTCCCATAATCTCTTTGGTAGATGCAGAGTCCAAGTTTCCCGTTGGCTCATCTGCCAAAATCACCGGTGGCTTTGCCGCTATTGCCCTTGCAATGGCAACTCTTTGCTGTTGTCCTCCTGACATTTCCGACGGTTTGTGATGAATACGTTTTTCCAGGCCCACCATTTTCAATGCTTCTAATGCCAGTTTGTGACGTTCACTGCGCCCAATTCCACGATATATCAGCGGCAATTCTACGTTTTCTATAGCCGTCAGATTTGCAATCAGATTAAATCCCTGAAAAATAAATCCTATCTCTTCATTTCGAATTTCTGAAAGCTGATTATCCCTCATTTGAGACACATCTTTCCCATTCAGATAATATTCTCCCGAGGTTGGCACATCCAAACAACCTAACATGTTCATCAAAGTAGACTTTCCTGAGCCGGAATGACCGATGATTGCTACAAACTCACCCTTTTGAATCTCCAGGCTCACATGATCCAACGCCCGTACTTCATTTTCACCGGGATTATAAATCTTACACATATCCCTTACTCTTATCAGTGCTTCCAACGTTTTCCCTTCCTTCCCTTTACTTTTTCCATTTTCTGTTTATTATGATAGTATAAGTTTCTTAAGAAAAATGTTGCTTTTTCTTAACTTAACCTAAAAATCATTTTGTTACTCTAGTTATATAACGAAATAAAATCCATTATGTCTTCAGGAATTTTTTCCCTGTAAAGTACATAACATGGATAGAAACGCTTTTACAAAGGAAGGAAATACGATGAAAATTGTTGATATGCACTGTGACACCATTTCCAGAATATATAAACATCCCGGCTCTGCCCTTTTAAAAAATAATTTCCAATTGGACCTTCAGAAAATGAAATCTGCCGGATACCTCTTACAGAACTTTGCCATGTTTATAAATTTGGATGAGACTGATTCCCCGTATGACACCTGTAAGAAACAGATTGCTATTTTTCAAAGGGAAATGGAAGAAAACCGGGACTTGATTCGCCCTGTTACTACCTATGAGGAAATTGTAGAAAACGAAAAACAAGGAAAAATGTCTGCCTTAATGACCATCGAAGAAGGTCAGGTATGTAAAGGAGATTTAAAAATACTAAAGGAGTTCTACGATGCCGGTGCTCGTATGATGACCTTTACCTGGAATCATAAAAATACATTAGGTTTTCCGGCTGAACCTGCTCACGGCACTGAAAAAGGCGGGCTTACCCACCTTGGAATTGCATTTTTAGATGCCATGGAACAACTGGGCATTATCCCGGATGTTTCCCATTTATCAGACCGGGGAATTATGGATGTGTGTCAGCTTGCCAAAAAGCCTTTTGTAGCAAGTCATTCTAACGCACGGACACTTTGCGGCAGAGGTCGAAATCTCCCGGATGAATTGATACAAAAAATTTCCCAAAAAGGCGGCGTAATTGGTGCCAATTTTTACGGTCCATTTCTTACCCCTGTCCCAGATGACACCGGTTGCTATTATAGCTATGTAAAGGATATTGCAAAACATATTCGCCATATGGTAAATGTGGGTGGCATCTCCTGTGTCGGACTTGGCTCTGATTTTGATGGTATTGATAATAATATAGAAATGAAAAATTGCAGTCATATAGAAATGCTGGAAGCAGAACTTCGAAAAAACGGATTCCACGAAAGTGAAATAGAACGTATTTTTTATAAAAATGTACTTGATTTATATAAAGAATTACTGGTTTAATTCAATTATTCTATATATGGAGAGGATTTTATATGTATACAGGAATTGTAATTGTTCCCAAAGCAACACTTTATGAAAATCCTACCAAAGAAACAGTCTCTGACGAATTGCTGTCCGGCTGGCTCGTTACTGTCGTGCAGGAACTGGGCAGATTCTTAAAAATCGTTACTGACTATGGCTATTCAGGTTGGCTGGAAAGACCTACAATATGCAAAATATCTCCGAAATCATTGAAACGCTGGCGGGAAGCTCCTACTGCAGCGCTTTTATGTAGAAAAGCAACCGACCTACTAAAAACGCCAAAGGTTCAGGCTCCTATTTTATCTACTCTTTTTATGGGTAGTCGGGTGATGCTATGCGGCAATGCATTAGATGGTTGGCAAAAAATACGAACGGCTGACGGATGCTGTGGCTATGTTCCAGCCATCTCGCTTTTATCCTCTACTTGTCAGGAACCTGGTTCCTTTGACTCCCAGCATAATGATGAATGGAATATCCGCTCCTGTATTCTAAACTATGCCATGTCATTTTTAGGCACGCAGTATCGCTGGGGCGGAAAAACTGCCATGGGGCTCGACTGTTCCGGCCTTACTTTTATGAGTTACTATATGTGCGGCATTGTGATTTATCGGGATGCGATAATAAAGGAAGGTTTTCCGGTACATGAAATTCCATTTTCCTCTATAAAACCTGCTGACCTGTTATATTTTCCCGGTCATGTGGCTCTTTATCTTGGAAATGGAAAGTATATTCACTGTACCGGAAACCTCAGTAGCTTTGGCTGTGTCATTAACAGCCTGCGCCCGGAAGATAATGATTACCGGGCTGATTTGGCAGAGAGTTTAGTGGCTGTGGGGAGTGTGTTTTAGTTTTCCGTTGTTTCTAAATTCTCCAACGCATACTCACACGCCTGAATTACAAATCCCGAAAAGGTTACATCATTTTCTTGTATCACATCATTGATTCTCTCTACCAATGGCAGAGGGAATCTTATTGTTTTATTCTCTGTTTCTTTTTTATCTGATTTGATTTGAAACGCCATTTCCTGCACCTCCTTCTACCTTACAATACTAATTCTCATTTTCTTTGTTTTATGCATTGCATATTGCATTGCATTTGTATTGCTTTCGTGGTAAAATGCAGTTTAAAAAGACACGGAGGATAATTCAATGTAAAAAACTTTACAAAATGGATTAAAAATAATTTGCAACATATTAGACAACGAACAAAAAGAAATTTTCCAATTATTAAATGCACGTCTTTCCCCTAATCAAAAATCAACTCTTAAATGCAATACTTTACAACTAAGACAGGGTTGCAAGAATGCCTATGTGGATTACTCGGCTTATTTCTGGATAACTATTGCAGGTGCTCATTCCACCTATCGGATTACACTGTTTTATACTGATGCAAATACAGAAAACGGTAACTTCCGTACACAGCTTGGAAAAATCCAATTTTGGAAAGATATCCACTATACCGACGAAGATTCTATCGGTTCCCCAAATTACAAATCCCCTGATGGTCATTGGTCACTTTATTCCGAAAACAGCCATGACCCTCATTTAAAAATTGATGAAAATGGCTATTCTGCACAGGCAGTAATAGATAAATTTATGGCTTTCCTTAAGGAAAACAACGAAACCATATAGAAACTCTACACTTTTTAATACAAAAGGCGATAAAAAAGGAGCACACAAATTATGAAGGAAAAATTTAGGAACTTAAACAAGAAGCAACAAGTCTCAAATTGAAGCTATTGTATTATCAGAAGAGATAAAAGAAAACAAAGACGAATTAAGCAAATTAAAAGAACAGTTAAATACTATTTTAACTAGTTTAAATGAAAATAAAGATAATATCGAGGAAGAACATTACACTGAATTGACTGAAATGGTAAATAATAAAATTACTGAAATTGATACTTTAATTGCTGCTATCGAGCAAAAAGAAACGGAGGAATTAGCAAACGATGACTTTGAAGTTCCAACTCTTCCTACACCTACAGAACCTTGGCCGGCATATTTGGAAGTAAGGTTCGGAGCTGATCCAGGAAAAGTAAATGGTATTGGCTGGTATCATGGCTCTTTACATTATATTTGGACATGTACGGATACTATGACAGGTGAATATAGATGGTTCAATGATTCAATGCAGCCACCTGCTTTCTTATCTCAGAGTGAAATAAATACAATAAGAGATATTGTTTATAGTTATCCTGGACCAAGTGGTGAAGGAACTCCTGGAGAAGAAAGAACTATTGATTATTGGGTTTGGGGCGCAAATTATTAATATTTTAAAGAGGTCTTTGCGACCTCTTTTTTCTCTAAAATTGCATTCCAAAATGACCTATTTTCCCATTACTTCCAGTATTTCTTCACATAATCCTCAGCTTCCTCTTCACCTAGAGAAAACTTTTCTTTTATCTTTTGCAACGTATCCTCTTGTGAAATCTGTAGCTCACAAAATGATTCTACTAATGCCTGTATTCCTTGTTCTTTCCCCTTTTCAATACCTATTTCAAGAATGTTCATCTGTATCGCCTCCCATTCTTCGGATTCCTTTACTTCCGACACAATATTGTCAAGTTCTAAAATGCGCTTATCCTTTACTAGTATATTCGGATTCTCTAACGTTGTTTCTTTCATATATTGTAACAAACTTACCAATTCTTTGGAACCCTTTTTACTGGACATATTCAAGAAAATCTTGGTAGTTCCATCTTCCAAGTGCAATCCTTCCACTTCTTCACACTGCTCTGTAAATGTATATTTTGCCAAATCCTTCTTAAAAATATCCTCTTGGGTAATAAAAATAATTACAGTAGACGGTAACTCTTTGTATTTTGTTTCTTTCCCCGATTTTAATATCGGCGTATCCAACATCCCCTGATAATAGCGAGAACGTTTAGGAATATTATCACTGCTGCTATCATTTTGCATTTCCATATTAAATTGCCGATTATTTTTGTCCTTTGCCCAGGCATCCAGGCGAATAGCTCGTTTCCCTGAACGATTCAGTATCACCTGCTCCACCTTTACTTCTTCCAGTTCCAGATTTTCTTCCTCCAGAATAATACTGAGTGTACATTCATACGCACGCTTGTTCTTCATGACAGATAGAAACAAAGCAAAATCACTCAGATTAAACTGATACTCTGTTGGAAATACATTTTTTGTGTCTTTCTCCATAGATTGTCCTCCTGATATAAAATTTGAATTGTGATAAATATGAAATTTGCGGGATATTACCGCTTTGACAAGCCATTGCTTGCTAGAAATGAATTTCTTATGTAAAAAGCATTACCAATAACGGTAATGCTTTTCGAGTTGCGGGGACAGGATTTGAACCTGTGACCTTCGGGTTATGAGCCCGACGAGCTTCCAGACTGCTCCACCCCGCGTCAACGTTACATATTATAGTCCTTTTTTCTTCTTTTGTCAAATTTTGGTTTTTTCTTTTCAATTTTCCTTTCTTCTTTACTAAGTATATGCCATTTTAGCCGGATTATTCATAATATTATAAATGTTTTTTCTTCTCAAAGAATTCTTTCGTTTCCTTCACTACCACTCCACTCAATGCAAAAATAGCAATCATATTAGGTAACGCCATCATTCCGTTAAAAATATCCGCTAACGTCCACACTGCTTTTATAGTCATATAAGGTCCAATAAATACTGCCAGAATATATAACCACCTGAATACTCCTACAACCTTTTTCCTTCCTCCTGACAGATACTCCAGACACCGTTCGGAATAATAATCCCATCCTAAAATAGTAGTAAATGCAAAAAAGACAAGACATAGCATCAATAGGAAAGACGCAACTTCTGCCGGTATAGGCAATCCCTTTCCAAATGCATATGCAGTTACTTCCACTCCTTCTAACCCATCTACTTTCCAAGCTCCGGTAAGTACAATAGCAAGTCCGGTCATAGTACAGATTAATATGGTATCAATAAAAGTTCCTGTCATAGATACCAAGCCCTGACGCACCGGTTCTTTCGTCTGTGCTGCTGCAGCTGCAATCGGTGCTGAACCAAGCCCTGCTTCGTTAGAAAAGATTCCTCTGGCAACTCCCTTTTGCATTGCAACAAATATACTTCCCACAATACCGCCCGTCACTGCTGATGGTTGAAATGCTCCCTTTACAACAGTCACGATTGCCTGTGGTATTTCCCTAATATTACAAATAATCAATGTTACACAAAATAGAATATAAATCACTGCCATAAATGGAACAACAACCTGTGACACACTGGCAATACGCTTAATTCCCCCAATTAATATCAAAGCTACGAAAATACTTAATACCAGTGAAGCAATTACTACGGTCCAGGAATATGTTCCAATCCCCGGAATCGTAACTGTCCACAACTGATTCGGATCAAAAACATTATTAACTGCCGAAGAAATACCATTAACCTGCGAAAAAGTTCCAATTCCTAATAATCCTACGCAAACGCCAAAAAAAGCAAATATCTTTGCCAACCACTTCCATTTTACTCCCATTCCACGTTCTATATAATAGAAAGGACCTCCCAAAACATGATTTTCTTCATCTACCACACGATATTTTACAGCCAACAAACCTTCTGCATATTTTGTGGCCATTCCAAAAAGCGCCGCTACTTCCATCCAAAAAAGAGCTCCCGGACCGCCTGCGGCAATAGCCGTTGCCACACCCACGATATTTCCGGTTCCGATTGTAGCTGACAACGCTGTACACAAAGCACCAAAAGAGCTGACTTCCCCGTCACCTTCTTCTTCATTTTTTATCATCCATTTCAGCGCCAACGGAAGTCGTCGTATCTGCAATACTCCCAAACGCACCGTAAGCATAATGCCTCCAACTAGTATTAATACCATAAGGGGCACGCCCCAAACAAAATTATCTACTATTCCTAATATCTCATTGATTGTATTCCACATATCCGCCGCCCCGTTTCCTTCGTAAATATGGGATAAAATACCATATTTTATGGTAAAAGTCAATTTTGTATGACATTGTTTCTAACTCGTGATATAATGAGCGCAAGCAATGACCGAACATTGAAAGGAACCATCATGAATCATAACTTTGAACAAGACATTTACTTAGATAAAAAATTAGCAACCCTTGAGAACTCAGATTACTACCCGTTTCATATGCCGGGACACAAACGGCAAAGCATTGATTTTCCCAATCCCTACAAAATTGACATTACGGAAATTGACAGTTTTGACAATCTCCATCACGCAGAAGGAATCTTACAGGAGGCCCAGAAACGTGCTTCTGACCTCTATCATACAAAGGAAACCTTTTACCTGATTAACGGAAGTACCTGCGGTATTCTAAGTGCTATCAGCGCTGCCTTACCAAGAGGTGGTACTCTTCTTATGGGAAGAAACTGCCACAAGGCAGCATATCACGCCGCTTTTCTGCGTCAGCTAAAAACCATTTACCTAATGCCTGCCATGACGGATTTTGGTATTATGGGCTCTATTCGCCCTCAGGACATTGCTGATGCATTAGAAAAAAATCCGGATATTCATGGAGTATTTCTTACCTCACCTACCTATGATGGTGTGGTATCCGATATCCGTACCATTGCAGAAATTGTGCATGCACATAACCTCCCTCTGATTGTAGACGAGGCACACGGTGCTCACTTTAGATTCGCTGAGGAATTTCCTATCTCTGCACTAGAATGTGGTGCAGACATTGTTATCCACAGTGTACACAAAACGTTACCTTGTTTTACACAAACAGCACTGCTGCATGTGAATTCCGACCGTGTTCCCTTAAACTCTATCAAAAGTTTTCTAGGAATCTATGAAACAAGTTCTCCGTCTTATTTACTAATGGCTTCGATAGAACAGGGACTTCGCACTATGGCAGAACAGGGCGCCGAACTTATGGGAAACTTTACCCGATTACTGACAGACTTTTATACTCAGGGAAAAAAACTAAAGCACCTTTCTGTCTTTACCAGTGACTTTTGTAATCAGAATACTTGCTTTGACTGGGATTTTTCTAAAATTTTGATTTCTACTGAAAACACCAACTTAAATGGGCAGAAACTTTATGACATATTAAGAGAAAAATATCATATACAGTTGGAAATGGCTTCCGGTCATTATGTGACCGCTCTTACCAGCGTTATGGATACTGCCGAGGGATTTGAACGATTGATTGAGGCTTTGTTGGAAATTGACCGTGATATTGACTGTAACAGTAACGGAAAAACTTCATCAGAGAACGCTGTCCTGACTTGTCAAGAACTCTATCGTATTCCTCTGCAAAAGCTTACTCTAAATGATGCTATAGAAAAAGCCTACGACACCATTTTGCTAAAAGATGCCGCAGGCTGTATCAGCCGGGAATATATTTATCTGTATCCTCCGGGAATTCCACTCATCACTCCCGGTGAGATTATTACTACAGAACTTATTGAAAATATAGCGTTATGCAAAATGCAAGGATTGTCTGTAGAAGGACTAGCCGATATGCAAGGTGAAAAAATTCAGGTGGTAAGAGATTAGCGCCGCTGCATCCCCAGCGGCAGCTCCAACCCATTTTCTTCCAACAATTTTTGATTTGACAATATCTCTTCTGTCTTTCCATCTGCTACAATTTTTCCATCTGCCAACAGGATGGTCCTCTCACAGGTATCCAATATCATATCCAAATCATGACTTGTAATGATTTTCAAATGAGAAAATTCATTCAAAATCCGAATTAGATTTCGTCTATTTCTTGGGTCTAATGCAATAGACGGTTCATCCATCAAAATAATATCCGGGGTCATGGAAAGAACCGTTGCAATGGACACCAGCTTTTTCTCTCCTCCGGACAACTTATAAATCTGCCGTTCCTTCAAATGTTCAATATGAATCCGGGAAAGTGCATGCTCCACTCTTCGCTGAACTTCCTCTTCCGGCAACCCATAGTTACGAGGCGCAAAGGCAATATCTTCATAAGCCGTTGACATAAATAACTGGCTATCCGAATCTTGAAATACATACCCGATTTTTTCCCGCACCTTTGCCAATGTTTCCTTCTGAACCGGAATCTCTTCTACCCGAATACTTCCATCATATCCTGTATTTAATCCTACCAGCAATTTTAATAAGGTAGATTTTCCAGCACCATTGGCACCAATGAGTCCGATAGATTCCTGCTCCGTTGCTGTAAATGTGATATTTTCTAATATGTTTTTCCCTTTTTCATATCCAAAGGAAACACCTTCTAATTCTACTTTAATATGACTCATCTTAGCCAGTCACCATCCTTCCTACTACTGTCATCACCGGTACTACCCGAAGAAAACTTAAAATTATCAACCATATAATCAGATACAAGTAGTCTTTTCCACATGCCTTCCTTCTACCCGGATAATAAAATTCTCCTTGATACCCTCGCAAACACATACTCTCATATATCTCTCCGGCGCGGTCCATGCTGCGTAGCAGAAGCTGTCCTGCCAAGGAGCCCCATACCTTATAGTGAACTCCCTTCTGATTCGGTGCCCGTAAGGAATATGCCTGAGTCATGCGATTTACTTCACCCAGTAAAACCGTGATATAGCGGTAGGTCAAAAGTATCTGCGTTACCAGAATTGCAGGAATATGTAATAGCCGCATGGCATAACAAATTTTCTCAATGTTGGTAGTAGCTATGAGAATATAAGAGGCCAATACACTGAAAATCCCCTTCATCATCAGGGTAATCATAGATATCATTCCTGTGGTGACGGTAAAAGCCCCTACCTCAAAGAGTGGTGTCTTATCAAAAAACGGATTAAAAATTCCCACAAAGCACACTAACGGCAGAATAATTCTAAGCCGTTTGAGACTATCCCGAAAAGATAGTTCCGTTATGTTAAATAAAACAATTGGATAAATCACCATTCCCGCAAGCCCGATGATGTTATATTTATCAAAGGATACTACCAGCACGATATAATAAATCGTAAGAACGAATTTAACCAGTGGATGAACTCGGTTCACCCACTGGTCTCTTTCCGCTAGTTGATCCATCGTATGAATTTCATAAATTGCACTGTCTATTTTACTCATGATACCTTTCTCTTTCGGAAAAATCGAAATGCATAACATGCACCTACACAAACCGCGATTACTACTACTCCTCCCACAATACCGGAAAATGTGGTTCCAAGTGTACTGTCTGAATTCTTGAATGCATAGTCCGGTAAAAGTGCTGTTTTCTCTTGAATATCTGCCGCACTATCATAGACATCGCTATCCGCTTCTAACTCTGTAGAACCGGTTATCTTTTCAATGGACCACTCCAATCCATCCGGATGAGAAGAAGCAAACAAAGATACGCCTCCTCCGATAACAACTGCTGCTACAAATAATGCTACAATCGTTCCCTTTAAAGACATGCGACTTTTCTTTTCCTGCGAACTCTGTAAAAGTTCCGGTCTTGCCTCATATACAAAGAGAAGTACCGCTGCTGTAATCAATCCCTCTACCAATCCGATTGCCAGATGAATTGGCTGCATCGTTGCCACAAATGTAGTAAATGGAAGTTCTGTAATACCGGAAACCAACGTTTCTAATGTCACACTGAATGCACCAAACTGCAAACTCAACATACATCCAATGACGGATGCCACTATGATTTTTGCTCTGGACATTCCCTTCTTCATCATCGGACGCCAAATGAGAAACGCTCCCAGAAAGCACCCGTAAAATGCCATATTCCAGATATTGCATCCAAGTGCCAGCAATCCTCCGTCTGCAAATAAGAGACATTGTATCAACAACACTCCTATCATCGTAAGGAAAGCCGCATACGGTCCTAATAATGCAGTGAGCAACATACCGCCACACAAATGTCCGCTAGAACCGGTCCCCGGTATGGTAAAGTTAATCATTTGAGTTGCAAACACAAACGCCCCCATCACACCCATTACCGGAATCTTCTTTGGGTCATCGTCTTCTCTTACTTTCTTAATAGAATAAGCTGCTGCCGCTGCCGAACAGGCATACATGGTTCCTGCTACTGCCGGAGCAACTAAAGCATCTGCCATATGCATACTCATAACCTCCTCTTTTGTTCCATTTTTCTCCCAAAAAACAAATAGCGTCATCTTGATTTTTCTAAGATAACGCTACTATAGCACATGAATTTTTACAATTTAAGCCCCTTGGGGGGTTATTTTTTTATTTCTTATAAATATTTATAACATCTCCATGAGCTTTTTCATATCCATCTCTTCCAAGAAATAGGTACTATCCGGCTCTCCCTTCAATTCCGGTGACAAATTAGAATGAATATAAAGAGAATCCATTCCTAATTCTTTTGCTCCTGCAATGTCGGTCGTATTATCATTTCCAATCATCAGACATTCCTCGATATTAAGCTGATGTTTATCTATCAGCATCTGATAAAACTTTGTATCCGGCTTCTTACACTGACAACTGGAAGAAATAAAAATATCATCAAAGTATGGTGTCAATCCAAGATACCGCAGTTCATAAGAAGTAAATATGTCCTGTGCATTAGACAACAGATATACTTTTTTTCCTTTTTTATGTAACAGTTCTAACATTTCCTTGGTACCATCATATACCTTTACATACTCCATAGAAAGGATTCGGAAAAACTGTCCCGCATGTACCGCCAGCTCCATATCTGCCTTTACGCCCTTTTTCTCAAATAGTTTCTGGAATACATATTCCAACTCAATCTCCGGATATGCCTCTTGTGCATAATTATTTTCCTCTTGTGCTACCATTGCAGAATAGCTCTCTTTCAATTCCTCCGGTTCATACATTGCACCGTAGAATCCATAAAAAAATGATAATTTTTCCCACAATTCTGCTGTCCACTCGTCCGTATGAATATCTACCAGGGTTCCATACAAATCAAAAATGTAATTTTTATAGTCTTTCATACTTCTCGCTCCTTGTAAAATTGTAATTCTTATATTATACTAGTAAAGTGTATTATACCACAATTACGAAATATGTATATACTAATTATTTAAGGAACAAATATGGGAAAAATATTTTGTTTAATCGGAAAAAGTTCCTGCGGGAAAGACACTTTATATAAACGTATTTTATCAGAAGGAAACCTCCCCTTAAAAACTTTGGTTTCCTACACTACACGCCCCATCCGAAGCGGTGAAACAAATGGTGTGGAATATTACTTTTTATCAGAAGATGAATTAGCGATTCTGGAGCAAGAGGATAAAATCATTGAGCTGCGTGCTTACCACACAATACACGGCATCTGGAAATATTTCACAGTAAATGACCACCAGATTGACCTGGCAAAAAATGATTATCTGGTCATCGGTACACTGGAATCCTTTCAAAAACTTCAGGAATACTTTGGCAGCGACCATCTGGTCCCGCTCTACATCGAGGTAGATTCCGGCGAACGCCTACAACGTGCATTGACCCGGGAACGCCTTCAACAGGAACCGAAATACGCTGAACTATGTCGCCGTTTTCTGGCAGATGAGTCTGACTTTTCTCCGGAAAAACTTGCACAGGCAGGAATCACAGATATTTTTCACAATGATGATTTAGATGAATGTCTGTCAGAACTGATTTCCTATATTCGAAAAAGACTTTGTTTTTCAGATAAAAAAGCCGATATATAAATCATAAGAAAGGCAGGTGACTCCATGGATATCAAAGTAAATCAGGTAAATACCACCACTCAGGTAGATACTTCTCAGACCGTAGAAAAAAGCGACGGTACCTTTAAGTTTACACTTGCAAGTCACATTGAAGAAGCTGAGTTACAGGAAAAACTCAACGGATTGATGGAAGACATCACCACGCAGGGAGAAAAACTAGCGGAACATATGGATATCCGCGATATGAAGAAATACCGCGAACTGGTAAAAGACTTTTTAAATGAAGTAGTAAACCGTTCACATAAGTTTTCCAGAGAGAACTTTTTGGACCGCCGTGGACGCCATCGTGTCTATGGCATCGTAAAACTGGTAGATAAGAATCTGGATGACCTGGCCAGCGAGCTGGTAAAGGACGAAAAGGATCATCTTACCATTTTAAGCAAAGTCGGAGAGATTCGTGGACTTCTTCTGGATGTTTCCACCTAACCCAATAGAGAGAGGGATTAATATGGCAGGATTTTCAAGCATTATCGGACACCAACAGATAATTGAACATTTACAGAATGCTATTTCCATGGATAAGGTAAGCCATGCATATATTTTTAACGGACCGGAAAAGTCCGGCAAAATGATGCTGGCAAAGAGTTTTGCCATGGCACTTCAATGTGAAAAACACGGCACTGACGGATGTATGGAATGTCATTCCTGCAAGCAGGCACTTTCCAACAATCACCCGGATATCATTTATCTTCATCATGAAAAGCCTAACACCATTTCTGTAGATGACATTCGTACACAGATTAATAATGATGTAGATATAAAGCCTTATGCTTCTCCGTATAAGGTCTATATTATTGATGAAGCAGAAAAAATGAACCCACAGGCACAAAATGCTCTTTTAAAAACCATTGAAGAGCCGCCTGCATACGTTATTATCCTGCTTCTTACCACCAATGCAGATTCTTTTCTGCCAACCATTCTTTCCAGATGCATCACGCTGAACCTGAAGGTGGTTCCGGATGATGTAATCCGAGAATTTTTAATGAAAGACTGTCAGGTCCCGGACTACAAAGCTGATATTTGTACTGCTTTTGCCCAAGGTAATGTTGGAAAAGCAATTCAGCTGGCAAATTCTGAGGATTTTAATGAGATAAAAGCTTCTGCGATTCAGTTATTGAAGCGAATTAAGGACATTGAACTTTATGAAATGATGGAAGCTGTAAAACAAATCGGTGAATACAAGCTTTCTATCAATGATTATTTTGACATCATGACCATCTGGTTTCGTGATGTGTTGCTATACAAAGCAACTTCAGATGTAAACTCCCTTATTTTTAAGGATGAGGTTTATGATATAAAATTGCAAGCAAGTAAAAGTTCCTACGGAGGAATCGAGACCATTATCGAGACTCTGGATAAGGCAAAGCGCCGACTCAATGCCAACGTTAATTTTGACCTGGTAATGGAATTATTACTGCTGACTATAAAGGAGAATTAAAACATGATAAAAGTAGTTGGAGTCAGATTCCGTACTGCCGGAAAAATCTATTATTTTGACCCACAGAAATTTGACCTGACCACCGGAAGCCACGTTATTGTGGAAACCGCCCGCGGGGTGGAGTTCGGAACAGTCATTATTGCTCCAAGAGATGTAGATGAAGAACATGTCATCCAGCCTTTGAAGCCGGTCATCCGTATTGCAACACTGGAAGATGAAAAAATAGAAGCAAAAAATCGCGAAAAAGAAAAGGATGCTTTTAAAATCTGTCTGGAAAAAATCCAGAAGCACCAGTTGGAGATGAAACTGGTAGATGCAGAATATACCTTTGATAACAACAAATTATTATTTTACTTTACCGCAGATGGACGTATTGACTTTCGTGAACTGGTAAAAGATTTGGCTGCGGTATTCCGCACTCGTATTGAATTACGCCAGATTGGTGTCAGAGATGAAACTAAGATTTTAGGTGGCATCGGCATCTGCGGACGCCCATTATGCTGCAATACCTTTTTATCTGAATTTGCACCGGTTTCCATTAAAATGGCGAAGGAACAGAACCTTTCCCTGAATCCCGCCAAAATTTCCGGTGTATGTGGCAGACTGATGTGCTGTCTTAAAAATGAAGAAGAGACTTATGAATACTTAAATAGTCGCCTTCCAAGTGTAGGAGACTATGTTACCACCGATGACCATCTGAAAGGCGAAGTGCAGAGTGTTAGTGTTTTACGCCAGACAGTTAAGGTTATTGTAGAATTAGATGATGAAAAAGAAATCCGTGAATATAAGGTAGATCAGCTTCGTTTCAAACCAAAGCGTAAACGTGACAATGTAAAGCTGTCACAGGAAGAATTGAAAGAGTTGGCAGCTTTAGAAGATAAAGGCGGTTCTAAACTTGACGATACCAAGTAAAGTACTTCACATAAATAAGGAGTTATTATGTCAGTCACCTTATTAGAACAGGAACGGTTGGACGAGCTTCACCGTAATGGCTACCGTATTATTCAGAATCCTGCTAAGTTCTGTTTTGGCATGGATGCAGTTTTACTTTCCGGATTTGCCAATGTAAAACCGGGAGAAACTGCCATTGACCTTGGAACCGGAACCGGAATTATTCCTATTTTATTGGAAGCAAAGACCAAGGGAGAACACTTTACCGGATTGGAGATTCAACCGGAAAGCGCAGATATGGCAAGACGCAGTGTAGCCTACAACCATCTGGAAGATAAGATTAACATTGAAATTGGAAATATCAAAGATGCTTCAGCACAGTTTGGAGCATCTTCTTTTCATGTGGTAACCACCAATCCCCCCTATATGACCGGACAGCATGGACTTACCAATCCCAATGAAGCCAAAGCCATTGCCCGTCATGAGATTCTTTGTAATCTGGAGGATGTGATTCGTGAAAGCGCAAGACTTCTGAAGCCCAACGGACGTTTTTACATGGTACACCGCCCGTTTCGTCTGGCAGAAATTATGAGTCTGATGCACCAGTATGGACTGGAGCCAAAACGTATGCGGTTGGTCTATCCTTTTGTGGATAAAGAGCCGAATATGGTACTGATTGAGGGACTCCGTGGTGGGAAACCACGAATTACGGTGGAAAAACCCCTTATTGTGTATAAAGAACCAGGGGTATATACAGATGAGATTTTTGAGATTTATGGGTATTAGCATACTACTTACACACTTTTTGACGCCCCAAATATTCCACGTAACTTTTCAGGAAATATGGTAAATTTCTTTTCTATTATTCTACAAACTACAAGACATAATATGCCCCCTACTACATTAAAGATAATATCATTAATATCTGCTACATGCGATGGGCATAATGTAATACGATTTATGATATACTGCGTTACCTCTATTCCTATACTAATAAAAAAAATTCCCAGAATAATTTTTTTATTTGAGTACCTCTTTTTTGAAAACCACACCAACATAACAACTATCGGTGTAAGTAGGATAATATTTCCCACCAACTGAACAATTCCCCAAAAAGAATAAAAGTACTGCTCGATTCTTGAAAATGGAATATACTGTATTACTAACGCCGTTTTGGAAAACTCCTCTTTTAATTGCTCCGAGGTACTATTATTCCATATACAAATTGGTAAAATTGTGACTTTTATCAACAATAAATAATAAAGTTCTGATAACATCCAATAGAAAAAAGTATGAAATTTTTGTCTTTTTCTATAAATAATATAAGAAATTATTAGAACTATAGCATACAATACTATAAATGTTGGTAAATGCAAGTCAATTATTTTCATCACTATACTCCTCTTCCATAATTAATCCCAAGTAAATGATACATTTCCTTTCCACCTTGTCCCAGCAAAATTTCTTAACCATACTTTTCGTTTTTCTGAACTATTAAAAGATACCTCACTTTCTTTTACAGAAGACGTCGATTCCATTGGTCCATCCCATCCATACCAATACTTTTTTGCCCATATAACACCCATACTACAATCTGGTGTCCCTTGTGTTGGGGTAATGTGAACGGTAACTATAGATTTTGGTTGTATATACCTTGAGAAGACCCCTCCTGTCATATCATATGTAGATGAATAACTACCTGATGCCGCAAAAACCGACATTGGAATTACAAAAATACAAAATCCTCCTATAATTGTCGTTACAATACGTTTTTTAATTCTTTTCATTACTCATTTCCTCCTACTCTTTTTTGTGCTAAAACTTCATCCCTTAATAATTACGTAATCTATTTGCATTATCACATACTTATATATCTTTGTCAATAATATATTTTTATTCTAGGTATTGATTTATAAATACTTTCAGCGCATAATATCACCGTATGAGGTGCTATTATGAAAACATCAAATTTGATATCAAATTACAAAAAAGCAACAATTGAAATGATGCTGTTAAAGCTTTTATCTGAACAAGACATGTATGGCTATCAGCTTTCACAAGAATTAAAAAAACGCAGTAATCAGAATTACACCATATTGGAGGGCTCCATGTATCCCATTTTGTATCGTCTAACAGATGAACAATATATTTCTTTTTATGAGAAAAAAGTCGGTGTTCGGCAGACGCGTGTTTATTATCATTTAGAGGATAGCGGACGTACTTACTATGACGGACTACTTCAATCTTACCGTGATTTTTCTGAACTGATTCAATTTTTACTAGATTCTACCGAGGGGGATATTTATGAAAAAGAAATTAACATCAAAGCTTAAACGATACTATAAACAAATTAACTCTTATATTCCCAAAAACTATCCTCATAGACAGGAAATTATTTCTTCCATTCATCAGGATATTACTTCTTATGTATCAGAACATCCTGATATTTCCTATGAGGGCATTATTGAACATTTTGGAACAGCGGAGGAAATGACTCTTTCTTTTGCAGAATCACTTTCTCTGGAAGATATTGTTTTAACTTCACGCAAGCAACACAGAATTCATGTTATTTTTCTTTCTATAGCACTTGTTTTTTTATGTGTCTTTACTGCTCTAATTACCTATTACTATTTAGCAATAAAAACTGATCCTGTCAGCATAGATGAAACAATTATCATTTATGAAGAAACAGAAGTAGATGAAGAAGATTCTGTTCTTAAGTAATTCACAATTGTTGAATTTTATACTCAAAACTAATATTTATATGAAGGAGGTTTCTATGAAACGTACATTCACATTACTTTTCTCGTTTTGTTTACTTTTTAATACCTATCTTCCATTGGAAGCAAAAACCCCTGACACTTCTACTGTCACTTCTACATATACTGAATATATCAATGATGACCTATATGCAGAAGTAGAACTATGCATTACTTCTGAAAATGATAATACATTTTCTACCTATGGTTATTCAAGAACAACTGCTTCAGTATACGCTTCTACCAAACAGCGGACTGCTTCCAAAACATACAATATAAAAAACAGTTCCGGTACAACAATTGGTTCTTATACATTAACCGGAACCTTCCAATACAATGGTTCTTCCTCAGCCTGCACAAAAGCTTCTTGTTCTACTTCAGTTTCTAACTCTAATTACTATTTCAGCAGTAAATCTGCTAGTAAATCAGGAAATACTGCAACAGGTTCCTTTACTTTTGTCAACCCCCTTACTGGAACAAAAACTATAAAAACACTGACGCTAAAGTGCAACGCTGACGGAACTATTCAATAATAGTGAAACGCAAGGAGAACACACACCATGCAGGGAAAATTATACTTATGCGCAACACCTATCGGAAACTTAGAAGACATTACCTTAAGGGTGCTACGAACCTTAGAAGAAGTTGATTTGATTGCGGCAGAGGACACCAGAAATTCCATTAAGCTGTTAAATCATTTTGAAATAAAGACACCCATGACCAGCTATCATGAGTTCAATAAAATAGAAAAAGCCTACCAATTGGTAGACAAAATGAAGTCCGGGCTTAACGTGGCACTCATTACGGATGCCGGAACTCCGGGAATTTCGGACCCTGGTGAAGACTTGGTGCGTATCTGCTATGAATCCGGCATTGAAGTTACTTCTCTTCCGGGAGCGGCTGCATGTATTACAGCACTGACACTTTCCGGTCTTCCTACCAGACGTTTTGCCTTTGAGGCATTTCTGCCAAGGGAGAAAAAGGAACGTCAGACCATTCTGGCTTCTCTGGAAAAAGAAACACGCACCATTATCCTCTATGAAGCGCCTCATCATCTGAAGAAAACACTGGAGGAACTTCATGAAGTTCTGGGAGACCGCCCACTTACGCTTTGTCGTGAACTGACAAAACGCTATGAAACCGCTTTTCAGACTACCCTTTCCGGTGCCATTTCCTATTATCAGGAAAATGAACCGAAGGGAGAATTCGTTCTTGTCATTCAGGGAAAACTTCAGGAAGAGCTTATACAGGAAGAACGGGAAGCTTGGGAAGAACTTTCCCTAGAAGAACACATGGCTCACTATGAGAAGCAGGGGATTTCCAGAAAAGAAGCTATGAAGCTGGTGGCAAAGGACAGGGGAATTTCTAAGAGAGAGGTATATGCGGCATTGCTGTCTGAATAAGAGTTATTTAAATAGAGGCTACCTGAAAACTCAGATAGCCTCTATTCTTTTCCTTAATTCCAACACTTTCCTATCAATTTCCTCAATAGCATTGGCGTATTCTTTTAATTCTTCCCCGATGCGTCGTGCCTCTTTATTTTCCTTTTTATACTGAAGCTGGTAATCCAGTCCCGCCCAGTAATCCATTGCCGCAGTACGCAACTGCAACTCCATTTTCACCCATTGGGTTTCTCCCTGAAGAGAGATGGGGATTTCCAGAATCAGATGCAGACTTCGGTACCCCGACTTTTTCGGATTCTTGATATAATCCTTTTCCTTAATTACTTTTACATCTTCCTGGGCATACAACATTTTTACGATCTCGTACAAATCGTCTGTATAAGTACACACAGCTCTTACCCCTACTAAATCATTTATCTTTTCCTGTACGGTTGCTATATCTTCCGACAATTCCTTCCGTTTTAATTTTGCCTTAATACTGTCATAAGACTTGATTCTGTTGGTCTTACTGTGAATCACCTTACGATGATACCGCATTCCCAAGTCTGCATCTATGATTTTCAATTTCGTATTTAATAAACTAATGGCGCATTCGCTTTTTACGATAAAATCTTCATTTTGCAGATACTCCTGCAATGACATCTTTTCTTTCAAATTTTAATCCCTTCCCAACCATTTATTTTCCTCTTTCACTTTATCCTTTCCCTTTGTATTTTACTATCACAATTTGTAAACTAGCGGTAAATATCCCGTAAAACAGTTAGTTCTCCCAATATTTTGACAAGTATTCCCTTAAAATAGGAAACGGTGCATTTCCCATTTTCATCAATGCCTGATGAAACTTATAGTTGCTGTAATTTTCCCCGTAGGTTTCCATAGCATATTCTTTTAAATTTAAAAACTCCAGATATCCAATATAATATTTCAAATAGTGTGCCGGCTCTTCTACTATCAACTGATATATCTTTGTGATGGCTTCTTTATCTGTAATCTTATAGGTTCCGAAAAAATCAATAGTATCCGCCAGACTCCATCCCTCATAATGAATTCCCATGTCTGTGGTAGCATACAGGCTTAACAGCGCAGATTGATTTTTTTGCAAAAACGCTGCCAAATCCTTATCAATGTCGGCATAATAATAAGACATCATCTCCACATAAGTTGCCCATCCTTCCGCATAACCGTTACTTCCAAACAGACTCCGTATAGGTTCCAGACCACAGCTTCTTTCCATTACATTTTGGTAAAGATGTCCGGGAAATCCTTCATGAGCAAGCGTTGTATATAACTGCATTTTCTCATAATGATTAGAGCCATTGATGTAAATAGAGTTTTGTGAAATATCATCAATGGGCGGTGTCAGATAAAATGCCGGTGCTGTATATTTCTCCAGTGACGGATGAACGAACTTTATGGTAAAGGAAGTGTCTGGTGTTGCCGGAAAGTCCTGTTGCATTTTTCCTTGAATATCCTCAAGAATTTTGGTAGGATCTTCTGTGGGAATACTATAATCAGCAGATTTTTTTGCAATACCCGGATTTTTCTTTAATAGCTCTGCCAATTCTGACATATCCTTTGAACGCTGTTTTTCTGTCTGCTTCTGCATCTCTTCTACGGACATGTCAGAACCCGTGGTACAGGCTACCAGATATGTATAATAATCCTTTCCATTTTCCAGATAACAAAGTCCCTGACTGTTTTTTCCGGTATCTTTTAGTGCTTCTATTTCATCCGCCAGCTTATTATATGCAGGTATTATCTGTTGGGTTACCAGTTCTCGATTCTGAATCTTATATTCTTCTGCCATTTCCGGACTAATTTCCTCCATAGCATCCACTCTGTCATCAAAGGTAGAAAGCATATAATTATCTTCCGGATTTTCCGTAAAATTCCGACACTGAGTAATTACATCTTCTGCTGCAAACTCTGACATGAATAATCCTTTCTGTGCCTTCTTTTTTTCAAAATTCACAATACCGGAAAAATAATCCGGGGTACAACCAAGAAGTTCTAAATAATCCTTTACATCTTGTTCATCATAAAAAGTATACTCTGCCAACAATACCGGAAGCTGCGATTGAATTCCTGTGGTAGGCTTCAATGGTTCTTGATAATAATTGTACTTTTCCGCAGATACTTCCTCCTCAATAAAGTCCATCATGATATCATATGTCATCTGCTGAGGTATGGTTAATTCTTCTTTTTCGAAGTTCTTCAGATTATATTTCCAATTTTCCAGAATAGCAGATGCCTCCACGGTCTGTTCTGAAGTGGCTTGACCATAGGTAATTTGATATTCTGTAATACCATAATTCTCCGGATGTGCCAAAGTATAATGCATATTTAAGGTACTAGAAACAATTTCTGCCTGAAATACCTGTTCCAGATAATCCGAAAAAGCTTGCTGTACTGCTGTCTTGGATTCCTCTTTTTCCTGCTGCGGCTGATTTCCATTGCTTTGACTCTTCTGTATTTGGTCACTTTCTAAAAAATCACATGCTGCTGTTAACGAAAAAGAGACTGCCAGTAAAAATACCAGCAGTCTTTTTATTGTTTCTGTTAATTTATTTCTTTTCTTCATAATAATATCCATTTCAGCTCTTTCTACCTATTTTATGCATGGTTTTTTATACCTATGCCTAGAACTGAAATGCATTTTTATTTCCCATATTCCTTAAAAAACTTACTTAAGTTCTGCAATGCTCTTACCAGCACCTGCGTCTCTTCCCCATTTAAGTCCTGTAAGGTTGCCTCTACCATTTCCTCATGAAATCTTTTGTGATGGTCAAATGCCTTCTCTCCTTTTTCTGATAAGGAAATCAATACCACTCGACGGTCCTCTTCGCTGCGAACACGATTCACATATCCTTTTTTTACCAGGTTATTGATAGCTATCGTCAAGGTTCCTACGGTTACAGACAATCTTTTTGCAATGGCAGACATATTCTTCGGCTCTTCTTTCCCAATTGCCTCAATAATATGCATATCATTATTGGAAATATCCTTAAACTCTTCCGTAATAATTGCCTTTTCTTCAATATCCATAATTTCATTAAATAACTTTACTAGTACTTCATATATGGTATTATAACTATCCACAAGAATACCTCCTGCCAGCTAAATTATCTTTATTATACAATACTTATTCACATTTTGCAAAAACTGCATATAATAAAATAACTACATATTGCGGAGTACACAATGC
This sequence comes from Roseburia sp. 499, assembly GCF_001940225.2. NCBI lineage: Bacteria > Bacillati > Bacillota > Clostridia > Lachnospirales > Lachnospiraceae > Roseburia > Roseburia sp. 499. The sequence goes on from NZ_CP135164.1 coordinate 3,145,784, forward strand.
TTAATTACTTATGGGGCTTTATGATTTTAATTGGTATTATATATGCTGCTCTTACCGGAAACCTGACTTCTGTTACAGATGCAGCTCTGGATTCTGCCAGAGAAGCTGTTACTTTATGTATTACTATGGTAGGAGTCATGTCCTTCTGGGTAGGACTCATGCGGATTGCAGAAAATTCCGGTATTATTTCCGGGGCTGCAAAAAAACTAGATCCTTTTTTGCGCTTTCTTTTTCCCGGAATTCCAAAAGGACATAAAGCAAATGAATATATCTCTACCAACATGATTGCAAATATCTTCGGTTTGGGATGGGCTGCCACCCCGGCAGGTCTAAAGGCAATGGAGGAACTTGGCAAATTAAATCACCACAGAAAAACAGCCAGCAAGGATATGTGTACCTTTCTTATTATAAACATTTCTTCTCTACAGCTGATTCCGGTAAACATGATTGCCTACCGAAGTCAATATGGTTCAGCGAATCCTACCCGTATTGTAGGACCTGCCATTATTGCTACTTTACTCTCTACCTTTGCCGGTATTTTATTTGCAAAACTCATGCTTACTTTACCAGAAAAAAAAGGAGGTTCCCTCAAATGAACTTTCTCCTTTTTCTCTCTGATGCTATTATTCCGCTGTTAATTTTTTGTATTGTAGGATACGGTCTTTTCAATAAACACAACATCTATGATGACTTTATCAAAGGTGCCAAGGACGGCTTCGAAACAGTCATTGGCATTATGCCAACCTTAATCGGACTTATGATTGGCGTAGGCATTCTACGAGCCTCCGGTTTTTTGGACTTTCTCGCCTCACTCCTTGGACACATTACGGAACCTTTGCGTTTTCCGGCTGCACTGGTTCCCGTTTCCATTGTAAAAATGTTTTCTTCTTCTGCTGCCACCGGACTGGTGTTGGATATTTTCAAAGAATACGGTCCCGATTCCTACTACGGTACCATTACCTCTATTATGATGAGCTGCACCGAAACCATTTTTTATACTATGAGCGTTTATTTTATGAGTGCAAAAGTACAAAAAACTCGTTACACGCTGGTCGGTGCTCTTTTTACCACTTTGATAGGAACCATTGCAAGTGTCATTCTTGCCGGATTTCTATAAATATCTGCCCAACTGAGGCATCCAATCTTCAAAGAAGATTTCATCCCGAATGATTGCATCGAATATGGGAGAGAAAAAAGTAACAAGAAGAGAAACTACCTCATTCCATTCCGGAAATTCCCCGCTTTGACGTTTCTTTTCATTCTTCCATTTCTTTTTCATATAACCATAATTCTCGTAACTCTTTATGGTATCTAACCGTTTTTCCAGGGATGGAATCTTCTTAGATTCTAACAGTTTTCCAAAACAATCCCGTACCCTTCTTCCATCTACCGCCTCCACTAAAATAATGTCATATATCTCTTTATACCAAGACAAATTATTTAACAGTTCAAGTTTATTCAAAATCTCATAAAATCCTTGAGCTATATACTCTTCCGTCGGAAACCGAAAATATTTCAGCTTTTCAAATTCTTCCTCAGCCGGATACATATCCACTTTTTTATACGGCTGCACTTCTATAAAAAAGGGAATTCGATATTTCTCTTTTTCAAATTCCAATGGAATCCGGTTCTTGATTTCTACGGAAATAGGAAGCTGCTTTGTTTCCATTACTTCTTTTTGAAAAAGATTTCGTAGATTTTCTAACATTTCCTGTTGATTATCTTTCGCAGGATAAAAGATAAAATGCGACTCTATCTTATCTTTCTCTATTTTTTTCTTCATCCAAAGCTTTTCCTGATAACCAGCTTTCAGTATTCGTTCCAATACCAAGTGACGCACCTGTCCTGTCAGAACTTCTATCTGTTCTTTCATTACAGCCACACCCCAATTCTATTCTGCACCTTCTGGGTAACCTTCCGTTCTCTTGCATATTCCATTAACCGTTGAATATCTTTTTCCGGTTCCCTAAGATACATCAAAATTGCCTGCTGCATGACACTGCGCTCCAGCTTTTCTTCAAACTTCAAGCAATCACAAATCATTCTTTCTTTATTATATATCCACATTTCTTTGCTTCCGACAGATACTTTTTCCACACCCAGTTTAAGCACCTCCGGTTCTGCATAATAGGGCTGTACCAATGGATACTCCATTTTAAACCGAGACTTGGATGTATTTTTATCCACAGCAATATGCCAATAAGCAGGGCGCACTGTAATGTAGCCCTGATAATAAAGTGCGCTTTCCATACACAGTACACCATCCGAAAATAATTCTGCTACCATATCCTCTTCCGGCTGATTGGAAAATCCCATTCCATAACAACCGTTTTTTACACGTTCTAAAATTCCTTCTTCTACAAACTTTTGTATTTTGCGGTAGTCCATATCCAATTCATAAAGTTGGGATGTTCGTAACAATCCCCCATTACGTTCCATTTCCGCCTGAATTTTTTCAATCAAAGCGTTCCTTTTTTCTTGTTGTCCTTCTCCCATATTTTTTCCGCTCCATTCCTCTTTATGTGGTAATTTTATTATATTATTCCATTTCTTTCCTGTCAATTCTCTTTTCCTTGAAAACTTCCCATCCTTGTTTTATAATCAAAATCAGAAACCACAGAAAAGAGAAAATTCTATGAGTGAAAAAAACAAATCAAGTAAAAATCCTTCTAGAGAAACTTGTGAAAATATCATTCGTCGTATTCTAATGACGGAGGTTTTGGAAAAAGGAACGAATGCCCATTTTCGTCAGGCATCAGACTTCATAAGCTATTTTGAATCTCTTTACCCAGCCTCTGACGCCCTTACCAAGCAGGTACAACGCGCTATAAAATCTATGGATATGCCCAAGGATGAACAGGGTTTTTTTATTATAAATAAAACACGGGAACAACTGGCACAGGAAGCTGAACTAAAACATCTTATCAAACAGAATAACTTCCATTTGAATTCCATGGAACAATGCGAAACTGTTTTTATAGAAGCTCCTGTGGAATGTCTCGATTATCTGATTCACCAATTATGCAACTGGGAATTACTGAAAAACAAATACATTACTATGACAAAAACCTGTAACGGTATTATCATTTATACAGAAGACAAATCAAGACTTCTCTCTATTATTAACAGTATTATAGATAATTAATTTGAATTTTTCTGATATTTTACAATATATTTTTCGATGTCCTATAAAATCCAAAAAGACAATACATTTTTCATGTATTGTCTTTTTTAATTATATTATTCTTTTTTATATGTCTTTTTTATCTTTTCAGACATTAAAATCATCTTTTTTTTCGTCTTCGCTTTCTTTGCTTTATTTCCTTAAACCCTTTTTGCCGTTTTGACATCAATTTGTACCGAATGAGATAAAAGTTGTCTGCAAAATGGTAAATTCCAAATCCAATTCCTACCAGCAATATTACAACTAAAATTCCAATTAAAATATATTTCGTATTAATGTGCACAACTTTTTTCTCGTTATCAGAAGCATCTTCCTTTTCAAACGGGAACTGTGATACCTTAGCTCCGTTGATTTTAATATCTGCACCACCAACATTTCGATCTGCATAAGTATACTGAATGGTTCCCACTTTATCCTCAGCCTTGGTATCCTCTTTTATTTCCGGAACTGCATCTGTAAAGCCTGCCGCCTTTGGAAGTACAACAAATCCTTGTGGATCTATAGAAAGAAAGGATTCTTCATTGGCAAAAATCTTATTTTCTGTTTTGTCCGATGTATAATTATTTTCATTCTCTGCCACATTCCAAAGTTGAAAGTTTTCAAAGCAGTAATTCAAAAGATTCGTAGTATCCACATAATGATTTGGTGACTCTTCATTCATTACCACACAAATTAATGTCATTCCGTCTCTTTCTGCAAAAGTAACTAAAGTACTGTTTGCGGCAGTAGTATAACCCGTTTTTCCTCCAATACATCCCTCATAAAGATAACTCGAATCACCTTTCCAGTTATTTAACATTTTATGATGATTACTTAAGTATGTCTCTTCTGCATGCTTATTTGTTGCAGGAATGGTATATCTCTTTGTACTGGTAATCAGGCGAAACGTCTCATTCTGCAATGCAGCTCTTGAAATCAATGCCATATCATAAGCACTGGTATGATGGCTTTCATCCGGTAACCCATGTGGATTATTAAAATGTGTATTCTGACATCCTAATTCAGTTGCTTTATCATTCATCATCTGAACAAACGTATCATAGTTACCACCCACGTGCTCTGCAATTGCATATGCACATTCATTTGCTGATTCCAACATTAATGCATACAAGCATTCCTTCATGGTCATGACTTCGTCTACATCACGCCAAATACCGGAACCTTCTGTCTTATAAACTGCATTTGCAGAAAAAGTAACCTGCTCATCTAAACTACTATTTTCAACTGCCAAAAGAGCTGTCATAATCTTCGTAATACTTGCCGGATATAGTTCCTGATGTGAATTTTTCTCATATAATACGGTTCCTGTAGAAGCCTCCATAACAATAGCAGAATCTCCTGCAATTGTTGGTCCTTCCGGCCAGTAGGCTTCTGCCTGTACCGGCAATATATTTATCTGAAAAAGACTTACTGCACCAAGCAGCAAACCAATCCATTTCTTGCTTTTTTTCATTGATTCCCAATCCTTCCTAATTTCTACAATACTTATAGTATAATATTAGAAATCTTTTTTATCAATATTTTTTTATACAGGGTTTTTTTCACCTGGTTTTTATAGTAAAATAAGTGGTATCGAATATATTGGAGGTACTTATGAGATTAAGAAATATACCAGGTTCTCGAGAAGTCATTGCAGAAAATAAATGGTGTATCCAAGAACCGGAACAACAAAAGGGACATTGGCATGAAGCTTTTGGGAATGACCATCCTATCTATATCGAAATCGGTATGGGAAAAGGACAATTTTTGACAACTCTTGCCAAACAAAATCCTAACATTAATTATGTAGGTATTGAAAAATACTCTAGCGTACTTTTACGTGGACTTCAGAAAATGGAAGAAGAACCATTGGAAAATGTTCGTTTTATCCGCATGGATGCAGAAACTATTTGTGACGTTTTTGATAAAGATGAAGTATCTAAAATTTACCTGAACTTTTCCGATCCTTGGCCAAAAGACCGTCATGCAAAGCGTCGTCTGACTTCCCGTCAGTTCTTCGCCCGCTATGATAAGATTTTGAAAAAAGATGGTGTAGTAGAATTTAAAACAGATAATGTAGATTTGTTTGATTTTTCTTTAGAAGAAATAAAAGAGGCCAACTGGAATCTTGATGCTTTTACTCGCGATCTTCATCATGATTCTGCTATGAACGAAGGTAATGTTATGACAGAATATGAAGAAAGATTTTCTTCTATGGGAAATCCAATTCACAAACTGATAGCATCCCGATAATCAGAACTATTTCAACTTACTTAACCTTTTATTATTCTTATCATAAAATATTGAACTCCCCTTGCATAAATATTGTAAATGTTCGCTATGCTTCTTCTCCAATTATGCAGGGAGCTGCTGAAGTTATTGCATATGGCACAGCTGTAAAATTTCAATAATTTTTAACGAAAAAGAGTATTTCACCATTCCTGAAATACTCTTTTTTCCACTTATTTTTTCATATTTTATTACTTATCCACAGGATTCTTAATAATTTCCTTGATAATCTTAACAACTGTTTCCATTCCTTCTACTGTCACATGCTCTTTTGGTCCATGGAATGCATATCCACCTGTTCCAAGATTCGGACAAGGCAACCCCATGAAGCTTAATCTTGCTCCATCTGTTCCTCCTCTTACCGGAAGTGAAATTGGTTCCAATCCGACTGCCTGTATTGCTTTCTTTGCATTTTCCACTACAAAAAAGTTCTTCTCAATTACTTCTAACATATTACGATAGCTTTCTGTTAACTTCAGCGTTACCGTACCTGCACCATATTTTTGATTCATTTTTCCCTCGATTTTTCGAAGAACCTGCTGACGTTTTTCAAACATTTCACTGTCATGGTCTCTTACAATATAGTCAAGATGCGCTTCATTTACATCTCCATGCATTTCATCCAAATGATAGAATCCTTCCCGTCCTTCTGTATGCTCCGGTGTTTCCTGTTCCGGAAGCAGACTCTGTATCTCACAAGCAATGGATGCCGCATTTACCATAATATCTTTCGCAGATCCCGGATGCACATTGACTCCCCGAATGGTAAAATGTGCAGAAGCTGCATTAAAGTTCTCGTAAGCAACTTCTCCCTCATAATCACCATCCACAGTATATGCATATTCTGCTTTAAAATAATCCAAATCAAATAAATCCGCTCCGGCACCTACTTCTTCATCCGGTGTAAATCCAATCCAGATATCTCCATGTGGAACCTTTTCTGCAATCACTTCTTCTACCGCTGTTAAAATATCCGCAATTCCTGCCTTATCGTCTGCACCCAGAAGTGTTGTTCCATCCGTAGTAATCAGTGTTCTTCCCTTTAAAGAAGTAAGATGCGGAAAATCAGATACCTTTATCACATCACCGTTTCCGGGTAATACCACATCCTTACCATCATAGTTTTCTATTATCTGTGGCTTAATATCCTTCCCGGAAAAAGAAGGTGCGGTATCCATATGTGCAATAAATCCCATTGCCTTTTTGTTTTCATATCCCTTGGTAGCCGGAAGTAATCCATAAACATAGCAATGCTCATCACGTTTCACCTGTTCCAGCCCCAGTTCCTTTAATTCTTCTGCCAGCACATCTGCCAACACAAACTGTCTGTCTGTACTTGGAATTACATCCTTATTATCTTCTGATGTAGTCCAATATGATACATATTTTAAAAGTCTTTCTTGTACTTTCATATGATGCCTCCATTATTTTATCTCTGTTACTTTTGCCGGAGTTTCCCCTTCCATATAAGAAAATTTTATGTTATCTCCGACTTTATATTTTATTATATCAAGTAATTCAGAATTAGAAAGGTCTATATCAAAAACCTCTTCTTTTCCCTCAATCGCCATATAAATATGTGAATTTCCTTCCAACGTCACTGACAGTAAATTCTTAATTATTCCGGATACCTGTTTACTGTCTTCACTTATGGCAGCGGAAATACCGTTATTTTTCAACAACTGTTTATAAGACTTCTCACATTCTTTAATAGAATCTCCGGTAGCTACCCACTGGTATTTTTGAATATTTACCATGGCATACATTTTTACTAATCCTGCGTCATCTTTTAATGCCATGAAATAGGTTGGTTCTCCCGATATATTTAATAATAATGGGAACGTTGCTGTATAACCCAAGTTCTGTACCTGTCCTTCTGCTGAAGACATGGCTGAACTTTCTGTTGCTCCCTCTACCTTGTAAAAACGGGTTTCCATGGTTCGCTGATTCATTAAAACAAATCCTACATTTGACTGGTCTCCGCTGACACTGGTAACACCAGAATATACCCACACATCATCATCCAACGCAATGTAATTATATCCGTCCGTAGTCTGAAGACAATCCTTCTGTCCTAAAATACTGTTAAAATATCCATGCTTTAAGGTTCCGCTATAATCGTATAAATCCATCAACATTTCTGCCTGATATACCTTATCAATCCATTGTGGTACATCTTCAATATCATAGCTGGTGCAGTCTCCGGTCTGTGCATTACATACCACTACTTTTCCTATGGTTTCGCCTCCAAATAAACCAATATTAAATTTCTTTACCGGGCAAATCCAATACGGTGTTCCTTCGTCATCAATTTCAAAGAAAATTTGTTCACTAAAGATATACGTCGGATATTTAAATCTCAAATGACGATAAATATTTCGATTAAAATGCTCTGATTTAGAATATTTAATTGGTTTATCCAATTTTACACATTCCGTATCCTGTGTTGCCATATCAATCTTGATATAAGCCGGAATACCGTCACTCTGATTGGTAAGCCATTTAATTGGACTTGCATATACCAGAGGGGTAACTCGTACCGGACGATTATTTACATTAATCTGAGTATAATCATCAGATACTTCAAACTGAGATACCATATCTACCATACTTCCCATTTTTCTATCTCCCAAAAGTGCTGCAGAATCCTTATCTAAAATAGGAATGGTGCTATAGTCCACTTGAGAAATATCTCCTGTAAAATTCCCCTCTTCTACCACCATTAATTCCTGATATTTTTTTGCATTTACAATTGGAGAAGATAGTATACTTCCAATTACAAGAATAATCAATAAAACTCCTACAATTCCAAAACCAATTTTTGCAATACCACTTGCCTTAATGTCAATATTTATACTTCCTTTTTTTCCTTCTATTCTCCAATGATCTTTGATTGCCTTTCTTATCATTGCAAAAATACTTAATAATACAATCCCACCAATTACAAACATCCATGTTCCAATGGAATGTATGTTAATTGCCGGAAGAGTAATATAATAATAAATAAATGCCGCTAGTAATACTATTATTGTTATTAAAATATTTCTTGCTATTTTCTTCATTGATTCTCTCCTTTTGTATTATTTAGATAGTACAATTCTACTCTCTTCCATATCATGTGTCAAGGTTGCAAACATTATATAAACTTTTCTTAATTTTTTTTAAAAAAGTTCTTGCATTTCTTACTAGTTTATTATATAATAATCCTTGCGTTGATGAGTACGCAATAAAAAATAAGCGCTTCTAGCTCAGTTGGTAGAGCACCTGACTCTTAATCAGGGTGTCCAGGGTTCGAACCCCTGGAGGCGCATTACAAAAGCACTGTTTTCGATGACGAAATGAGCTCGGGGGCGGTGTTTTTTTTCGTTCTTTTATTGTTTTTTCCCATTTAATACATTATCCACTTCCTTGATACATTTTTGAAGATGTATCATTTTTTTCTGTAAAGATTGCTTTTCGTAAGCTACTTCTGTTATTTTTTGTTTTACACTTTTTTTTCGTTTCATAACAAAATACCCGCATACAGTTTCTTTATTATATGCAAACAGACTATTTTATATGACAAAAAAATCCTTATGAGAAATCTTAAACTGATAACTCATAAGGACTACATATTACATATTTGCAATTAAAGCTGCGATATCTTCCGGACTCATCTTCTTATTCGGATCTGATAAATCCGGCATAGATGGTTCCACTGATGCTTCTTCTTTTGGCTCTTCTACTTCCGCTTCTTCCATTGTTTCCGGAAGTGCTTCTTCCTCTCCACCAGCAATCAATGCAGCAATCTCTTCCGGTGTCATTATCTTATTTGTATCCATTACAGGAGTCGGCGCTTCTGATATTGGTTCCGGTTCTATTTCTGTCTCTAGTTCTTCATTCATTGGCTCCGGTTCTATTTCTGTCTCTAGTTCTTCCAATATTGGCTCTGGTTCTATTTCTATCTCTGATTCTTCTAATATTGGATCAATCTCAGTTTCTTCCTCTACTAGTTCTTCCAGTATTGGTTCTTCTTCTAATATTGGTTCCTCTTCTAGTATTGGAGTCTCTTCTATTTCTGTCTCTAGTTCTTCCAATATTGGCTCAATCTCAGTTTCTTCCTCTACCAGTTCTTCCAGTATTGGTTCTTCTTCCAGTATTGGTTCCTCTTCTAGTATTGGTTCTTCTTTCAATATTAGTTCTTCTTCCAGCATTGGTTCTGGTTCTATTTCATCCACTTTCGATTCTTCCGCTACCTGTCTGGATGCTTCTATCCTGATTTCAGACTTTAATTCTTCCATCATTTCTCTTTCCATATTTGGCATTTCCTGAACCTTATCTGCCAACACATCCATCTGGCTCTTTAAAGAATCTTCCAACTGTTGCATCTTTGCTAACAGCTCCTGCTGTCCTTCTTCTATTTTAACAAATTGCTCTGCATGATTCTCTTCTGTTCCATTTCCATTCTGTTCCATTATCTGATTAACAGTTTCCTGAACTTTAATCATCTCTTCCAATACCTTATCATTGGAATTCATCATAGCATTAGCATTTTCCTTACTTCTACTTAAAGTAAGCTTTGCTACTTTCTTCTGATCCTCCATAAGAGCACTTAAAAGTTCGCCAATTTTCTTATAATTTGCATCATTACTAACTGTGAGAGGGGCAATCTTTTCATCCAACGCATTTATTTTTCCACTTGTCTCACGAAAATTTTTACGCGCTTGTAAATAGCATGCCTTTTGAGAAGTCATAAGATTATGATATTGCTCTTCTGCCTTCTGACTACTCAAATCTCGTAATTGCAGTTTTCCACTTATAACCAAATATACTGCTACCAGAAGAATCAAACTTACGATTGCCAGTAATACATAGTTATTTGGTGCATTCACAATAACATAAATGTTCACCATTGCTGCTACCACTGCTACTAATGAAGCAATTAAAACCTTAATCCTTTGTAAATTCCCATTTCCCATACTTTTTTCCTCCACCTTTGTGAATTTTTAGGAAACGTTCCCGAGGTAATTCGCCCCCGACCTACCGCTTAAAAGCTTTAGTCAGCGATGTCCCCCTGTCAAAGAACGTTCATCTAATTCAAGGAAAGTCTTGATTTTTTCTAACTTTCCTGTTATTTACTATCAAAATAATGCAAATTTTTCTGAGTAAAACACACTCTGTTAGCAAATTGTTAGAATTACAAACAAACCCTATTAGATTACCTATATTATAACGTGTATGAAGTCGGATGTCGATGTTTTTTTGACTATCATTGATTTATTTTTTAGATATTTTCTTATATTGTAAAAGCTAGGAAAAAAAATTTGATCTTTCTCATTTTTTCTGTTACTATCAAAAAGCATGTCACATCATTTCAAATTTTTTAACAAAAGATTATGTGGAGGTTATAAGTAATATGAGGAAAAACAAATTATTAAGAACTGTAACTACCGGAATGATAGCCGGTGTATTGTTATGTGGTTGTGCCAACACAACTAATAACACCCCAGATGCAACTGTATCAGATACCAAAGAACAGAAAATTTCAGAAACTACAAATAATGAAGAAGGAACTTGGGATAAGACTGTAATCCTAAATGGCGAAAAATACCAGATAGGTGATCCTGTTAGTACATTAAGCTGGGCTGCCGAAAGTGGTCTTAACAGTTGGCCATCCGATGTCCCTTACCTACCTGTCGATTTGGGAGAAGACGGTAATACATACATTGAACTAAATTGTGGTCTTACTACATTTGTAACTAATATTCAAGAAAAAGCATGCCGACCTGATGAATGTGCAATTTCAATGTTATCTTTAATGGGAGATTCAGCGAAAGACGCTTTTCCTGATTTTACAGATATGAATAAGGCTGATGAATTCTTTGGTGGTAAATATCGTACTGAATATGAAGTTGAGAATGGTGAATATGATTTAAAATATGAATATGCGGATTTCTATATTTATGTACACGGTACGGATGAAGACGGGTTAGATGACTTTAGTATGTCATATGGTACGGTTGAAGATTCTTCAGTTGCCCCATTACACCCATCTGATTTAAAAGAACATAACTCATTTAATGAATTTGAAATGGGATTAAGTAATTTCAAATTCAATAGTTTAGATAAAGTATCTAATCTTACAGGCGAATTTATCAAAAACAGCGACTATGCAACAGACATCTCTTTCGACTATAACTTTAATGGAAAAGATTATTCCATAGAAATGTATGAAATATCAAGTACAGGATTTCATCTTTCAGGTCTTGATCTCCGTGGCAAAAACAACAGATCTATTACAGTCGCAGAAAATACATATGAGATTTCTGATGGTGATTGTGAATATGATACCATGTACTGCAGATATAAAGGGAATGTTGATATAAGAATTAATGGCCCTGACCTTACAGAGGCAGACCTCTCCGCATTATTAGAAGACTTTGAAAATTTCATTACAGTATCTGACCGGGAAGATTTGCAGTAACAATATTTTTTATCTGCAATATGTACAAGGAGCTACGCATTAATTAGTGCGTAGCTCCTGTTCAAGTCCATGTAGAAAACACAAATTATTATCTGTAAATCTAAGTCAAGGAATACCTTTCTAAGATTCTTTCATCTAATCTTCGTATGTACGAATATGTATATGGTGCAAAATATTTCGTCCAAAAACGCAATGCAGTTGGATTAATTGTTTCATAATCAGTCCCCAAATAGGTATATCCCTGCTTTGCAACATGCTCAACCACTTCATCCAACAATGCTTTTGCAATTCCCATATGTCGAAATTCTGGTTTTACATAACAACCACAAATACTTCTCACATTATCATACTCGGACAAATAAGTTTCTCCACCATGAGTCAATGTCATATATCCTACAATGTCATTTTCAATATATGCAGCAATAACCTCTTTTTCATTGTCACTTACTAAATTTTCCAAATCGGTATCTTTTGAAATGAAACAGCAGGGACTTGCTAATAAATGTTTCGTTAATGCTTGATCCAACTCTTGAATTTCCAATCGTCTTTTCCCATTAAGAATCTCAAAACGAATCACCTTGTTACCTTTATTATCAGATTCATATTTGTAATTCTCCACCAACATTATCGCATCTGAACATCGCATTCCAAAACTACTTAAATTCAAAATTCTTCCTACTTCATCATCATTGGCATATCTTGATAATGCCATATGTGTTATACCATTTTTATAAAGTTCTTCTATACAATATTCTATTAGAATAGATGCAATTTTTTCACGATTCGATGAACCGAATGCACTATATCCGAGTGGTGAAAATGCACCTTTACAATTTCCAAAAAAATTATCTTTTGGTCCGAAAAATGCGAGAAAGCCAGCTAATTTACCATTTAATAATATTGCTTTCCCAATTGTATTATTTATTACATTATCCAGAATTATTGAAAACTGTCTTTCTTCCTGTTTAATGTTTCTAGATAAAATATATTGAGAATTTTTTATCTCATTTTCCAGTTCAAGAATCATTATTTTAAGTGCATCTTCACGATTTATATTCTCTAATTCAATTATTTCTATTTTATCCATATATCTCACCATTCTCTTCATGTAACTTTTGTCCAACCATCTTATCATACCGATAAACCGGAAGTTTCACATTAGATAAACTTATTCTCTGTACCTAAATTATAGGGACAAATGTCTCGGCACTTATGGCACGAAATAACCCATGTCTTAGTTGCTTCATCATCGCCAAAAGCATTATCCCAACACACTGACTGATTTATCTCTTCATTTTCCAGTGCATTAGCAGGACATACTTGTACACATCTGTTGCAATGGATATATATATCCTCTATCATCTCATCTGGTTCGATTTCTGCCTCACACAAAACACTTCCTAACCATACCATGCTACCAAATTGTTTGGTAATTAGTAATGAATGTCTTCCTATTCTTCCTATTCCAGCCGCTTGTGCTACGTGCTTCTGTGAAATAATTGAACGCCATCTATTTGTCTTCTCATCCCACAAACTTTCATTTGTTGGAATAGGCACTGACACTATTCCTCTTTTCTCAAGTTCAATGCATAAATTCAATGCTATTGCATCCATTTTAGGTGTGAGTGAATTTCGTATACGAGTATATGGAACTGGTGTCTCACATTTAAGTGCTCCTACAGGAAAATGAACAGCAAACGATATTACAGATTTACAACTTGGCAATACATCTAATGGATGAAATCCCTTTGGTGCATTGTTAAATCTCTCTATGCAGGCAACACCACACAAATCAGCACCTAAAGAATATACAATTTCTTTTATTTCATAATTACCGATATTTATCATCTGTTCCTTTCTCTGCACTAACTTCCGATTTGTACTTTCTCTAATATCTTATCACATAATTTTCGTATAGTATAGATATCATTTTTTTTAGGTTTGTAATTTCTATATCGATATCGACCAAAGAATTTGCCATCGTCAACGTATTGATTTGTTTCAGATATCCACATAGGAAATTCACCAGTTACAATGGCAGTCTGTCCATTCAGCATTCCTGTATGGAATGACAAATGTCTAAATTGACGAAGTACAAGTTCCATACGTGTATATGGGCAGTTATCTGGTTTTTCGTATAGCATATCATCTGTGAGTGTATCCAGATAATTAAGTGTTCTGTTTTCTATTTTTTCAAGGTATTCTAGCAATTGCTCATCTGAAAGTACAACAGAACTAGGATTATCAGGATTATCCATACCATCTTCATGAAACTCAGGTTCATTGTAGTCAAAAGGATTTATGAACCATTTATCAGCTGAATGAAGTGCGTGATAAGCCCATCTCCAACAAGGACGACCACAACAAAGATCATCACGGTTATATGTTTGAATAGATGTTCTAATATTAATAAAATTAGGCTTTACAGCATCTTTAATTATCATACATAGTTCATTCATAAATTTTTCCCTTCATTAGTAATTGAATTTAATAGTCTCTACGTGTATAATATCATTGAATAAACCATTAGTAAAATTGATAAATTTGAATTAATAATTCAATTTAGTTGAAAAGGTGGTTTCTATGACAATAATTCAATTAAAAACATTTCTTGAAATAGCTAGTTTGGGAAATTTTACCTTAGCGGCAGAATCTCTCGGATATGCACAATCAACAGTCACTATGCAGATAAAGCAATTGGAAGAGGAACTAGGTGTTGAGCTATTCGACAGATTGGGGAAGTCTGTAGTATTAACAGTTTCAGGAACGAGACTGATAGAATATGCAGAAAAAATAAAACAGTTGGAGCGTGAAATTCTACTAGATGTCCCTATAAGTGATGAACCTAATGGAACTTTGAAAATAGGAGTATCAGAAACACTTTGTTATAACTTGTTTCCACAGTATTTACTAGCATATAAAAAGAAATATCCTAAGGTTGAAATTCAGCTTATGTTTGTCACACATGATACTTTTCCAGAAATGTTAAAAAAAGGGACTTTAGATATTGTATATACTTTAAATCCACTTATTGTAAGGGATGATTTATTATTGCTTTATAACAAACCCGAGAATCTAAGTTTTTTTGCAAGTCCGAAAAATATTCTTGCTTCTAAAAATGAAATTGCGGAGAAGGATTTAGACAGCATTCCATTATTATTAACTCCGAATAATTGCAATTTTCATAACATGCTAATTACAGATTTGAAGAAACATGATATTACTCCCAAAATTGAATTGGAGACAAGCAGTAAGGAAATATTAAAACAATTTGCGATAAATGATTTAGGGGTTACATTTATTCCGGATATGTCAGCAATAGATGAGATGAAAAGCGGAAAACTGGTAAAACTAAATTGGTCAGGTTGCTCGTTCCCAATTTATTCGCAGATACTAATACATAAGGATAAAAATGTGAATAATGCTATGAAAGAATTTGTGAATATTATTGATAGTAGTGTATATAGAGAATAAGATATATTCTTGAAATAGCACTTGCGTGAAAAAAGCAGCAATGATTTCATCGTCATTACTGCTTAAAAAGAATGTTCCCAGCGGGAATCGAACCCACAACTAGCGCTTAGGAGGCGCTTGTTATATCCATTTAACTATGAGAACGAATGCCGTATTTTCATACTTTTTAAGCTGTTTGGCAACGGCAGCCATATCTATGAATCATAAAATTATATATGGTAATTAATCCGGCCTTGCATCCAAATAGTTCCCTTGAATCTGCGTCCAATTGCAGGTTCTCCTAACAAATCTTCCTGATTGATGCACACATCAAAAACCAGATTATTACTTTCTATTGTCATAACATAACTTTTCTCTGAAGTCATGTTATTCTCGACCGTATAGAAATTCAAAATTTCTCCCATAATACTATACTGGTCGCTTTCAATTCCATAAGGCATAAAGTAGGTATCTACAATAGACAGAATATCCTCTTTCATAACTCTTCTGGAAATCATAGAATAGGTATCAATGTCTTCTAATGTCAGACTTTCTATTGCTTCCTCATCTCCATCTCTTGCAGCTGCAATCAGATGACTTCTCTTCTGATTATAATTTTGGCCACTTTTTATCTGAGACTCATTCTTATAGATAGGAAAAACAATCTTTCCACTAGTAGACAATGCAGACAAAGTTGTATTCACCGGAATCTTTCTTGCAATACTTCCGGTTTCCTGTAAATATTCAATTACATTCTGCAAATAAAAAATCAAAGTAACCCCTATTCGCAATTCATCACAAATTCCGGCATAGGCTTCTCTGTCAGAACGTCTTTCTATCTCTACCTTTTCCTCGGTAGTAATTCCGCTTCCTATAAAATAGGGATAGTAGTAATCCATTTGAAATTCATCTTCGATATATTCACCACGGACTGCAATTCCAATAAATTCACCATATTCCTTACTTAATTCTGCAAAAACATTTCCTTTTGCATCTTCAGTAATCAATTTGTTATCCGGGTTTTTAATAATATCATCTATTAAAATATCCAGTTCTTTTTTCTTTGCTAAATTCTTAAATCCAATACTTCTCAAATAATTGTGCATACTATCACTCCCTTCATGGGAAACTTCTCTTTTTATTATATAATACAAAATATTCTTTTTCCACACTATTTTAAATATTTTTTAAAATATGTGGATTACATTTTCTGTCAATAATTTAGGGTGGATATCCTTTTCCTCTAATTCTATTATTTCCGGTTGAAAAGGATTTTCCGTCTGTGAAACAACTATTGCTTTTTTCCCGCTTTCTAACTGTAATTGTGTCCCCACCGGATATCTGGCAATTTTGGCTTTTAAAATTCCTACTATTTCCTCATCATATTTCTGGCTATCGCTTATTTCTTCCAACGCTTTTTCCACAGAAACTTTTTGCCGTTCCATACCACACAAACTACCATCCATGGCATCGCATATTTGTATGATTTTACATTCCAGTTCCTGATTTTTCTGTTTTAAGGGATAACCACTTCCATCGATTTTTTCGTGATGTGATAAAATCATCTTTTTGGAAATTTCCGGAATCCATGTCTCTTGCTCTAGGGCGGTATATGCCAAAATGGTATGTTTCTTTAACTCAAAAATTTCCAAAGGTGTCATTTCTTCCATATGACAATCCCGATAGTTTACATTTATATAACATAATCCCAAATCATGTAAAAGTCCACCTAAAGCAAGATGTGCTGACTGTTCTTTCGCAAATCCATATTCCTTTGCGAGAATAAGACTCCACATAGTTGTAAATATAATATGTTCATAAAGATTTCCACTATGTTCTACCACATCAATTAGTTTTTTATTTTCTACCTGGAAGATCTCTTCTGCTATCTCTTCTGCAAGAGTTTTTAATCTTTTTAATTTTTTATTTTCTTTATACACGTGATGAGATAATATCTCTTCTAATTGTTTCTGAAAATTTATTATTTTTTCCCGTTCCAGATAAAAATTCGGTCTTTCATATTTTTCATATGGACCCTGAACAAAAACATCCTGTATATTCAGTGCAATCAAAGATTCTTTATAGGATTCATCTAAACTGATTCCTTTTTCTAATAAAAGCTGACCATTTTCCAAATACACAGATTTGGCGAGTATCTCATTTCCAGCCAATTCTGATACACGGTATTTTTTCATCTTATACTCCCAATTATTCCGGCTTCTTTTCACTTACTCCCATTGCGATATTCAATGCTTCTTTTTCTTCTTCTGCTAAAACAATAACAGAATTTCCATCAATAATTTCTTTGATATAAGTATAACAGCCTTCTCTACTATGCATTGCATTGATAATGAATCCATCATTTTTCTGATCTAATAACGCCAAAGAAAAACTAAGTTTTCCCCCCATTTCATTAAAAGCATCATATTTTACCATTCCAACCTTCTGGAAGGTAAACTTCAAATTATTAAATATTTTTTCAATATTTTCTTCGTTTCTTTTTTCAGATACTAACAAATCTTCTACCTGGTGAATTCTTTTTATAAGATTTTCTTCTAATGATTTTGCATCTTTTCCTACCATAAAAGATTCATACTTTTTCTTTATCTTACTTGTCTTTACCATGTTGACAATTACTAAAATAAGTAATATCAACATGACACCCGCCATAATCGCAAAAGTAAGTAAAAAATCATCTGCTGTAAATTCTAAATGTAAAAATTCTGATATCATAAGTACCTCCATCGTATAGAACATATGTTTGTTTTCTTTTTATTCATGTATTGACTGAAATAATTCCATAATTCTTTCTAATTCATCTGTAGAATAATAATCTATTTCTATCTTTCCCTTTTGATTATTCTTCTGGTGAATTGCAACTTTCGTTCCCATAATAGCCTTTAATTTCTGTTCCATATCTTCATAGAATACTGCCATACTATTATCCACTGCCGGCTTTGGTGCTTCCGTTTTTTGTTTTTGCAATTTTTTCACCAATTTTTCTGTTTCACGAACACTAAGTTTTTCATCAAAAATCTGTTGTGCAAGTGCATACTGCTGCTCACCATCAGCAATTCCTAACAATGCTCTTGCATGGCCTGTAGAAATCAAATCATCAATCACCATTTGTTGAACACGCTCATCTAATTTTAATAAACGCATAGAGTTGGTAACTGCTGTTCTAGATTTCGAAACTCTTTCTGCCACTTCATCCTGTTTCAAATTAAATTCATTTAATAATCTTTTATATGCCAACGCTTCTTCAATTGGATTCAAGTTTTCTCTTTGTATATTTTCAATTAAAGAAATCTCTACAATTTCCTGTTCTGTAAGATTCTTAATAATTACAGGAACTTCTTTTAAACCAGCAAGCTTGGCTGCACGCCATCTTCTCTCTCCTGCAATAATTTCATAATAATCTTTTTTATCCTGTACCAATAATGGTTGTAATACTCCATACTGTTTTACTGATTCCGATAATTCCAACAAAGCATCTTCATCAAAATTCTTTCTTGGCTGTTCTCTATTTGGTTCTACCTTTCCAATTTTCACAAAAGTAACATCTTTATCCGGCTCTGCCTTTTTCGTGTTTGTAGTTTCTACTGTTGTATTTCCACTTCCAACTTTATCAGTAATAAGACTATCTAGTCCTTTTCCTAATCCACCTCTTTTTGCTGCCATCTTTATACATCCTTTCTTTCTATTACTTCTTTTGCCAACAAACGATAACTTTCTGCTCCAGCAGATTTCGAATCATATAAATTAATGGGAAGACCATGACTAGGGGCTTCTGCTAAACGAATATTTCTTGGAATAATTGTTTTATATATCGTAGTATTTAAATTATTTTTTACATTTTCTACAACCTGCAAAGATAAATTTGTTCTTGCATCATACATAGTAAATACCACTCCTTCCATATGAAGGCTCGGATTTAATCTTTGTTGTACAAGATTAATCGTATGTATCAGCTGACTTAATCCTTCCAATGCATAGTACTCACATTGTATTGGAACTAATACTGTGTTTGCAGTAGTCATAGCATTTATCGTAAGCATATTTAAAGAAGGAGGACAATCAATAATAATAAAATCAAAATCATCCTGTATATAATCTACTTCATTTTTTAAAATGTATTCCTTTTCATTAATACCAAGTAATTCTATTTCAGCACCAGCAAGATTTACATTTGACGGAATTAATTGCAATCCTTCAATTTCTGTTTTTATCATACTTTCTCTAACCGTACATTCACCAAGCATCAGTTCATATACTGTATTTTCTAATTCTTCTTTTTCGATACCTAGTCCGCTGGTAGTATTTCCTTGAGGATCCAAATCAATAGTTAATACTTTTTTTCCAGTTTCGGCAAGACATGCTGATAAATTAATTGCAGTAGTAGTCTTACCAACTCCACCTTTTTGGTTTGCAATAGCAATAATTCTTCCCATGACGTTTTCCTTTCTTTCTATACTTTCCCTATTATATCACTTTTCGACATGTAATTCTAGATTTATTTCAATGTTTCACGTGAAACATTGTGTTTTTTATCATATTATTTCAAAGGAGATGTTTCACGTGAAACATCTCCTTCTACTTATCAAAATATATTAATCAAATTATTTTTAATTGCAAATATTGCAGCTTGTGTTCTATCCGAAACTTCTATTTTCTTAAAGATGCTAGAAATATGATTTTTAACAGTACGCTCACTTATATTAAGTTTTTCCCCGATTTCTTTATTATATGAGCCAACTGCCATAAGTTTTAATACATCAACTTCTCTTTTTGTTAAAAGATTTAATTTTTCTTTTTCAACATCTCTTTCTATCATCTTAGAATTCAAAATTGGAATTAAACTTGGCTGTATATAACTTTCTCCCTGAATCACACTCAAAATTGCTTTTTTTAATTCATTTGAATCAGAATCTTTCAACATATAACCATCAATTCCTATTTCTACTGCTTTTAATAAATATTCCACCTCATTATGGACTGTAAGTATAATTACCTTTGTGTCTATTTTCTTTTCTTTTATTCTTTCTAGTACTTCCAATCCATTCATATTTGGCATGTTAATGTCTAATAAAAGAACTTGTGGAAGACTCTCTTCCAGTAATTTCAAACATTCTACTCCATCACTCGCTTCGCCGGTTATTAGAATATCCCCATCTAATTCTAATAACTGTTTTAACCCCTCCCGTACCATGGAATGATCATCTGCTATCATTACCTCTATTGCCATTTAATTTTCCTCCTTATCAATAGGAAATTCCACAGAAATTTTAGTACCTTCTCCTATGATTGATTCTATATTTATTTTCCCAGATAATAAATATACTCTTTCCTTCATTATTGATATTCCAAACCCTGAACCATCATCCCTCTGCAAATGTTCTATACTTTCTACTTCAAACCCACAACCATCATCTGCAATCTCAACTTTTACTTTTTCTTTTTCATAAGAAAGTATTATTTTAATATTTTTTGCTCCGGAATGTTTTATAGTATTATTACATGCTTCTTGCACAATCCTTAAAACAGTAAGAGATGTAAGAGGTGGTAATTTTTTTATTATTCCCTCTGTTTGATAGTCCACTAAAACTTTTCCGGTATTTCTCCACTTAGCTGCTTCACGTTCTAATGTGACATCCAAACCAATATCATCTAGAGACATTGGACGCAAATCATATATTACTTGCCTCATATCCTCAATAATTCTTTTTACCATCTTTGACATTGTCTGAAGTTCTAACTTACATCTTACGGTATCCATATCCATTAATTTTGTACAAAATTCTATCTTATGTACTATACTGGTAAGATTCTGCACAATGGAATCATGTAATTCACGAGCAATTCTTTGACGTTCCATTTCCTGTGTTTCCAGTATTTTTTTTCGAAAAAACTCATCATCTTCTAATAAGACTTCTTTTTCTTCTATTGCCTTTGTATTTTCGCGAACAACTTTTAATACATGTTCCAGTTCTGCCAAATGATCATTTAAATCAGAAATCTTTATTCTTAATATTTCTTCCTGTTTCTCAATTTGGGATTTTTCTTCTTTCAAATTTTCTATTTTCTCATAGCTTTCATGGTTAATATCTCTTGGAGAAAAAGATTCATAATTCCTGTCTAAAGAATTTTCCAATGTATATATAAATTGAATATTTTCTTTTAATAAAAGTTCATTCTTTTTATAATCACGTTCAAGAGAAACTTTCTGTTCATACATTTCCGCATATATTTTTTCCAAGTATTCTATTATCATATTTCTCCTTCAGAACATATGTTCTTATTTATAATTTCAAACTATAACACTTTAATTTTATATCATTTTAAATTATATTTAAAGATTAATTTTGATTTTTTATTTGTATATCTGTATCAATTCGTCTATAATAATAGAAAGAGAAAAAATGTTGAGGGAGGATGGCTCTAGATGAAAAAACAAATTCGTAATTTTTTACTTCTTACAACGATGACCACCATAAGCATTTATGGTATTAATAAAGCTATTAGTGTTTCTTCTGTCATGAAGAACTTATTAAAAACCGACAATGGAAAATTTTTTACCTGGAGATATGGCGAAATTTTTTATACTAAACAAGGAAAAGGAAGTCCTGTACTTTTAGTTCATGATTTGAATCCGGCTTCTTCTTCTTATGAATGGGAAAAATGCGTAAAACGATTGGCAAAAAATCACACTGTTTATACTATTGATCTTTTGGGCTGTGGCCGTAGTGATAAACCAAATATGACCTACAGTAATTATCTCTTTGTTCAGCTCATTACTGATTTTATTAAAAATGTAATTGGAGAAAAAACAGATGTAGTAGTAACCGGAGAATCTTCTTCTTTTACTTTGATGGCATGCAATATGAATCCGGAACAATTCAATAAAATTATTGTAATTAATCCTACCAATCTGGTAGAACTGTGTGCTACACCAAATAAAGAAAAGAATGCTTTAAAGTTCCTTATTGATATGCCAATTATAGGTACTCTAATTTATAACATTGTGTTCCATAGCAAAAATATTTCAAAACTTTTCGAAGAAAAATATTACTATAAAGGACATATGGTACCTACAAAAGTCCTGGACACTTATTACGAATCAGCTCACTTACAAAATGGAAAAGGGAAATATTTGTTGTCCAGTATTAAGGCAAGTTACACTAACATCAATATCGTTCATGCTCTCAAGAAAATAAATAACAGCATTTATTTAATTGGAAGTCGAGAACAGAATGGCATTACAGAAGTTATGAATTCCTATGTGGCTTACAATTCTTCCATCGAAGCCTCCTATGTGGATAATTCTAAATATCTTCCTCAATTGGAAGTTCCGGAAAAATTGATGGACGTATTAAACCTTTATCTGGAATCAAACTAAGCATACTAAAAAAGATAGGAATAATCTTCCTATCTTTTTCATTTCTATTGAATTGGGTTTTTAGAAGGAGTTCCCGCTTTTCTGGGATAAGTTTTTGGTGTTTTCTTTACCTTTTGTATCTGGATAAAGGAACGTTCCGCGTCCGTTTCTACTAAGCGGAATTTTTTTACATCTTTTATTTTTCCACCTAAAAGAAAAACTGCCTTCTTAGACTGCTCTACTTCCGCTTCGACTTCTCCTGACTTGTAAGAAATAAAATTTCCTCCTACTATTACAAAAGGTAAACAATATTCATTTAAGGATGCAAGATTAGCAACTGCCCTAGAAACACATAAATCAAACTGTTCTCTATACTCTGGCTTTCTTGCCATCTCTTCTGCTCTTCCATGGACTGCTGTAATATGTTCCAACTTCAATGCATCAATCACTTCATTTAAAAAATTAATTCTCTTATTCAAAGAATCCATCAATACAATTTCTAATTCCGGAAATGCAATTTTTAATGGAATTCCCGGAAATCCCGCACCGGTTCCTAAATCCAATACCTTAAGATTCTGATGCAACTCTATCTGCTGAATCAAACTTAATGAATCTAAAAAATGCTTTTCCACCACATCTTCAAATTCTGTAATAGCAGTAAGATTCATGACTTTATTTTTTTCCACCAACATCTCATAATAAGTAAGAAATTGTTGTATTTGCTGCTCTGAAAGTTCAATTTTTAATTTGTTTAATCCTGATTTAAATTTTTCTAAATTATATTCCATAATCACTCCACTAGTTTTCTTTCTTCTGATTATGATACATTTGCTCCAAATATACCAGCAATACAGAAATATCTGCCGGAGAAACTCCTGAGATTCTGGAAGCCTGTCCCACACTCACTGGTTGATACAGATTTAGTTTCTGTTTTGCTTCAATACGCAAACTCTTTACCTGCTCATAATCAAAATGCTCCGGCAACTTCTTATTTTCCAGCTTCTTAAATTCCTTTACCTGTTTCATCTGGCGCTTGATATATCCATCATATTTAATACTGATATTCACCTGTTCTATTACATCATATTTCAATTCTGGACGTTCCGGATCAATTTCTGCCAAATCTTCATAAGATAATTCCGGTCTACGAATCAACTCTGCTAATGTTGTTCCATTTTTTAATGGCGTACTATTATGTTCTTCCAGTACTTTTTGTGTCTTTGCATTAGCACCAATATTTACATGTTCTACTCTTTCTACTTCTTCCTGAATGAGTCTTTCTTTTTCTATCACCCAGTCATAACGTTCTTTACTTATCAATCCTACCCGATATCCTTTTTTAGAAAGGCGTAAATCCGCATTATCCTGACGCAAAAGTAAGCGATATTCCGCTCTTGAAGTCATCATGCGGTAAGGTTCTTTATTATCTTTTGTTACCAAATCATCAATTAAAACACCAATATATGACTCAGAACGATCTAATACTAAAGGTTCTTTTCCTAATACAGACATAGCAGCATTGATTCCTGCTACTAATCCTTGTCCGGCTGCCTCTTCATATCCGGAACTTCCATTGAACTGACCTCCGGAAAATAATCCTTTAATCTTTTTAAATTCCAAAGTAGGATTTAACTGTCTCGGATTGATGCAATCATATTCAATAGCATATGCATTTTTTACAATCTTAGCATTTTCCAATCCCGGAACAGTATGATACATTTCATATTGTACATCTTCCGGAAGAGAACTGGACATTCCTCCAATATACATTTCGTTGGTATATTTTCCTTCCGGTTCAATAAAGACCTGATGTCTTTCTTTATCTGCGAACCTTACTACTTTATCCTCAATGGATGGACAGTATCTTGGTCCGGTTCCTTCAATAACACCGGCATAAATTGGAGAACGGTCTAGATTATTTTTAATAATCTCATGTGTCTTTAAATTTGTATAAGTAAGCCAACAAGATTCCTGTTCAATCTGAACATCTTCCGGATTCGTAGTAAAGGAAAATGGAACTACTCTCTCATCACCCTTTTGTTCCTGCATTTTCGAAAAATCAACAGAACGTTTATCTATTCTTGCCGGAGTTCCAGTCTTAAAGCGGAACATTTCTACACCATTTGCTTTCAACGAATCTGTAAGATGGTTTGCCGGCTGTAATCCATTTGGTCCTGTATAATTGATAACTTCACCATAAAGACATCTTGCCTTCAAATATGTACCGGTACAAAGTACAACGGCTTTACTATGATAAGTTGCACCTGAAAAAGTTTTTACACCTTTTACTACACCATCTTCTACTATTAACTCTGACACTTCAGACTGCCGAATGGTAAGATGATCTGTATTTTCCATAGTCATTCGCATCGTTCGACTATATTCTGCCTTATCTGCCTGGGCACGAAGAGAATGAACTGCCGGCCCCTTGGAAACATTCAACATTTTCGACTGAATAAATGTTTTATCTATATTTTTTCCCATTTCTCCGCCAAGGGCATCAATCTCTCTTACCAAATGTCCCTTAGAACTTCCACCAATATTCGGATTACATGGCATCAATGCAATACTTTCTACGCTTACCGTAAACACTATGGTTTCCAACCCCAGTCTTGCACAGGCAAGTGCTGCTTCACATCCTGCATGACCAGCTCCTACTACTACCACATCATAATTTTCTTCTACATAAGGCATTTTTTATCCTTCTTTCTATCTCAAGTTTCTTTATTTACATTAAATTACCGCTTTGAAATTCATTGATAGGTAAAATTATTTACCCATACAGAACTTGCTGAAGATTTCATTGACCAAGTCTTCACCTACTGCTTCTCCAATAATACTTCCCAAATCTTCGTAAGCACTCATCAAATCAATGGAATAAAAATCTTCTGGCATTCCATCTTCAATACTTTTTTTCACCAGTTGAAAACTACTAAGTGCAGACTGTAATGCAGTTCTCTGACGCACATTCGTAATATATATTTCATCATTAAAAGAAAGTTCTCCCTGAAAAAACATTTCCTTTATGATATTCTCTAACTTATCTATTCCGGTTTGCTCTTTTGCAGAAATAGAAATTACCGGCTTTTCTATATTCTTTTCTTTTAATACTTTCTGCAATACATCTTGAGAAGTAACCTGTGACAAATCTGATTTATTCAAAAGAATGATTGCTTTTTTATCAGAAAGCATAGAAATGATTTCTTCATCATTCTCATCCAATCCTGTTGATGAATCCACCACATATATTATTAAATTAGCATTTAATAAATATTCTTTTGCTTTATCAACACCAATTTTTTCTACAATATCTTCGGTATCCCGAATTCCTGCTGTATCTACAATATTCAATGTAATACCATTTAAGTTAATCTGTTCTTCCAATGCATCCCTGGTAGTTCCGGCAATATCCGTTACAATTGCCCTCTCTCTTCCAAGTAACACATTCATCAAAGAAGATTTTCCTGCGTTTGGTTTTCCTATAATTGCCGTATTGATTCCTTCTTTTAATAATTCACCATTTTCAGAAGATGCTAACAAACTCTTTACTTCATCAGAAACTTCATTCATAATACCCATCAATTTTTCCCCATACCCGTCTATAGAAAAATGCTCCGGGTCATCCAGGGCTGATTCAATAAAAGCAATTTCATGAATAACCTTTCCTCGAATCTCTTTTATTTTATCTTTTATTCTACCTTGAAGTTGATTAATAGAAGATTCTAATGCAAAATCATTCTTTGCATTAATGACATCAATTACTGACTCTGCCTGAGATAAATCTATCCTTCCATTTAAAAATGCTCTCTTTGTAAATTCACCAGGTTCTGCCGGTCTTGCCCCATATTTAATGACCGTTTCCAGAATTCGTTTCATTACAAGAGTTCCACCATGGCAATCTATCTCAACGGTATCTTCTGTTGTATAACTATTGGGAGCTTTCATAATCAATACCATAACTTCATCAATTACTTTTTCACCATCACAAATATAGCCATAATGAACGGTATGACTTTTTTCCTGAGATAACTTTTTTTCTCCTTTTTTAGAACGATATATCTTATCTATTACTGAAAAGGCTTCCTCTCCACTAATTCTTACAATACCAATTCCAGAGTTTGTCATGGCTGTTGCAATTGCTGCAATCGTATCTGTTTTCATAAAAACTCCTTTCTAAATTGCTACTTTCTCAAAAATTTCAAAAGGCTTTCTCATTATAACATACTGTCATAGTTTGAGAAAGCCTTTCGTAAATAAACAAATTATCTTTTCAACGTAACTACCACATGTCTATAAGGTTCTTCTCCCTCGCTGTGTGTACTTACATAACGATCATTCTGCAATGCAGAGTGAATTATTCTTCTTTCAAATGGATTCATTGGTTCTAAGGAAACAGGACGTTTTGTTCTTTTTACCTTATAAGCAATATTTCTCGCAAGATTTTCCAGAGTTTCTTTTCTTCTCTTTCTATAATCTTCCGTATCTAATTTTACTTTAACATATTCATTTACCTGTTTTCCAACTGCAAGATTTGTTAAATACTGAAGAGAATCTAAGGTTTGTCCACGTTTTCCAATCAAAACTCCCATTTCATTTCCTTTTAATTCTACATCAATATTTTTACCATCTTCGCTCTTTTCAATCGTAATCTCTACTTCCATATCCATTGCACGGAATACATCTTTCAAAAAATCACGAATAAAATCTTCTACATCAGATTTCTTACGAACTCTGATTTTTGCCATTTTACTTCCAATTCCAAGGAAACCATTGCTTCCTTTTTCAATTACTTCATATTCAATTTTATCACTAGTAGTTCCAAGCTTTACCAAACTTTCAGTAATAGCATCGTCTACTGTCTTTGCTGTTACTTCTATAAATTCCATGACCATTCCCCCTACTTGTTGTTACGTTCATTGAATTCTTTTACCATATTTGCCTTTTCTAAAAGGCTTCCTTTTTTCGCTGTTTTTGCATATTCTGCAGTCTGCTGAATCTTTGCATCCTTTTCTTTTGCACTCATTGGTTCCTGGATATTTCTAGTATTCATTTTTGCTGCATTTGCAATCTGGTTCTGATAAATTCCTCTTTTTTCTTTCTTTTTCTTAGCCTTTTCTTTATTCTGTTCAATAATAACGTCCAGGTCAAGATTTTCCATACGTTTATTAATAATCAACTGCTGGATACAACGAATCATAGAACCTGCAATCCAGTAAAGACCAAGACCTACAGGAACACTGAAACACATAAATAATGAGAATAAAGGCATCATTGTGTTCATAGTCTTCATCTGTCTTGCCATTGCATCATTATCACCTGCTCCGGAAGAAGTAGGCATTAATTTAATGTTAATTACCTGTGTCAAATAGGAAACCAACGGTACAGCTAATGCTGCAATGATTAAAATAAAATCTTTTTCACTCCAGCCATTTTTCACCATGGAAAATGGTGTGTTTGCAATATTAATTCCTAAAAAATTATTTAAATGAGCTACCTGATCTGCTGTACTGCTAATAATATCTGATAATCCGGTAAAACTATCCTTTAATAATTCCCAACCATGACTTGGAAGCGCATACAATACATCAATAATAGAATTAGATGTAGATGTTGCTGTTTCAAAATTCAAGCCATACATTGGTCTAACTTTAGCAGTTTCAACGAACTTTTCTATAATATCCTGAAAACCTGATACATTCGTTATCTTATCTACCAATGGAGTATATACTTCCTTTACACTACTTACATAAGCAGGTACATTATATACTACACGGTACATTGCAAAAAGTATTGGCATCTGGATTAACATCTGAACACAGCTCCCCGTTGGAGATACGCCATATTTTTCATAAACGGCCTGTGTTTCCTCATTCATCTTCATCATAGAAGCCTGATCTTTTTTGCCTTGATATTTTTTCTGAATCTCTTTTATCTCCGGTTGCATCTTCTGAGATAATTTTGAAAATTTCTGCTGCTTATAAGTCAATGGAATCATTAACATATAAATAATAAATGTAAATAATATAATACAGATACCTATGTTTTGGATTCCAAATACATTATCCAAAAACATATACAGATAATTCATGATATAACCGATTAATCGTGCAATAGGTCCGATAATTTTACCGGAATACTGGGTCAAAATAATCTGTGTCACTGTAAAAAACCTCCTATATTATGGAACTGGATCATATCCGCCTTTTGAAAAGGGATTACATCTTAATATTCTCCACCCAGCTAACATAGAACCTTTTACAGCCCCATATTTTTCAATTGCCTGTAACCCATAAGTCGAACAGGTTGGATAATAAGGGCATTTGGTAGTTTTTAAAGGTGATAAATATTTTCTATAAAACTTTATTATCGCAATTAATATTCTTTTCAAAATATTCCATCTTCTTTTCTAAATAAATTTACTATTGTTTTCTTAAGATGTGATGAAGATTTCCAAGGTGTAGCAAAGCACTCTCTGTTTCATGATAAGTCACATTCTTTGCTGAAACCCTTGCGATGACTACAATGTCCAAACCACTATTGAACATCTCTTCCTGTAGTCTGTATGCTTCTCTTACCAATCTTGTAATATGATGTCTTATAACACTATTTCCTACTTTTTTACTAACTGATATTCCTAGTCTATTTCTATCCAAATTATTTTCCATAACATACATAACAAAAAAACGGTTCGCATAAGACTTACCATTTCGATAGACTTTCTGGAAGTAACTGTTTTTCTTCAATGATTCTGAGAATTTCATACAAATATTCCTCATTCTTACTAAATATAAAATTTATACTAGTAAGAAGAAAGACCACAATGTTGTGGCCTAAGCTGATAATTTTTTTCTTCCTTTTAATCTTCTTGCAGCCAATACTTTTCTTCCGCCTGCTGTACTCATTCTAGCTCTAAATCCGTGAACCTTGGATCTTGATCTCTTTTTTGGTTGAAATGTCATTTTCATGGATATCCACCTCCTCTACGTTAAAAAACATCACTTTTGATTATAACAAAAAATCCCCTTAAGTCAAGCCATTTCGCAACTTTTTTATTTTCGAAAAAAATCCACCACTATATATATTAATAAGAAATCTTTTTTATCAACATCTAGTTTTTCATAGATTTCTCTCTCAAAATACTTTTCCACAAAATTAACATGCTCTATTATTAATAAGGAAGAAACTAATTCCATCCACAAATTATACACATTTTTAGCGTTTACATAAAGTTATCCATAATTTGTGGATAACTTGTGGAAAACTTTTTGATATCATGTTTATATAAAACTCTTCTGTTCATTAATCACCGAAAAAATCAGCGCTTTTTCCTCTGTAGATATGTTTATAATACATTTTTGGATAAAATAAGCGTATTTTCATTAATTTAACTATCCCCTATACCTTTCAAATTTTTTAATTGATTATTTAAGCCATTTGCGGTATTATAGACTGTGGAAGACTATGAATATATAAATAGAAAGAAGCTTGGAGAACTATATGGAACTTATTTTAGAAAAATGGGAACAGATTTTACGCACTGTCAAGGAAGAATATGAAATTTCCGACATTGCTTTCGATACTTTCTTAAAACCATTAAGTATTTACAGTATTGAAGATATGAAACTCTACATACTGGTACCTTCTGAACAAATTGGTGTAAACTATATTTCCAAAAGATATACCCTACCAATTAAGGTTGCAGTTGCAGAGATTACCGGAATTGAATATGAGATTGAATTTATTCTTCCTGAACAGACAAAATCTATAAAGTCTTTTCGGAGTAAGAGTCCTGAATTCATTCCAGATTCAGATAGAACCAACCTGAACCCTAACTATACGTTTGACACTTTTGTGGTTGGTGAAAATAACAAATTTGCCCACGCGGCATCTCTTGCCGTAGCCGAATGTCCGGGTCAGGTATACAATCCTCTCTATATATATGGGGGACCGGGACTGGGTAAAACTCACTTAATGCAGTCCATCGGACATTTCATTTTAAAACAGCAACCGGATAAAAAGATTCTTTATGTTACTTCAGAAGAATTTACAAATGAAGTAATTGATTCTATCCGTAATGGTAATGCATCTGCTATGACAAAACTTCGTGACAAGTATCGTACTGTAGATGTATTAATGATTGACGACGTTCAGTTTATTATAGGAAAGGAAAGTACACAGGAAGAATTCTTCCATACCTTTAATGTACTTCATTCTGCCGGAAAGCAGATTATTCTTTCTTCCGATAAACCTCCTAAAGAAATGGAAACTTTGGAAGAACGTATCCGTTCCCGTTTCGAATGGGGACTTCTTGCAGATGTCGGTTATCCTGACTATGAAACACGTATGGCAATTCTTCGAAGAAAAGAAGAAGTCGATGGTTTCCAGTTAGATGATCAGATTCTGGATTATATTGCAACCAATATTAAATCCAACATTCGTGAGTTGGAAGGTGCTTTAAATAAACTTCTTGCTTTTTCCAATTTGGAACACACCGATATCACAATGGAAATTGCAGTTCGTGAATTACAAAATATCATTTCTCCGGACAAGCCAAGAGAGATTACTCCACAGCTTGTTATTGAAATTGTTTCCGAACACTT
This sequence comes from Roseburia sp. 499, assembly GCF_001940225.2. Lineage (NCBI taxonomy): Bacteria > Bacillati > Bacillota > Clostridia > Lachnospirales > Lachnospiraceae > Roseburia > Roseburia sp. 499. The sequence continues at coordinate 3,177,127 of NZ_CP135164.1, forward strand.
CAATATTTCTACGGACCAAATGATATCTAAAAATCGTAGTAATGAAATTGCCCGACCACGTCAGATTGCCATGTATCTGTGTAAAAATATGACAGATACTCCGCTTGAAACGATTGGCGCATTATTAGGAGGCCGAGATCATTCTACTATTATTCATGGTATTAAGAAGATAACACAGGAATATGAAACAAATGAGAACTCTCATAATCTAATTGAAACGATTAAGAAGAAGATTAACCCGAATTAATTCTTCCTTCAACAATTGTGGACAACTTATTCACACCCTATGTTGAAATGCCTTGATAAGCTCATATTTATGCCCTATTTTCGATTTTTGAGATTTTTTTGAAAATAAAGTGCTAAATCTTATTCACAGCTTATCCAAGCGATTTCAAGGTGTAATTCACAAAGTTATACCTTAAGTTCAAGTCCCTAAAATAAAGGGATTGAACCACTTATACACTTATTCACATACCCTAAGATGAAGAATACGAATCTTTAATTATAAATATATCTTAAAGCCCAGGAAGGAGTTATACACAAACATGAAAATCATATGTTCCAAATCTAATTTATTACACGGAGTAAATATTGTCTCCAAAGCAGTACCTTCTAGAACCACCATGGCTATTTTAGAATGTATTTTAATTGACGCTTCTACAAATGAAATTAAATTGACCGCTAATGATATGGAATTAGGAATCGAAACAAAGATTGAAGGAGAAATTACTGAACGTGGAGTAATCGCATTAGATGCAAAGATTTTTTCTGAAATTGTAAGAAAGCTTCCTGATAGCGAAGTCACTATAGAAACAGATGCATCTTTTAAAACTACTATTACTTGTGAAAAAGCGAAATTCAATATTATTGGAAAATCAGGAGAAGATTTTTCTTATCTTCCATTCATTGAAAGAAATCAGTCTATCGTTCTTTCTCAGTTTACACTGAAAGAAGTGATTAGACAGACAATTTTTTCCATTGCTGACAGTGATAATAACAAATTAATGACAGGTGAATTATTTGAAATCAAAGAAAATCAGTTAAAAGTTGTATCTTTGGATGGACATCGTATTTCTATACGAAATATTGAACTGAAAGAAAATTATGAGAATCATAAAGTTGTTGTTCCTGGAAAAACATTACAGGAAGTAAGTAAGATTTTACCGGGAGATGTAAACGAAGATGTAAATATGTTCTTCACTGATAATCATATTGTTTTTGAATTTGATAATACGACTGTTGTTTCACGTTTGATTGAAGGAGAATACTTTAAAATTGAACAGATGCTTTCTTCTGACTATGAAACAAAGATTAAAATTAATAAACGTGAACTGTTAAGCTGTATTGATCGTGCGACACTTTTGGTAAAAGAAGGCGATAAGAAGCCAATTATTATGAATGTAACCGATGGAAACATGGAATTAAAAATTAATTCCTTTATTGGTTCTATGAATGAAGATATCGACATCCAGAAAGAAGGAAAAGATATTTTGATTGGATTCAATCCGAAATTCTTTATTGATGCTCTTCGTGTTATTGATGAAGAAGAAGTTACCCTTTATATGGTTAATCCAAAAGCACCATGTTTCATTAAGGATGATGATGAAAAGTTTATTTACCTGATTCTTCCTGTAAACTTTAATGCAGCTACCAACTAATTTAGCATGATGTAATGATTCAGAAATCGAGGAAAATATGGAAGAAATAAAATTAAGAGAGGATTATATCAAATTAGGTCAGGCATTGAAAGCAGCAAATTTGGTGGATTCCGGAGTAATGGCGAAGCTGGTAATTCAGGATGGACAGGTAACTGTCAATGGTGAAGTAGAGTATCAGAGAGGTAAAAAATTAGTAGACGGAGATATTGTTTCTTTTGACGGAGAAACAATTAAAATTATAAAATGATTTTAAAATCCGTTGCGTTAAGCCATTTTCGCAATTATGACGATTTGTATATAGAATTTGATAGAGGCACCAATATTTTATATGGTGATAATGCTCAGGGAAAGACAAATGTTTTGGAATCCATTTATGTGAGTGGAACAACCAAGTCGCATAAGGGTAGTAAAGATCGAGAATTAATTCAGTTTGGACAGGACGAAGCACATATTCGTACTGTTGTAGAAAAGAGCGGTCTGGATTATCAGATTGACATGCATTTAAAGAAAAATAAGTCAAAAGGCATTGCAATTAATAGAATGCCCATAAAAAAAGCGTCTGAATTGTTTGGAATTCTGAATATTGTATTTTTTTCACCGGAGGATTTGAATATTATTAAAAATGGTCCTTCAGAGCGAAGAAGATTCTTGGATGTAGAGCTTTGTCAGTTAGATAAAATTTATCTATATAATCTTACAAAATACAATAAAGTTTTAAATCAGAGAAACCGGTTGTTAAAGGATATTCATTTCAGACCGGAACTGATGGATACATTGGCTGTGTGGGATATGCAGCTTATTGAATACGGCAAGAAGATTATCAATACCAGAAAAAAATTTGTAGAAGAATTAAACGGAATTGTCTATGAGATACATAAGAATATTTCCGGAAACAAAGAGGAATTGGTATTAAAATATGAGCCGGATGTATTAGAAGAAAACATGGAAGTGGAATTGGAAAGATGTAAGGAAAAGGATTTGAAGTTTGGGCAAACTTCAGTGGGACCGCATCGAGATGATCTTTGTTTTATGATAAAGGATATCGACGTAAGGAAATTTGGTTCCCAGGGACAGCAGCGGAGCTGTGCACTGTCCTTAAAACTTTCAGAGATAGAACTGGTAAAAAAATCTATCAAGGAAACGCCAATTCTGATTCTGGATGATGTATTATCAGAACTGGACAGTAATCGTCAAAACTTTTTATTAAACAGTATTCATGATATTCAGACAGTGATTACCTGTACAGGATTGGATGAATTTGTAAGAAACAGATTTGAAATAAATAAAATTTTTAAAGTAGTGAATGGAACGGTAGAGGCGCAAAATAGTCTCTAAGAATTGGAGGAAATATGAGTACAGATACAAACACGAATGTAGAGTACGGAGCGGACCAGATACAGATTCTGGAAGGACTGGAAGCAGTGCGCAAAAGACCTGGTATGTATATTGGAAGTACATCTGTGCGAGGATTACATCATTTGGTGTATGAAATCGTAGATAATGCAGTGGATGAATCACTGGCAGGTTATTGTGATACCATAGAAGTTCGAATTCATGAAGATAATTCCATTACTGTTACTGATAATGGACGAGGTATTCCGGTAGGAATTAACCATAAAGCAGGACTTCCGGCAGTAGAAGTCGTATTTACTGTATTACACGCCGGAGGAAAATTTGGAGGCGGAGGATATAAGGTATCAGGTGGGCTTCACGGTGTAGGTGCATCCGTTGTAAATGCATTGTCTAACTGGCTGGAAGTTCAGATTTTCCATGATGGAAAAATATATCAGCAGCGTTATGAAAAGGGACATACCATGTATCCGTTAAAGGTAGTAGGAGAATGTGAACCGGAAAAAACCGGAACTCGGGTAACTTTTTCTCCGGATGGAAGTATTTTTGAAGAAACCGTATACGATTACGATACCTTAAAACAACGTTTAAGAGAGATGGCATTCCTTACCAAAGGGCTTAAGATTCGTTTGATTGATGAAAGAAGCGGACAGGAGCAGGAAAAGGAATTCCATTATGAAGGTGGTATCAAGGAATTTGTTACTTACTTAAACCGCAGTAAAGAAGCACTTTATCCTGATGTAATCTATTGCGAAGGAGAAAAGAACGGTGTTTATGTAGAAGTAGCAATGCAGCACAATGATTCCTATAATGATGCTACTTACAGTTTTGTAAATAACATTACTACTCCGGAAGGTGGTACTCATCTGGCAGGATTCCGTAATGCATTGACAAAAACTTTTAATGAATATGCAAAATCAAATAAGATTTTAAAGGAAAATGAGGCAGCACTTTCCGGTGACGATATACGAGAAGGTCTGACTGCTATTATTAGTGTAAAGATTTCAGAACCGCAGTTCGAAGGACAGACCAAACAGAAACTTGGAAATAGTGAAGCGCGTGGAGCTGTGGATGGAATTGTAAGTGAACAATTAACCTATTTTTTAGAACAGAATCCTACTGTTGCAAAGTCTATCTGTGAAAAATCTTTGTTAGCACAGCGTGCAAGAGAAGCAGCACGAAAAGCAAGAGATTTGACCAGAAGAAAAACTGCCTTAGAGGGAATGTCTCTTCCGGGGAAACTGGCAGACTGCTCCGATAAAGATCCAAAGAATTGTGAAATTTTTATCGTAGAGGGAGATTCCGCGGGTGGTTCTGCAAAAACAGCAAGAAGCCGTGCAACTCAGGCAATTCTTCCACTGCGTGGTAAGATTTTGAATGTAGAAAAAGCAAGATTGGATAAAATCTATGGAAATGCCGAAATTAAAGCAATGATTACAGCTTTTGGTACAGGTATCCATGATGATTTTGATATTTCAAAATTAAGATATCATAAGATTATTATTATGACCGATGCCGATGTAGACGGTGCTCATATTAGTACGCTGATGCTTACTTTCCTGTATCGCTTTATGCCGGAATTAATCAGACAGGGGCATGTATATCTGGCAAAGCCACCACTTTTTAAGATTGAAAAAAATAAAAAAGTTTGGTACGCCTATGATGAAGTTGAGTTGAATCAGATTTTAACAGAAATCGGTCGTGATGGAAATAACAAGATTCAGCGTTACAAAGGTCTTGGAGAGATGGATCCGGAGCAGCTTTGGGAGACTACCATGGATCCGGAGACCAGAGTATTAGAGAGAGTTACCATTGATGAGGAAAGCTCTTCAGAAGTTGATTTAACTTTTACTACTCTGATGGGAGACAAGGTAGAACCGAGACGTGAATTTATCGAAGCAAATGCAAAATATGTGCAGAACCTCGATATTTAGGGGATTCAAGGAGGAAATATTAAATGGATGACAAAATATTCGATAAGATTGATGACGTTGATTTGAAAAAAACAATGGAAAAATCTTATATAGATTATGCCATGAGTGTTATTGCATCCCGTGCATTGCCGGATGTAAGAGATGGTTTAAAGCCGGTACAGCGTAGAATTCTTTATGCTATGATTGAATTGAACAACGGACCGGACAAGCCTCACCGTAAATGTGCCCGTATCGTTGGTGATACCATGGGTAAATATCACCCTCATGGTGACAGTTCTATTTATGGTGCTTTGGTAAATATGGCACAGGAGTGGTCTACCCGCTATATGCTGGTAGATGGTCATGGAAACTTTGGTTCCGTCGATGGTGACGGTGCTGCGGCAATGCGTTATACCGAAGCACGTTTAAGTAAGATTTCTATGGAAATGTTAGCGGATATCAATAAAGATACCGTTGATTTTGGACCGAACTTTGATGAAACGGAAAAAGAGCCTTTGGTATTACCTTCCCGTTATCCAAATCTTTTGGTAAATGGAACCACCGGTATTGCTGTTGGTATGGCAACTAATATTCCACCTCATAACTTAAGAGAGGTAATTGGTGCTGTTGTAAAAATCATTGATAATCAGGTCGAGGAAGATAGAGAAACAGAAATTGAAGAAATTTTAAAAATCATAAAAGGACCGGATTTTCCAACAGGAGGAATGATTCTCGGAACGGCAGGAATTGATCAGGCATATCGTACCGGAAGAGGAAAAGTAAAGGTTCGTGCTATTACCGATATTGAACCAATGCAGAATGGAAAGAACCGTATTGTCGTTACAGAACTTCCATACATGGTCAATAAAGCAAGATTAATTGAAAAAATTGCTGAAATGGTAAGAGATAAAAAGATTGATGGTATCACAGATTTGCGTGATGAATCTAGCCGTGAAGGTATGCGTATCTGTATTGAATTGCGCCGTGATGTGAATCCAAATGTTATCTTAAACCAGCTTTATAAACATACTCAGTTACAGGATACTTTTGGTGTTATCATGTTGGCATTGGTAAACAATGAACCAAAGGTCATGAACCTAAATGAGATGTTGGGATATTACTTGAAACATCAGGAAGAAGTAGTAACCAGAAGAACAAAGTATGAGTTAAATAAGGCAGAAGAGCGTGCTCATATTTTACAGGGATTATTGATTGCTTTAGATAATATTGATGAAGTAATTAGCATTATTCGTGGTAGTGAAAATGTTCAGCTGGCAAAAACACGTTTAATGGAGCGCTTTGCATTATCTGATGCGCAGGCACAGGCAATTGTAGATATGCGTCTTAGAACTCTGACCGGTTTGGAAAGAGGAAAACTGGAAGCTGAATATAAGGAATTAATGGCAAGAATCGAAGAATTAAGAGCTATTCTTGCAGATAGAAAGAAACTTCTCGGAGTTATCAAAGAAGAAATCATGGTAATTGCTGAGAAATACGGAGATGATAGAAGAACTTCTATTGGATTTGACGAGTACGATATTTCTATGGAAGATCTGATTCCAAGAAGCAATACAGTAATTGCTATGACAAAATTAGGATATATCAAACGTATGAGTGTCGATAATTTCCGCAGTCAGAACCGTGGTGGTAAGGGAATCAAGGGTATGGAAACCATTGATGATGATTACATCGAAGAACTGCTGATGACTACCACACATCATTATCTCATGTTCTTTACTAATACCGGAAAAGTATATCGTATGAAAGCATATGAAATACCGGAAGCAAGTAGAACAGCAAGAGGTACTGCAATTATTAATTTGTTGCAACTTCAACCGGGCGAAAAGATTACAGCAGTAATTCCGTTAAAGGAATATAAGGATGATCATTATCTGTTCATGGCAACAAAGAACGGTATTGTAAAGAAGACTCCGGTAACGGATTATGCAAATGTAAGAAAGAAAGGTCTTGCAGCAATCAACCTTCGTGAAGACGATGAATTGATTGAAGTTAAGTTTACCGATAATACAAAAGATATTGTATTAGTTACTAAGTATGGTCAATGTATCCGATTCCATGAGACAGATGTAAGAAGTACCGGAAGAACCTCTATGGGTGTAATAGGTATGAATCTGTCTGATGAGGATGAAGTAGTAGGAATGCAGTTGAATACCCAGGGTGAATACCTGCTGATTGCTTCTGAAAAAGGTCTTGGAAAACTGACAAAGATGGAAGAATTCAGCCCACAGAACCGTGGTGGTAAGGGTGTGAAGTGTTATAAGATTACTGAAAAGACCGGAAATATCATTGGTGTCAAAGCAGTAAATATGGATAATGAAATTATGATGATTACAACAGAAGGAATCATTATCCGTATGAAGGTAGAAGGTATTTCCGTACTTGGACGTGTCACCTCCGGAGTAAAACTGATGAATCTGTCTGATGATGTTACTGTTGCAAGTGTTGCAAAGGTAAGAGAAGACAAATCCTTAATGGAAAATACAGATGAATCCGAGTTAGTATCTGAAGAGGAAGAAAAGGAAAGCGCAGCGGCAGCAGCCGAAGCAGCAAAAAGAGCTTCCGGACAGGTAACAGAAACAGATGATGAACTGATGCAGGAATTGTTAGAAAGAGCAGAAGCTGATTCTGAGGAAGAAGAATAAAGTAAATAGTAAAAAGTGGAAAAACGGACCGCATTGTGGATAAACTACAGTGCGGTTTGTTTTTTTTGTGAAAAATTATATGATAAAAATTTTCCACAAATATCATGTTAATAGAGGAAAAAGTATGATATATTAAAAAGTAAAATATTATGAAAGAGCTGGTTCTATATGACAAAAGAGGAAGTTGGAAAACTGGTAAGTTATTTGCGAAAAAAGAGAAATATTGAGCTGGAAAAATTATGTCTTGGAGTTTGTTCAAATATTAGTATAACAAGATTTGAAAGAGGAGATAGGTTTCCAAATTATTTTATAATTGAAAGAATTTTAGAGAGATTAGGAAAATCTGTAAATAAACTAGAGTTTTTGCCGGATGAACAGTCTTATGAAATTTATTATCTTAGAGAAGTAATAGAAAAATATTTAGAAGAGGGAGAGTATGAAAAAGCCGAGAGAGGAATTATATATTATGAAAAAATAAAAGTAGCAGATCAGCCATTACATAAACAGTACATTTATAAAATAAAATCTGTATTAGAGGAAGAATGTTATCATAATACTTTAAAAAGTATTGGTTATTTAGAAAATGCAATTAACTTTACTGTTCCAGAGTTTAAGATAGAAAACCTAGATGAATTTTTATTAGGTGAAGAAGAAATGATATTACTTCTAATGTGGATGAATGAAAAAAATAAGCAGGGAAAGATAGAAATTCTGAATTACCGGGAAAAAATATTGAATTATATTCGATATAATTTTAGTGATGAGGAAGTACTTGCAAATATATATGGAAAAGCTGCGTGGATGTTTATGAAGGAATTTATGAAAAGAGGAAGAAAGATAGAAGCAGCAAGTATAGGAATTCATACGATAGATATTCTTACAGAAAATGGTTTATTGCTAAATTTACCACAATTTTTGGAATTATTACTGTTATGTTATAAAGATATAAACGAAGAAAAATATCAGGAATGGAAAAAACAAAGGGATGCTTTGAAATGGGTATATGAAAAATATGGAAAGAAATATGAGGAAAAAAAAGTAAATATCTGGAAAAACTATCATCAGAATGAGATATATCTGATGGCAGAGGTGATAAGTCAAGAACGTAAGTTATTGAAAAAGTCTCAAGAAAAAGTTGCAGATGAACTAAATATGGATCAAAAAACAATATCCAGAATTGAAACAGGAAAGTATAGCCCAAAGAAAGGAACATTTCAGAAGCTAAAAGAATATTTGAATATCAACAGAGATATATGTAGTACTAAATTAGTAGTGGAAGATTTTGAATTATTGGAATTGGAAAGAGATGTATCAAGAGAAATATCTTTTAAGAGGTACGAAAAGGCAGAACAATTATATAAAATATTAAAAGAAAAATTATCTATAAAATATAATGAAAATAAACAGTATATAATGTATAGAGATACTATTTTGGATAAAAGAAAAGGTAAAATTACAGAAAAAGAAACAATTAGAAGATGTTGGGAAGCTTTTAGAATAACTAGAAAAAACTGTAAGATAGAGGATTTGTCAAAGATTGTGTTAACAAAATATGAAACAATGATTATTAATTATATTGCAAGAATGTATAGTGAATTGAACAAAAAGAAAAAATCAATATATATATTAGAGCAAGTATTAAAAGGATTTGAAGAGAGTAGGATAGATCTAAAATATCATTTTGCAAGTGTGAGTATTATATATGAGTCTTTGTCAGGATATTATGAAGAAGATAATCAATTTGAAAAAGCATTGAAATTTTGTGAAAAGGGGATATTGTTTGAACTAAGATGTGAAAGAGGAAATTCAATAGGAAATTATATTATGCAGCAAGCATATACAGAAGAAAGAAAAACAAAAAATAAAGAAGCCTATCAATATTATTATCAACAGGCTTATCAATTATTAAAGTTAATGAAAGTAAAATCCAGTATGAAAGCATTGGAGAATTATTATAAAAATAACTAGTAACTGTTCAGAACCTCGATAAGTTCGTGTGATTTTATTTTGTATAAAACAGAGAATTTTAATTTTTTCTGTTTTGATAAAAATCGCTTTATTGTGGATAAGAGAATTTCTACTTAGAAGTTTTCTTATCTCATGTGGATAGATATATTTTTTCGCTTATATTTTATTTCAAATCCATCGATTTTCGATGATTTTGAATAGATTTAATACCATTTGTGCTCAAAAATTTAATACTTATCCACCGTCATTTTTACCATAAGCGGTTTTCTTAAGATTCGCTTATTTCCTTGAATTTCGTTATAATTATACTATAGAAATCAAGGAAAGAAGGTGGTCTGTTTGCCTATTAATATCACAATGGAATTCGTTCAACAGTTAATGGATCAGAATACTGCTTTGACAAAGCAGGTATCTGAAATGAACGAAACAATTAAAGAGCTTAATCAGACCATCAAAGAACTTAAGGAGCAGCTCAACAAAAACTCCAAGAATAGTTCAAAACCACCTTCAAGCGATGGACTTAAGAAACCACCGGTAAATAAGAATCGTAGTCTGCGTCAAAAGTCTGGTAAGAAGCAGGGAGCTCAGAATGGCCACGATGGAACATGTCTTTCTGTTATCGCTGAACCTGACATTATAGAACCACATATGCATTCTGATTGTGATAATTGCCCTTATCATGATAGCTGTCTTGATAAAGCTTGCATCAAGGAGACTCGTCACGAAATTGATGCTGAAGTAAATGTAAATGTCACAGCACATCAGCTTATTGTAGTAAGAAACTGTCCTCTTCATAACTGCCAGAAGGCAGGTTCTTTTCCTGCTGGCATCAAAGCAACTGTGCAGTATGGTAAAAACTTACAAGCAATGGTAGTCGCTTTTAATACTGTTGGAGCAGTAAGTATTAATCGCACTCATGAAATACTCAGTAGTGTATTCAACATCCCACTATCAACTGGAACCATCAAAAACATGGTGACTCGATGTGCCGATGTTTTAAAGCCAACCTATGAAAAGATTTATTGTATTATGACGAAGCTTGGGCTTATTCATTGCGATGAAACAGGAACTCGTGTTGATGGCAAGACCTGGTGGGTTCATAACGTTTCAGATATGGATTATACCTATCTGAGCATCCAACAGAAACGAGGGCATCTTGGAATGGATGCAATTGGAATCCTTCCATCTTTTCAGGGTATTGCTGTCCATGATTGTTGGGCTTCATACTGGAAGTATCCAGATGTGAAACATGCGGTATGCTGCGCACATCTATTGCGTGAGCTTAACGGGATAATCGAAAACTATCCCGAGCAAAAATGGGCTCTACAATTCAAAGAACTTCTTCTTGATATGAAAAAGGTAAGAGACAAAGCTCTTTTAGGCGAAAAAGATGAAATCAGCTATTATCATCGACATAAGTTTGATAAGAAATATGATGAAATCATCAAAACCGCATATGAAGAAAATCCTCTTCCTGAAGAAACCATAAAAAAGCGTGGTCGCAAGAAAAAGAGCAAGGTATTAAATTTGATTTGCAGACTACAGAATTACAAGGCATCAGTCTGCCTATTTATAAATAACCTCTGTGTACCTTTCGATAACAACCAGGCTGAACGAGATTTAAGAATGATAAAAGTCAAAACTAAAGTATCAGGCTGTTTTCGAAGTGAAGAAGGTGCACAGGAATATTTAACAATTATGAGTTATATCGGAACCGCTCATAAGCATGGAATCAATGCATTCACAGCGATAAAAGAATCATTAAATGGGAATGCAGATATCATCTTTGCTTAAGACGTTCTGAACAGTTACAATAACTATAATAAAAAAAATATTTAAAATTTTTCAATATTATCATCAATTGTTTGAAAATGATTTTTTAAATCAGAAGAAGATATTGTTGAGATGCAATCGGTATAGTTAATAGCTGTGATGATAAATAGTAAAAGCAGAAAAGAAGTAATTTTTTTAATATTTTTCATAATAGAAGTCCTCCTTAGTGAATTATGTAAAAATAATAGCAGAGTTAAAATTAAAAGTTTATACCAAAACTGGAAAATAAAAAAATCCGGTTTTGGTATAATTTTTTTATAATAAATATAGTAATCTAAAAGTATAAAAGTTGTGGTTACAATAATAATCCAAAATTAGTAATAGGTAATTGTAAAAATAGTTAAAAGTCATTAAGTATGTTTAAAATTTTAAATTAAATATAGAAAAAAATTTATTCTTGACACGGATTTTAAAATGAGAGGTTTCAAACTACGAAGGTATCCATGATGATTGATCTTATTTGCAAAGATAGTTAAAAAATGAGATGGGTAATTCCTTACTAGATGTAAGGGATATTAACCATAAATGTAATAGGAAGGAGGAAAAGTTATGTCAAATGAAATTGATATGAAACTTGAAGTTGAAGAAGTAGAATTAAGCGAAGAAGTTGATTTATTACTTTGTTGTTGTGGATGCTCTGATGAACTAGTTGGAGAAACTCATTAGAGCAAATTTGTATATCAAAATCTACTTCGTAAATGGCGTATTTTGTTAATAAGATACGCCATTTATATAATTTACGCGAGTAGGAATAAAAATGGCATGCTTGCATGCAGATTTGGCGAGCACCGCGATAACTCTAGAAATTCGCAGAGCGTGTTTCTAGTAGTTGTAATAATAATGATTAGTAATATATTTTATAAAAAAATGATATATGCGGGAATAAAAAAAATACAAATTATTTTCATGGTTATTGAGGTACGATTATGCAAAAGAGTAATTTATATTTAGGAAAAGGAAAAATGTTAAAATCATATTATACGGTATATGATAAGTGTATTATTGATTGTGAAAAAATGAAAATTTGTGAAAGCGATAATAAAATTCAAGATATATATAATTTTTTTGAAGATTTTCCATATGAACAATTGTACTATAACATGTTTAAAAATTTTTTTGAAAAAAGTGATAAATTATTAGAAGATTGTTTTGAGTGGTTAGAATTACAAGTGGAAGTTTTGAAAAATAAAAATAAGGTGTTTAGAAATAATATTTATATTGGGGGAAATGTTAAAATAGGAGAAAAAAAGAAATCGTCATTTCCGGTAGGAATAATAAAAAATAATGGTAATGAATTATTAGAAAATCTTGTAGAAAAAGCATATTTAATAAAAAAATGGAGTAACAAAGTAGAAAAAATTTATGGAAAAAAATTTTATATAGATCCATATTCAACAAGTATATTATTTCATGAATTAATAGGACATTATTCAGAAGAAAAAAATGATTTAAAATATACAATATTAAATAAATTATATAATATTGAAGTGTATGATGAACCAAAAATGATTGTAGATTATACTATTGATGATTTGGGAAAATACGGAAAAACTGTAGATATAAAAAGAGGATACTTAAATTCTGAATCAGGAAATGTATTTATAGGCAAAGACAATAATAAAATCGTTCGTAAACAAATAAGGCAGAGAAATTTGAATATAGTTAATATAAAGGATGAATGTAACATAAATGGAGATATTCCAAAATTGTTTATTTGCAAAGCAGGGGTAAATATTGAAAAGAAAATAATTGCAATGATTGTAAAAGATGATAAGGATGTAAAACAAATTATAATACCAATTGAAGACATTGAGGCTATTATAGGAAAAAGCGGAGAAATGTTTCAATATACAAATGTTTGTATAAAACAACAAATTCCACATTATATAGGATATAACTCTATATGGTCAATGTTATATTTAAAAAAAGATATAAATTCTTATATGCAATATAAATAATAATAAAAAAGACTAACTATTAAAAATAAAGCCTTAAAATGATATTTTTTGAATAAAATACAGAAATGTATTTTAGATATATTTGAAACTCGGTTGGAGTTCTTTGAACCTTGAAAACTGCATGACAAAAAGAGCATCGTGATAGGTGCTCAAAAAGGAGTATTGAATTAGAAATGATTAAGCTGCTTTGATATATTGCTGGTTTGATTTTTCTAAATGAAAAATGACTCGAACCAGTTTTTTTACAGCATGTGATATCGCAACGTTATAGTGTTTGCCTTGAGCTCGTTTCTTGGTAAGATATTCAGCAAATGTCGGATCCCAGTGACAAACGTACTTGGTTGTATTATATAAAGCATATCGAAGATAACGGGAACCGCGTTTTTCCATATGTGCATATGCACCATCCAGTTGTCCGGATTGATATGTAGATGGTGAGAAACCGGCATAAGCTAAGATTTTATCAGGCGAATCAAAACGATTGAAATCACCAATCTCAGCAATAATCATAGCACCCATACGATAGTTGATTCCTGGGATGCTAAGAATTGGAGAATTGATTTCATCCATGATGATTTTGATTTCATTTTCGATTTCATCAATCTCGGAATTAAGCTCCTGAATTAACTTGATGGTGTGTTTTAGCTCAAGTGATTTGGCTGGCATATTTGATCCGATAGAAGCTTTTGCAGCGTCTCAGAATGTGATGGCTGTTTATTTACCATATCGACCTTTTGATGATTTGATAAGAAGATTTGTAAGTCTGGTAAGATGAGAAGCGGCTACATGTTTAGCCCCAGAAAATTCAGAAAGCATAGCATAAACAGATGCCATATGAAGTGTTGGTACTAACTTTTCTAATTCAGGGAATAAGATACAGACCAGTTTTGAAACGGAAGTTTTTAGTTTGCACGTTCTTTTACTTTATCAAAATGATAACGAGTTAATGACTTTAGATCTTCGTTGTGATAAGATGTGTCTGAGTAGGACTTTAAGTTCACATTAGACATTAGCATAGAAGCAATCGTGCGGGCATCTACTTTATCCGTTTTCGTCTGTCTAAGGCTTAGACTTTTTCTGTACAGATTTGTATGTAACGGATTGATAACATAGGCGGGCAAACCTTTATCAATGAGATATCCTAAAAGATTGTAACTATAATGTCTAGTGGCTTCTAGCCCTACTTTTACTTTTGTTGTGTCTTCCATAACAGATTCAATTTTTTGATAAACTGAGCCACTATAAAGCTCAATGAAACCATCCAGGTTGTTAGCGATGGTAAATGCTTTAAATAGCACTTCTCCATCAGAGTTGGTGATAAAGCAATCATGCTTATCTTTAGCAACATCAATTCCTATGTAAATCATAATAAATCTCCTTTGAAATGTATTTGATACTGTTTTAGAACCACAGGGACTCCTTGTGATTGTAACCTCGTTCAAATAAACCGTCATGCGGTATCTAACTGATTAACAAATGAACAAAGAGACTGTGGTCGGAGCCTTTCTGTAACCATCAAGTGGTAGGAGAAATAAATCAATCCACAGCATCTTATATATCATAGTCGAACCTACAGAAGGGGTAAAGAAAAGACTATGAATTAATAGTTACAAAGACCTTGGAGAGGGTCTCTAAAAACTACTACTATATAATACGAGGAGAAATATGATATTATTTGTATCATTTAGTTAAAAGTTATGATTTTAAAATATGATGTATACATTAAAATTGAAAAAAATATTACAATAATACAATTGATTCCAGATAGAAAAGAATGGACAATAAAAATACCTAAAAATGAAGAAAAAAATATAAAAGAGTATATTCATGCCTTAGAAATTGGACAATTGAATAGTGAATATAATTTAAGGTTAGAAAAAGAATCTCTTTTCATAAAAAAATTAGATAAATTTTTTAGAGAAAAAGGATTAATTTCAGAATATGAAAGTGATAACAATAGTAATTTGTATTCTCATAGACAATTAGAAGTATTTGATTCGTGGAATAGAACTTTAGATAGTCCAAGTGAATTCCAAAAAAGAATAGAAAATAGTAATATTTTAGTTATAGGGGCTGGAGGGGTTGGTACTGCTATTACAAATATATTAATAAGCTGTGGAATAGGAAAAACGTATGTAGCAGATTTTGATGAAATTTCGGTAAGTAATCTTGCAAGGCAGTTTTTATATTGTAAAAAAGATGTTGGAGATTTAAAAGTAAATGTATTGTCAAAAAGATTAAATATGAGAGGTCTTGGAAAAGTTTATGGAATTAATAAATGTATTACTATAAATAATATTGAAAATGTAATTAAATCAATTCCAGACAAAGTTGATATTATTACAGGATTACCATCTCCTAGTAGTAAAGAAATTATAAAATTATATAAAAAAATAATTAGTTTAAATATACCAATAATTTGTGTGGGAGAACACGATGTTGGTCCAATGTTTGTGAATGAAAAAGAAATAGATATATACATGGAAAATGTTAATAAAAAATTTATATTGCAAAAGGAATACAATTTAAAGAGGAATAATCAATTTGTTATAGATAGACATCCAAGCTATTTACCAGAAATAGAAATTATGGCATCCATATGTGCAGATGAAATAATAAGATATATTTCTAAATATGCTAAGGTAAGAACATTGGAGGGATATTATGGATTAAATCCAATAACTTATGAAGTTAAATATAATAGAATAGAGGAAAATAATAGTGAGGATAATAAAATGGAAAGCGAGTAAAATGGAAATAATAGAGAAAAATGAAATATTTTTTTTTAAGGGAATTATTGTTGCATGTTGTGATAATGAAATAGAATATAAAATACCCTATGGAGCATGTGATAGAGAAAAGAAAAAAGCTTATGAAAAAGCAGTATCAGAAATGTGTGAAAGAAGTGTTTGGTTTACAGTATATTCAATGTATCCAAAATTGTTTCCAAATACAAAAGGATTTTCAGCACATATAGATCAAAAGATGGGATGTTTAAATTCTATTAGAGAATATATTGAGAGAAAGTTGTTTGAAAAAATTAAGTTATGTTTAAAAGAAAATAGAATAGAAGATTTGTATAAAATGTTTTCAATAAAAAGAAGAGACAATCAGATTATTTTTTTTTATTATAGTAAAATTTATAATACATATTTTGTCTTTATTTTTATTAAACGCACATATATAAAAGAAAAAATGGAACAAATAGGGTTTGTGGTTGGAATGGGAAAAAGTAGAAAAATTTTTTCAGCATATGAAGGTAGCTTAAATGAAGCTAAACTGGTTGAAAATGTACTTCAAAAAGTAATTGAAAAGGGAAAGGTTTATTCTATAAATAGTGTTCTTAGAAAAGAAGTAAATGAATATCTTGATATTTTTTATAATAAGAAGTTATTTGAAATATTGGATAATAAACATGATGAAATAAAAATAAATGATATTATGGTTTTAAATGATTCTTATAATACTATAGATTTATCAAAATATATGCCGGCATTTTTGAAAAAATTTAATAGAACAGTATATTATACTTCTGAATATGAAATTATAAATGAAATAAAAGAGGTGATATAATATTATGAATAAAATAAAACAAAACTACAATGAATTAAAGTATAATGTAAAACACATGCATTATTATTGGAAAAAATACATAGAAAGTAATAAAATAACTGTAAATATAAATATATATGCTTATATAATACTTTTGGTGATAAATCAAATTCTAAATGTTGCATTGCCAAGCAATATTGTAATGGTATTAACGAATGGTTATGATACAAATAAAATGTTTATAATTTTATGTATTTATTTAATAATTTTATGTGTATTACAATTCATTGTAGGAAGATTGTCTTATGAGTCAGAAAAAAATGCTTTTATCTATAGGTATAATATGATTCCAAAGGTTGGAGAAAAAGTCTTAAAAATGGATTATGAGACACTTGAATCTGAAAGTGGACAACTAAAAATTGATCAAGCATATGAATGTATATATAGTGGAAATGTAGCAGGAGTAGAATTTTTTATAAATCAATATGTTCAATTTATAATTAGTCTTTTAGGATTAGTTACGTTTTTTATTATTTCATGTAAAACTGGGATTGCGGTTAGCGTGCTTATTTTAGTGAGTAATTGTGTTGTTTTATTAATCAGAAATAGTGATGCAGTTTGGATGAAAGAAAATAAAATTAATAAGGACAAGATTGATATAAAGCAAAATTATCTATTAAGACAACTTCAAAAACAAAGTAATGGAAATGAATTTGCTTTATATGATATAAGAATATGGTTTAAAAAAATGTTAGAAAATAACATGGGCAGTTTATTATTATGGAAAAAAAGAAGAGAAACTGCAATTTTTAAATCAGATGTTAAAATTGTTTTCATTAATTTTATTAAGGATATTATACTTTTTGGATATATTGCATACTGTATTTTTATAACAAAAATAAGTGTAGCGGAAATGGTTCTTTATCTAGGAGTCATCAATGGATTAAGTGGTTGGCTGGAAAATATTCAGGAAGCTTACCAGCAAATCAGCAAAAATAATATTTATATGGATAATTTAGAAGAATTCAAAAAGATTCAGGATGAAATTATAGATAATAATAATGTAAATATTGCATTAGATTCCTTAGAATTTAGGAATGTCTCTTATAAACCGGGAAATGCTGAAAAAAATATAGTAGAAAATATTTCATTTAAAGTAAATAGAGGAGATAAGATAGCATTAGTAGGAGAAAATGGTGCGGGAAAATCTACGATTATAAAATTAATATGTGGATTATATACTCCTACAAGTGGGGAGATAATAATTAATAAAAAAAATGCAAAGGATTTTTCAAAAGAAGAACGATACAGTATGTTTTCAACCGTATTTCAGGATAATAGTTTATTCTCTTTTTCTATCGCAGAAAATGTGTCGTGCGTAACAAAGAATGAAATGGATAGAAAAAAAGTGAATACTTGCTTAAGAGAAGTAGAATTGGATGAATTAGTTGATAAATATAAAGATTCCATTGATACTTATATTGGAAATGAATTGGAAAGTGGAATAGATATGTCAGGTGGTGAAAGACAAAGGCTATTTCTTGCCAGAATTTTGTACAATATGAAAGATGGTATTATTTTAGATGAACCGACAGCAGCCATGGATCCTATTAATGAGACAAAGTTATATAGATTATATGAAAAAATTTCAGATGATAGAATAAGTTTTTTTGTTTCTCATCGAATGGGATCTACAACGTTTTGTAACAATATTATGTATGTAGAGAATGGAAAGATATTGGAAAATGGAACACATGACCAATTAATGAAAATGAAATCTAAATATTATAATATGTATAATTGTCAAAAGAAATATTATGTTGAGGAGAATAAGAGTGAAAAATAAATTAAGTGAAATAGGCAAGGCCATATTGTTTATAAATAAAATGGATAAAATGGTTTTAATGATTATACTTATTCAAGCAATTTTAAATTCATTTCAGCCATACATATTTTTAGTAGGAATTGCGGCTGTGATTGATTCTGTAACAATGAATAAATTAGATAACATATCATATGTTATTATAGGTATAATAGTTTTGCAGATGCTTGTGAACTTATTGAGATTTGTCATAAATAGAATTTATCAATATAAGTGTGAAAAAGTGGATGAAAAAATCAAATTGAATTTGCACAAGAATATATTAGATATTCCCTTTGATATATTTAATAAGAAAGAAACACAAGAAAGTATAAAAAAAGCAGAAAATTCTTTTATGTATACGGGAGGATATACACCTCTGTTAAATTATCTGCTTTCTATAATACAGTCAATTATCTCACTAATAGTAGGATTTGGTATTATGCTAAGTCTATGTGAAAAAATAAGAAAATGTATGGAAAATACTAGAGGGGGGAGAGATATAAGCATAGTAATAATAACATTTGTATTTGTATTATTACTTGGATATTACATAATATATAAGATGAATAAAATGCTTTCAGAGAAAAGTGAACAACAGTTATCCATGATAATGGAAGATGAAGGAAAACTGTCTTATTACCTATTTAAAGTCTTTAATGATTATGAAAAAGGAAAGAGTATAAGATTACATTTCATGCAAAAGCTTATAATGAATAAATATTATGAAGTATTTAATAGCTCTATGGCCAAGAATAAAGAATTATTGAAAGTAAATGGAAAAATGAATTATTTGACTTCCTTCATAACAATGATAATGAATTGTATGTTATATGCATTTATTATTTACTTTTCTTTGATTGGGTGTATTTCAATTGGACAGATTACGGTTTTTATTGGTGGAATGAATGAAATTAATATTGCAATTACCCATATTATTCAAGTAAACAGGATGATGCAAAGACAGATTAATCAGTTAAATAAGTATATGTCGATAGAAAAGTTGATAAAAAAAGAGGATGCAGAAATTTGTTGCAATTGGTTACAAAATAATCATACCATACAATTTTTAGATGTGGGATATAAATATGAAAATAGTGAATATTGGGCACTTAGACATTTCAATTATACCTTTACATTTGATAGAACATTGTCAATTGTAGGAGAAAATGGAGCGGGTAAAACAACACTAATTAAGTTATTATTAGGACTTTATAAACCAACAGAAGGAAAAATCTTGCTGGATAATTGTGAATTAAAGAAGGTGAATGAAAAAAGTTATAGAAATCTGTTTAATGTTATTTTTCAAGATTTTAATTTATATGCGTTTTCTATTAAGGATAATATTGTTGCCGGAAAAGAAAAAAATGATGATATGATAAGGGAAGTACTAAAAAAGGTAAATTTGTATGAAAGAGTACAGAAGTTGCCGGAAAAAGAAGGTACACCGTTATTTTCATATGATGAAAATGGTATTAACATGAGTGGAGGAGAACTCCAAAGATTGGCGATTGCAAGAGGTTTGTATAAGAATGCACCAATGTGGATAATGGACGAGCCGACATGTGCATTAGATCCAATTAGCGAAGCAGAGATTTTTGATAATTTAAAAAATATATTAGGCAATAAGCCATGTATTTTTATTTCACATCGATTAAGCAGTTGCCAGATGAGCGATAATATACTGGTTCTTTCAAATGGGAAGATAGAAGAACAGGGAACTCATAAAGAATTATTAAAAAAATCAGGTTTATATGCAACTATGTGGGAAAAGCAGGCAAAATATTTTAAGGAAGGATAACATTAGAGGTATAATGGTATCATAATTTAAGACACTTCCTGAGACAAATCTTAATGAATTTGATATACTTTTATTATCAATCAGAAAGAAGGAAAAATTATGTCTCGTACAAGAAGAAATTTTACAGCTCAGTTCAAAGCAAAACTCGTATTGGAAGTGCTTAAAGGTGAAAAAGATATAAATACAATAGCTACTGAAAACAATATTCAGCCAAACTTACTCCGTAACTGGAAGAAAGAATTCCTAGACAATGCCTCTGTTGTCTTTGATGACAAAAGAGAAGAAAATATCAAGGAAAAGCTTGCATCGGAACGCAAGGAAAAAGCTGAATATGCGAAAAAGGTTGGTCAACTCACCATGCAGGTGGATTGGCTCAAAAAAAAATCTGAAGAATTGCTTGGACCTGACTACGAGAGTAAATTTAGTAAAAAACCATTCGAAGAATAAGGAAAGCAATCTTCCGGTTTCTGTTGTTGCGAAGCTTGCTAGCATTAACAGAACAAGTATTTATTACAAAGGAACACCTATTTCTGATGAAGAACTTGAATGTAAACGAATCATAGATCGGCTTCACACGGATAATCCGACATGGGGTGCCAGACAGATGTCTTCCCAGCTTAAGCAACGTGGATATAAAGTCGGTAGACGCAAAGCACGCAGATACATGGATGAAATGGGTATTAACCCAGTATATCCGAAGCCAAATCTTTCAAAACGTTTGAAACAGGCACAGGTTGTTCCATATTTACTTAGAAATGCCGTCATAGATCGTCCTAATCAGGCATGGTCAATCGACATTACATATATTCCAATGAAGCATGGTTTCTTGTATTTAACAGCCATTATAGACTGGCATAGCCGTTGTATCGTAGGCTGGGAACTGGATGATACTTTGGATACACGTGCCTGCATAGAGGCCTGTGAAAAAGCATTCAAAGTTGCAAAACCAGAAATTCTCAACTCAGATCAAGGCTGCCAATTTACCAGTCAGAAATACAAGGATTTTCTCAAGGCAAACAAAATCAAGCAAAGCATGGATGGAAAAAGCCGTTGGGCTGACAACATCATGATTGAACGCTGGTTCCGTACATTCAAGTACGAAGAAGCATATCTTACCGAATGGAAAAATATCAAAGAGGCACGCCAGGCTATCGCTGCTTATATTCATAAGTACAACTTTGATCGTTGCCATTCTGCAATCGGTAATGTTCCTCCAGCATCCGTATACTATCCAGCTATGCTATATGAAGCCGCTAAGGAGGCTGCTTAATTGTAGAATGTCACTGGGGAGAATCTATCTTCCTCTAACCATGGATATCAGTTCATTATAAAAGTCTTAGATTTTTGTCTTGACAACTGAACCATTATAAGAAGATATATGGTTTGGTGAAGGAATTGCATGTTATGGAGCACTTCAGGTAGAAGAATATTGTGGTGTAGACATTAAAAGTTATAAGGATGTGGATTATTTTTTTGTGTTAGCAAAAATGTTAGAAAGTGCAGATACAGAAGAAACTAAAAAAATTCTGGAATTATATAAAAATGCAGGTGGCTCCATGGAAGAAAAAGAATTTAATCATACCTTGTTTAATGATATTTATGTTCATGAAAATATAGAAAAATATGGATTAGAAATAGCCATTCAAAATTATGATTATCCTTATTATGAATCATTTATCAATTATCTGATAGAAAACTATTCTTTAGAGGATGTGATTGAGGTAGTGACAAAACATCAGACAGTGGAAGAAACTTTCGGTAAAAATTTTGAAGAATTACAGCAGGAGTGGATGAATAGAAAATAGATTTGATTTTGTAAAAGAATTATGAAGAAAAAATTAATCATTATTTTGTGTAATTGAATAATTTAAAAAAGAAATTATAATCGAAATTAAAATACACAACGTAAGGAAGTGACAGAATGAAACTACATATCAAGCAGGGAATAAAAAGTATTTTTAGAACACCAAAAATAGGTGTTTTATTTTGCGTATTTTTTATATTTATGGATATTATTCTGGGAACCAGTTTAGTTTTTATTCATATGATTCAGGAATTTAAAAATCAGTGCAAAGATGAGTATAGCACAATTGGTGTATTTGAGTACGAAAATGAAATAGATAGTAGCTTTGAAGATTACAAAAAGGTTCGTGAAACACTTCAAAGCTTTTTTGATGCAAATCATGAGTATGTAAGAGATTGGGATATAAATTCTCAGAAGCTAGGATATACACCGGAGTTAAATCGAAGAAAAGAAGGAACATATTATGATGGGTATGGAGTAATAGTTATTAAGATAGAGACTTTTTATGATAGTTCTCAGATGGTACAGAATGCAACTGTATTAGATGCTTTATATGATAAAGGAGATCATGAAGGAAAGCGAATTTATTTAGGTGTTCCGGGTGAAAGACTGGAAGAAGGGCACATTTATATTATCAACGGTATATTTTATAAAGGAAAGAGTGGAGTAGATTATTTTGACATAAAAGAATTTTCAAATAAAACGGCAGAAGATGAAGGATTTGATGGTTCTGTAGAGAAAATGTATCTGGATATTACCACAGGGGATGGATATGAGATACCGGAAAGTGCGGATTATTTTCAGAAAATAGCAGATACCTATGAAGTAATTAACAATAGTGTAATAATACAGGAAACGGATAATCTTGAAAACTTATATTCTTTTCATGAAAAACTCAAGGTAATAAATGAAGGAAAATCTTTTGAAGTTGAGGAAAATGAAGAAGATTTGGAATGTGTGATTTCTGATACATTATCAGAACGCTTAAGTAAAAAAGTGGGAGATACCATAGAGCTTTCTATTAGTGAGCCGGAAAATAGTGAGCCAGTAGCAGCTTATTGGAGCGAAAAAGGTTTTCAGAGTCAGGAAACATATAAAATAGTTGGTATTTACCAGGGAGAAGAAGGCGGAGATTATTGTGTTTATGTACCGAAAAAATCAGATTTTTCAGCAGGGGATTCTGTAGGTGATGCTACTTTAGGACAAGTCTGGATTGAAAATGGAAGTGAAGAGGTTTTTCGAAAAGAAATAAAAAGCATATTGCCGGATAATGTTAGTTTAAAGATTTATGATCAGGGATATCATGCGGTAATAGGTCCAATGGATGAAATATTATATATGGCAAAGATATTGTGTATTCTTACTGTAGTTACCGGAATTGCATTAATTTTACTATTTGGATATATCTATGTGTATCGTCAGCAGAGAACCGGAAGAATCATATGGAGTCTTGGAGCCGGAAAATCAGCAGTATACACTTACTTTTTATCAGGAGCAGGTGCTTTAGTAGCGATATCTGTAATGATAGGAAGTATTCTTACCGCTATATTGAATCAGAAAACCGGTTCATTTATTTCTGATGCCGCACAAGCAGCGGGCGGAATCGATTATCGATACAGTAACGGAAATCTTTCTGTAAAAAACAATGTAGCATTTGCAGGAAAAGAAAGTGTATTACCAATATTGTTAGCAGCTCTTGGAATTATTCTGGCAGTGGTTTTTTGCATTTGCTTTTTTGTAAGATTGAGTATGAAGAAAAGAAAGCATAGAAGTCTGTTTGTGAGAAAAGACAGGGGAAGAGTTTCAAAATCATTGGCAGGAGGAGCAAAAAAATATGCCATGATATCTCTGGTACGTAGAAAAGGAAGAAATGTATTATTATTTTTTACAGTGGCATTATCTTCATTTTTCATGTTCCAGTTGTCAGAGAGTCAGGCTTCTTACGGAAAACAGTTACAGGAATTTCAAAAAGATTCCATCATTACCGGAAAGTTCATGGATTATAGAGGAAAGTATGACAGTGGACTTATTATTTATGGAAAAGAAATCAATGATATGATGCGTTCTGGTGATATAGATAAAATGAAGGTTTCAAAAAATATGAAATATGAATTTTTGAAAATAAGCGATAATGAAGATGAATTAGAAGCATGTATGCCAAGAACTACATACGAAAAGGAAAGCGCATGTAATCGACTGATGATAGGTTCCGATTTTCTTGCAACAAATGATATTTCGAATACCGTAGGTGTAAGCGAACAAATTTGGAAGAATATTCAATATGCAGATGGATATGATGAAACCATGTTTGAGAATATGCCGGAAGATAAGTGGCCTTGTATTATTCCAGAAAGTCTCTTAAAGGAAAATGGAATTCAATTTGGAGATAAGATAGGAATTATGGTTTTATATGATGATGGCAGTCTGGCAGGTGTTATTGTGGATGTGGTAGGTACCTATCCGGATAGTGGAATGTCTAACCCGGCAATTTATACTCCTTTGGAATGTTATCTTTCTCCCGAAGTGTTATTTGAGACGGAAGAAGAACCGGCGGAAATATTAAATTATCTTTATTTTGGAAGCGTAGCTTTTGAATTAAAAGATAGTCATAAGCTTGCAGATTTTAAGGATTATTTGAGTGAAAGCGGCTATTCCGGTGTGAATGAAATGAGAGAAAAACGTGAATTTGTGGTACTGAATGATATTGAATATCTGGAAACACAGCAGAATATGACGCAGAAAATGAAATACATGAATGTGTTTTTACCAATCATAGAAGTTCTATTGGAAATTATTGCTTTGGTAATTTCATGTATAATGATAAGAAATAGAAAGAATGAAATTTTGCTGATGCGTAAGCTCGGAACATCCAAGGGCCGAATTTTTTCGAGTATATTGATAGAACAAGTTCTGATAGGATTTGCAGGATGCGTATCAGGCATTCTCGTATGGAGTATCATATTTAGAAGAATAGATTTGACAGGACTTCTTTTGTCATTACTGTTATTGGTGTTATGGTCAGTGGGAAGTATTTTTTCGATAGGAAAGATACTAAGGAAGAGGTTATCGAAAGCGATGCAGGAAGGAGAATAGGTTATGGCAATTTTAGAGTTAAAGGATATATGTTTTTCTTATGAAGATACCAAGGAAAAAAAGCAGGTACTTTATAATATAAATTGTAGTTTTGAACAGGGAAAGGTGTATGCTATTATCGGAAAATCAGGAAGTGGTAAGAGTACAATGGTTTCATTGATGGCGGGATTGTCTCTTCCAACTGAGGGGGATGTCTTTTTTGAAGGAAAATCCACAAAAGATATTAATCCGGAAGAATATAGAAGAACTTGTGCGTCTATGATTTTTCAGGACTTTATGTTATTTCCACTTTTGACAGTTCAGGAAAATATTATGTATCCTATGGAACTGTGTAAAGTGGGAAAAGAAGAGGCTTTTGAAACATCAAAAGTTTTAGCCAAAAAAGCATTTGTACCGGAAGAATTATTACATAAATTTCCGGATCGAATCAGCGGAGGAGAGAGACAGCGTGTAGCAATAGCAAGATCCTTAGCAATGGACAGAAAACTGATTCTTGCTGACGAACCCACCGGAAATCTGGATGAGGAAAATACCCGAGGTGTAGTTGAATTACTAAAAAATCTTGCACATGAAGAAAATCGATGTGTAATTATTGTTACTCATGATTTGGAAGTCATGGAGGAAGCGGATGAAGTATATCATATGTCAAAAGGGCATTTGAGAAAATCAGAGCGATTTTCAAAATAAACTAAAATCATGTACTGGAAAATGCAGGTTACTCTTGTTATAATGAAGAAAATAAAAACTAACGATAGAAAAGAGGAAAAATATGCCGGTATCATTTTATGAAGTAGCTTGGATATTTGTAATTTACGCATTTTTAGGATGGTGTACAGAAGTGGCTTATGCAGCCTTAGACACTGGAAAATTTGTGAATCGTGGATTTCTAAATGGACCGGTGTGTCCGGTTTATGGCTGTGGCGTATTAGTGGTAATTGTGGTGTTAACTCCGTTAAAGGAAAATTTTCTTATCCTGTTTGCGGGATCTTTTCTATTAACCAGTATAATTGAATTTATTACAGGATTTTTGTTAGAAAAACTGTTCCACAACCAATGGTGGGATTATTCCAATGAACATTTCAACATTTGTGGATATGTGTGTTTGAAATTCTCCATTCTGTGGGGAATTGCATGTACCTTAATTATGGATGTGATACATCCTAGCATTTACAAAGTGATAAAAATAGTTCCAAAACTTCCGGGAACGATAATTTTAGTGATATTATGTATTGCCTTTGCAGTAGACTTGATAATTACTGTAAGTACGATACTTAAGTTCAATGCACATCTTAAGATGTTAGATGAGCTTGCTGTAAAACTTAAGGTGGTTTCAGATGAAATCGGGGAAAATATCTATGAAGGTGTTACCACTGTCATAGAAAAAAGCGAGGAATGGAGCGAAAACATTGAACATGTAAGGGCAACGCATGAAGAAAAGAGGGCAGAACGGAAGCAAGAGCGAAGAGAAGAATTTCTTCAGCTTCAGGCAAAATATAAGGAAGCCTTGGAAAAACGTAATATTGGTGAACGTCGTTTGATAAAGGCATTCCCAGCAATGAAAGCCAAAGGACACGAGGAATCCTTTGGCAAGTTAAAAAAATATTTTGAAGAGAAGCGAATAGATAGAAATATTGATAAATGATGGACAGCAGGTTGCGACGACTGCAATCAGTACACAGCGGGAGGAAGATGAAAGAAAAAGATGGACGTTGTAGCTTTAGGTGAATTATTAGTTGATTTTACTGAAAATGGAAGCAGTAATCAGGGAAATAAGATGTTTGAGGCAAATCCAGGAGGAGCACCATGCAATGTACTTGCAATGCTTCAAAAGCTTGGAAAAAAGACAGCATTTATTGGAAAAGTTGGAGATGATTCTTTTGGTCATACATTAGTGTCCGCAGTGAAAGAACAGGGAATTGATGTTCAGGGGCTTTGTTATGATAAACAGATACCGACTACACTGGCATTTGTCCAGACAGCCATAGATGGAGACAGAAGTTTTTCTTTTTATCGAAATCCTGGAGCTGATATGATGCTGAAAAAAGAAGAGGTAGATGAAAAGATTTTGAAAGAAACCCGGATTTTCCATTTTGGAAGTCTTTCTATGACAGATGAACTATGTGAAGCTGCTACAAAATATGCGATTGAAACAGCAAAACAAAATGGGGCGCTCATTTCGTTTGACCCTAATTTGCGGAAACCATTGTGGAGCGATATGAAAAAAGCAAAAGAAAAGATATTATATGGAATCAGCATGTGTGATGTGTTGAAAATTTCAGATGATGAAATTCTATTTTTGACGGATGAAAAAGATATTGATAAAGGTGTGAAAAAGCTAATAGATAAATATCAGATACCATTTGTTTGTGCAACAATGGGCCGAAAAGGAAGTAAAGCTTTTTATGATGGAAAGGTAACAGAGGCAGAACCATTTCTAAGAGATGATACTATTGAAACTACTGGTGCAGGCGATACATTCTGTGCATGTTTATTAAATGATGTCTTAGAAAATGGAATCAAAAGCAGAACGGAAAAAAGTGTTTATGAAATGTTGCGGTTTGCAAATGCAGCTGCATCAATCATCACAACCAGAAAGGGTGCACTCAGAGTGATGCCAGAGAAGGATGAAATTTTGCAACTAATAAAAAAATCTTGACTTTTTCAAAAATAATTTGATAAAATAATGGCGTCGAGTGGCGAAGAGCGTAAATCCAGATATGGATTTGCGCTTTTTTTGCGCGAATAAGCAGAGTCAGATGGAAAAAAGTGACTGGCTACTTGTAGACAAGACACTTTTTGAACATATGACGAGCAACGCGAACCACAGATTGCGTAAGCAATCTGTGGTCTGCTTATGAGCTAGCTGTTCATGAGTTAAACAAAGAGGAGGTCAATAAAAAGTGAAAAAAGAAGACTCAATGAGTAGAATGGGAACAGTCCCGGTAAACAAACTGATGTTATCCATGGGAATTCCTATGATTTTATCTATGGTACTACAGGCAGTTTATAATATTGTAGACAGTGCCTTTGTATCTAACATGCAGACGAATGGAGAGGCAGCACTGAATGCATTGACACTGGCATTTCCGGTGCAGATGCTGATGGTTGCTATTGGAATCGGAACTGGAGTAGGAACTAATGCACTTTTAGCAAAAAGTCTTGGACAAGGTAATAAGGAAAAAGCAAGTAAAGTGGCCGGAAATGCAATCTTTTTAGCATTTATTATCTATATTGTATTCTTGCTATTCGGAGTATTTGGAGTAAAGGCATATATCAATACCCAGACCAAGAATCCATTAATTAAAGATATGGCTGTAGAATATTTGTCTATTTGTTGTATTATTTCTTTTGGTATTGTATTTTTCTCTATATTTGAGAAATTATTACAGGCAACAGGACGTTCTTATCTTTCTACTACCGCACAGATTGGTGGAGCAGTGGCAAATATGATTTTAGATCCAATTTTTATTTATGGATATTTTGGAGTACCGGAATTTGGTGTAAAAGGTGCAGCATATGCTACCGTAATCGGACAGATTATTTCCATGTTACTGGGATTGATTTTCCATTTGAAATATAACAAAGAAATAACCAATGGTATAAAATATATGAAGCCAGATAGAAAAGTTATTAAGGGAATTTATTCCATTGGACTTCCTGCTATTATTGCACAGGCGTTGATGTCTGTTATGACATACGGACTTAATATTATACTGGGTGGTATCTCAGAAGCAGCAGTAACTGCTTATGGATTATATTATAAGATTCAGCAGTTTATTCTGTTTGCGGCATTTGGTTTGAGAGATGCCATTACACCCATTGTTTCATTCAATCATGGAATGCAGAGCAAGTCTCGTGTTTCAGCTGGAATTAAGTATGGTATGATGTATACTCTTGTGATTATGTGTATTGGACTGGCAATCATTGAAATATTTGCAAATCCATTTGCAGCAGTGTTTGGATTATCCGGAGAGACACAAGAACTTTGTATCAGCGCAATGCATGTAATTTCCATCAGTTTCATATTTGCCGGAGCCAATATTGCATATCAGGGAATTTTCCAGGCGCTGGATAGTGGAATAGAATCACTGGTTCTCTCTGTATGTCGACAGTTTTTATTTGTTATCCCAGTAGCATGGGGATTTGCGCAAATTGTAAAACAGAATTCCATGGACATGATTTGGATTGTATGGAGTACATTCCCAATTGCAGAAATTGTAACAGTTATTATTGCATATTTCTTTATGAGAAGAATTCGCAAAAATAAAATTGAAGTATTGGAGGGATAAATATGAGTAAAAGAATTATTACAATTAGTAGAGAGTTTGGTAGCGGCGGAAGATATTTAGGCGAAAAAATCGCAGAACGTCTGGGTATGGATTATTACGACAAAGAAATTCTGGTAAAGGTGGCAGAGAAAACAGGACTTTCTCAGAAATATATTGAAAAGGTAGGAGAAGGCGCACCTATTAAAAATCATTTTGCTTATAGCTTTGTTGGAAGAAACAGTGCCGGGGCGTCTTTGGAAGATTATATGGATTCCATGCAGCGGGAAGTAATTTTAGAATCTGTAGAAAAGGGACCATGTGTCATTGTAGGAAGATGTGCAGATTTTATCTTAAGAGATAGAACAGATGTCCTGAATATTTTTGTTTGCGGAAATGATAAAGAAAAAACAGCCAGAATTATGGAACTGCATAATCTTTCCGAAGCAGAAGCACACAAATTAATGAAAGAAACCAACAAAAAACGTCGGGTGCATTATG
Source organism: Roseburia sp. 499 (assembly GCF_001940225.2). NCBI lineage: Bacteria > Bacillati > Bacillota > Clostridia > Lachnospirales > Lachnospiraceae > Roseburia > Roseburia sp. 499. The sequence continues at coordinate 3,207,347 of NZ_CP135164.1, forward strand.
AATATTATACCGAACAGCGATGGGGTGAAGCTGGTAATTATAGTATCTGCCTTAATAGCAGTGATATTGGTTATGAGAAATGCATAGAGATTATTTGCGATTTAGCAAGTAGATGAGAAAATTGGGCTGTTGTAATAGACAGCCCAATTTTTTGAAATTTTATTTGTAGACGGTAGACATTTATTTTTATATAATAAAGTCGAACAAGAAAAAAGCTTCTTGGAAAAGAAGTAATTGAAAAAGATAAAAATATTTAATAAAGAAAGGAAATGTAGTATGAAAAAATTTTTATCGATTATATTGACGTTATCAATGGTATCTGCACTTCTTATCGGCTGTACAGGAAATACATCAAAAGAAGACACTTCCAAGAAAGAAGATACAAAAGAGAGTACTTCGCAAGAGGAGAAAACCACTACAGCAAATCCGGTAGATGTAAATATTGCAGCATTAAATGGACCGACAGGTATGGGCATGGTCTACTTTATGTCCCAGGCAGAGTCAGACAAAATAACAGATAATAATTATAATTTTACAATTGCAGCATCTGCTGATGAGATTACACCTTTAATTGTACAGGGGAAGATAGATATTGCAGCTGTTCCGGCAAATCTTGCATCTGTCCTTTATAATAATACGGAAGGTGAGGTTTGTGTACTTGCAATAAATACGCTTGGTGTTTTGTATATTGTTGAAAATGGAGAAACTATCAATTCAGTGGAAGATTTAAGAGGAAAGACCATATACGCAAGCGGTAAGGGATCTACTCCGGAATATGCATTAAATTATATTTTGACCCAAAATGGAATTGACCCAAATACAGATGTTACGATAGAATATAAAAGTGAGCATGCAGAATGCCTTTCTGCTCTGATGGCAGATGAAAATGGAATTGCTATGCTTCCGCAGCCTTTTGTAACAACAGCTATGACAAAAAGTGATACCATAAGAGTAGCGCTTGACCTGACCAGCGAGTGGGAAAAACTTTCCGCAGATGACGAAGAAGGTTCTGCACTTATAACAGGTGTTGTTGTTGCGCGCAAGGCATTTATTGAAGAAAATCCGGATGCCGTAAGTACATTTCTTAAGCACTACGAGGAATCCGTAGAATATGTTAATACAAACATAGATGAAGCTGCTGAGCTTATCGGCAGTTATGGTATTGTAACTACTGAGGTAGCGCAAAAAGCCATTCCTGCCTGCAATATAACCTTTATTGCTGGTGAAGAAATGAAAGAAAAGCTTTCCGGATACTTAAATGTTCTTTTTGAACAGAACAGTGCTTCCGTAGGCGGGCAGCTTCCTGATGATGAATTTTATTTTAGTAATTAGGTAGATGTATGAAATCAGTAAAACCCTGGGCTATTATATTTTGGCTTATAATATGGCAGTTAGCGAGTCTTGCTGTGGGATATGATATATTACTCGTTTCACCAATTCGTGTATTTCTAAGACTGTGCGAGCTTGTTCCTACTGCAGATTTTTGGACTTCCATAGCATTTTCCACCACTCGGATATGCTCTGGATTTCTACTCGGCACTCTTGTGGGCGGGGTGCTTGCCGTTCTTTCAGCAAGATTTAAACATATTTGTGAGCTGATAACACCACTTATGTTGACCATAAAAACGATACCGGTTGCTTCCTTTATTATTCTTGCTTTGATATGGTTCTCATCCAAGAATCTTTCCGTTTTGATATCCTTTTTAATGGTTTTGCCGGTAATGTATACGAATACTTTTAAAGGAATTAATTGTATCACTGTAGAAAGCAGAGAATTTGCAAAGGTCTTTGAACTTCCCATTTCCAGAAAAATGCGATACCTGTATATTCCACAGATTTTTCCATTTTTTACAGCCGGATGTGAGATTGCATTAGGTCTTTGCTGGAAGTCTGGTATTGCTGCCGAGGTCATTGGAATGCCAAATGGTTCTGTTGGAGAAAAGCTTCAGCAGGCAAAAGTATATCTGGCAACTCCGGATCTTTTGTCATGGACATTAGTGATTATTATTGTCAGCACGGTATTTGAAAAAGTATTTTTGCTTTTGTTGAAAAAGATACAGATAAAACTTGAAAAGATGTAGGAAATTTTATGAATGATATTGTCGTTAGAAATTTAACAAAAGAATATGATGGAAACTTGATACTAAATCATTTCAATGCTATTTTTCCACAGGGAAGAATGACCATTATTATGGCGCCTTCTGGAAGGGGGAAGACAACACTCCTTCGAATTCTTATGGGATTGGAAAACTATGACAGTGGAGAGATTATTGGTATCTCTGGTCAGAGAAAAAGTGCAGTTTTCCAAGAAGATCGTCTTTGTGAAAATTTAAATGCCATATCAAATATAAAATTATGTAATCCAAATTTAGATAAAGAAATCATACAAAAGGCGCTTTCTGCTATAGGAATAAATGCACCGCAAGACCAGAGAGTCAGCGAATTTTCTGGTGGAATGAAGCGACGTGTGGCTATCTGCAGGGCACTTCTTGCAGAACACGATATTTTGTTTTTGGATGAGCCATTTAAAGGTCTTGATGAAGAACAAAAGCAGATAACAATGGAATTTATGAAAAATCATATTTTTAATACAACTACCATTTATATTACCCACGACAGTTCAGAAGTAGATTTCTTTCAACCGTGTCAAATAATTGAATTATAAAATCAATATAGAATGTAAGTCAACATATATTTATTGTAAAACAATAAATATATGTTGACTTTTTGTATTTTCAGTAGTATGCTATGGATAAATAAGGAAAAACAAGGGAGGCATTTTATGAGCCAGAAAAGTTTAAGTAAATGGTTAAAAGCAATTATTGGAGGAATGGCAATTTGCGGAGCGCTTATCTATTTATATATCATTCCTATATTGGGAAGAGATTTAGCAGATGCTAGGCCGGAATATACATTATGGTATTTCCCCTGGCTAGCTGTTGTTTTGGTTTCAGCAATCCCGTGCTACTGGGGACTATATTTTGGATGGAAGATTTCCACTGAGATTGGAAAAGATAATTCTTTTTCCATGGAAAATGCAGAGTACCTGAAAAATATTTCTATATTGGCAGCATTGGACAGTTTATATTTTTTTGCAGCTAATGTTGTATTTATGGTAATTAATATGAATCATCCGGGAGTTTTTCTGATATCTCTGATTGTAGTTTTTATCGGAGTTGCAGTAACGGTAGCGGCAGCAGCACTTTCTCATTTAGTGCGAAAAGCGGCAGAGATTCAGCAGGAAAATGAGCTTACCATATAGAAGTAAAAAGAGGTGAAGAGAATGGCAATTATCGTAAATATTGATGTCATGTTGGCAAAGCGTAAAATGAGTGTGACGGAATTATCAGAGAGAGTAGGAATTACCATGGCAAATATTTCTATCCTAAAAAATGGAAAGGCAAAGGCCATTAAAGTAGATACTCTGAATAAAATATGCAAAGCATTGGAATGCCAGCCGGGAGATATTCTGGAATGGAGGGATGACGATGGAGACAATGGAGCAGAAAAATAATCAAATGAAACCACTGTTTGAGACAATGGAACAGAGGTATAGACCGGAAAATGCAGTACTGGAACATAATACAGGATTTTTTCTGATAGCTGCACTAATTTATAGTGTTGGTTTTACAGTGGCATTTTATAAAAATTATGCAAGTCTGACTTTTCCACTTATCACAGTTGGGACATTGATTATTTGTGGATTATTCTTAAAAAAATCAGGGATTCTATGGAAAACAGAAAATTTATATTATATAGTACCAATTGTTTTGCTTGGAATCAGTACTATGCTCACCACAAACTTGTTTACCATATTTTTTAATACGGTGGGAATCCTACTGTTAATCACTGTTTTCATGGTGCAGCAAGTTTATTCGAAAAACGAGTGGAATATGGGAAGGTATATCGGCAACGTACTATTTCTATATTTTTCCATGATACCGGAGATAGCGGCGCCATTTTCCAATCTGGGAAAATATATCCGAAGAAAGCGGGTAACAGAGCAAAAAAATACAAATACGAAATATATTGTTACAGGCGTTTTGATTGGATTTCCTATGTTAATTTTTGTCGTTGTACTATTGAATAGTGCCGATGCTATTTTTTCCGATTATATAGGAAGTGCTTTTCAAGTTCTGTGGGAAAATATAGTGATTTCGCCAAATATAGTTTTGGTTGTAGTATTAATGTTGCTTGGATTCTTTGGAATCTATACCTTCCTATCTGCACTGACCTTGAATAATATGCCGGATTACCAGAAAGAAAGGGAGAAGAAAAATCCTATCATAGCAATTACGTTTACCGTAATGATAACAATAATATATTTGATATTCAGTATCATCCAGGTTGTATTTCTTTTTAGTGGCGGAATGATGCTGCCAGAGGGCTATACTTATGCAGAGTATGCACATCAGGGATTTTTTCAGTTGTTGTTTTTATGCATTTTTAATCTAATATTGGTGCTTTGCTGTATGTCTCTGTTTGAAATGAATCGTTGGTTAAAAACGATACTAATGGTATTTTCAGGTTGCACTTATGTTATGATAGCTTCTAGTGTTTATCGGATGATTCTATATATTTCCTGTTATCATCTGACTTTTTTAAGAATGCTGGTACTTTGGTTTTTGGCACTTTTAGTAGTCTTGTTGGCAGGCGTTATGTGGAGTATCTGGAAGAAAAATTTTCCTATGTTTCGATTTGGGATGGCAGTGGTGACAGTATTCTATTTGGTGCTTTCCTTCAGTCACTTTGATTACTGGATTGCCAGATATAATATTTCCCAGATGGGAGACCAGTTAGAATACGAAGATGTTTCTTATCTATGCAATCTGTCTTTGGATGCAGCTCCGGCACTTGCAGAAGTTGATTTTGAGTCTGACTACAATAATGGGCGGTATGTTGAAGGATATCTGAAGGAAATAGAAGAAAATACGGATTTGAATATTAGAACCTTTAACTTCTCAGAATATCAGGCAGTAAAAGTAGCAGAGGAATACCTTGGCAAATAGCCGGGGTATTCCTCTTTCGTATCACTCACAATAAATGTGAATGGCATCTCGGAAAAATTTCGTACATCCCGGTGCGATTTTATCATAATAAGCAGTAAATCTCTCATCTGCAGCATATCCTTCTGCAAGAGCCTTGTGTGCTTCCTTGGAATATGTTCCTTCTTTCCAGAACATACAGAGCCATTGCCGATGCAAGTCACAAGCTTTTTGTGCTAACTCACTGGCAGGGTCTCCCTGTTCAAAAGCTTCTTTTAATGTTTCATTAATCAGTTCACTCAATTCCTGTGTAGTTTGCCACTGTTGCTGATCCATATTCTTTAATTTAGCGTTAGAAGCATCAATAAGCGTATCACCATATTTTTTACGGATTTCTTTTCCGTAAGTTTTTTCATTATCATCAATCAGTTTCTGTTTAAAACCTTCAAATTTTTCTATATCGCTCATAACAGTTTCACCTTTTAGGGTACGGATAGTTTTTCTTACATTGTTAATCAAAAGCTCTATCTGCTCTTTCTGCTGTAATAGTTTTTCTAACTGAGTCTCAAGTTCCTTCTCTTTATCATAGTCAGGTGTGCTCATGATAGCTTTAATTTTCTTAAGAGGCACTTTCAATTCGCGATAAAAAAGTATTTGTTGAAGTTGATCCACTTCTTTTGAACCATATATTCGATATCCGTTTTCTGCAATACGCATTGGATGCAGCAATCCGATTTGGTCATAGTAGTGGAGGGTTCGTACACTTACTCCTGAAATTACTGCAAGTTCATTCACTGTATATTGTTTCTTCATTCCAAAATTCCTCTGTTTCATTTAAAATCTCTTGTGATGAAGTAAGGGTTGCCTCGACAATAGATTTTCCGGTTTTTTTCAAATAGTACTTAATTAAGTAATAGCCGCAAGCATATCCTGCGCAATAAGGAAGACCTACCGGAAAGAAATTTTGCATTTTAGCCAGTTCGTCTCCATACATATAAGCGGAGATATTTTCAAAACCCTGAGCGTTCAGTGCATCTTTCATAAGTGGTTTTATGTATTCATTCAAGGTCTGTTCATCTGTTTTTGCGACCCATGGTCCTAACATTTCTTCTCCGTAAATAGAGGTTGCAAAATTTTCGGCTAATCCTTCTGATATCATATAAGCACCAAGTGTAATATCATTTGTCCATTTTTCAAATTGAAAACGGACATTATGATTGGTTTCATGAGCTAATGCAGCAGGTAAACGGTACATGGTATATTCAGAAGGAACAAGAGAACCAAAAATATACCCCGGGATTCCGCCGTCACCACTGTAATTATTACTCATAATGGAATAAGGGCTTTTAGGGTCAGCTAGTACAATTGTAAATAAATATTCCTTTATAGGCAAATCAAAACCTGCTTCTAAAAAGCAATCGAAAGACTTTTCAATAGAATTTTGACAGCGATTCCAAAAGTCATCATTGCCAAGAAGTGTTATGGATTCTTTAGAAGAAGCATCTATTTTTTGAGGTGGCAGATAACCCAACATTCCGCTTGCCATAACCACATCATATCCATTTGGCTGTTTTGCTTTCAATGGGCAGTGATACACAGCCCATTTCTTCTCAAAAGGTTGCATTAATTCATAGCGGTAGATATCATCCTTTTTTTCGATTGGCGCCTCCATAATTTTTTTATAAATTTTGTCAGAGCGAATAGCTTTTACAACAATTGAATTCATTTTAGTGTACTCCTTTTCTTTTGATAATTGGATTATACACTATGACGTTGCGTCATACTCAATAGTAAAATATATTTTATACCGATTGACCGTTTTTGAAAAGAACTTTATAATAAAGAAAGACATTTGTTTTAACAGAGAAGGAGAAAAATCATGATTCGTACAGTTTCCACTTCAGATATTACAAAGAACATAAAAGAAATGTGTATCGAAGCAAATCATTATCTTTCCAAAGATATGGACGAGGCATTAAAAAAAGCAGTCGATACAGAAAAAGCATCGTTAGGAAAAAAGATTTTAAATCAGCTTCAGGAAAATCTTGAAATTGCAGATAAGGAAATGATTCCAATTTGTCAGGATACCGGAATGGCAGTCATTTTTATAGAAATCGGACAGGACGTTCACTTTGAAGGAGCAGTGTTAGAAGATGCCATTAACGAAGGGGTTCGTCAGGGGTATACAGAAGGATATCTTCGTAAATCCGTAGTGGGAGATCCTATTATTCGGGAAAATACTAAGGACAATACGCCCGCAGTTATTCATTATGAAATGGTGCCGGGGGATAAAGTGAAAATTACGTTGGCTCCAAAAGGATTTGGAAGTGAGAACATGAGCCGCGTTTTTATGTTAAAGCCGGCAGATGGAATTGAAGGTGTCAAAAATGCAATTCTTACAGCAGTAAAAGATGCAGGTCCAAATGCCTGCCCGCCAATGGTAGTCGGAGTGGGCGTGGGTGGAACATTTGAAAAATCAGCACTCTTGGCAAAAAAAGCATTAACTAGACCCGTAAATGAACACTCGAATATACCATATGTAAAAGACTTAGAAGAAGAAATGTTGCAAAAGATTAATAGCCTTGGTATCGGACCGGGAGGGTTAGGAGGAACCACTACGGCTTTGGCAGTAAACATCAATACTTATCCTACACACATCGCGGGACTTCCGGTAGCAATCAATATTTGTTGTCATGTAAACCGTCATGTGGTTCGAGAAGTATAAGGAGGGCATTATGGATAAACACATTACAACACCTATTACAGAAGAAGTAACAAAGGATTTAAAATCGGGAGATTATGTATATATTAATGGAACAATCTATGTAGCAAGAGATGCAGCGCATAAAAGATTAATGGAAGTATTGGATAAGGGAGAAGAACTTCCTTTTCCTATTAAAGATGCAACAATCTATTATATGGGACCATCTCCGGCAAGAGAAGGAAGACCTATCGGTTCCGCAGGACCAACTACAGCAAGCCGTATGGACAAATATGCTCCAAGACTTTTAGACCTGGGGCAGAAGGCAATGATTGGAAAAGGAAAAAGAACCCAGGAAGTGATAGATGCAGTTGTTCGCAATAAGGCAGTTTACTTTGCGGCAGTAGGTGGTGCAGGAGCACTTCTTTCTAAATGTATCAAAAAATCAGAATTGGTTTGCTATGGAGATTTAGGTGCAGAAGCAATTTTGAAATTGGAAGTGGAAGATTTTCCGGTTATCGTGGTAGTGGACAGTGAAGGAAATAACCTTTATGAAACTGCAATAAAAGAATATGCCTCCCTATAACGTAATTGCAGGTATTGCGTATAATATAATATAGAAGAAACATACATAAATAGGAAAGAAATAAAAAACTTGTAAAAAGATTGAAAAATACCGTTGACAAAAGCTATGACTTTTAGTAATATATAGTATGCGTCACGACGCAAGAGACAATTTTATATTAGAAAATGTCTTGTTCGGAGAAATACTCAAGAGGCCGAAGAGGTGCCCCTGCTAAGGGTATAGGTCGGGTGACCGGCGCGAGGGTTCGAATCCCTCTTTCTCCGTTAGAGCTTTCAAAATAATTTTATTTTGAAAGCTTTTTCTATCACTAGGAATGAATAAATAAAAATTCCAAAAAAGTTGTTGACAAGAGAAACAACACGTGATATTATAATCAACGCCGCTAAAAACGGCGGCAAACTTCTAAAAAATATTTTAGAAAAAATAAAAAAGTTGTTGACAAGAGCAGATGACTGTGATAAGATGTAGAAGTTGTCGCTTGAGACAACAAAACAAACAACATTGATAACTGAACAGTGAAACAACCTTGAAAGATTCTAAGAGTTTTCGCCTTTTAGAAGGCGAAAGAGTCAGCAAAGAGTGACAGAATTTTTTGCAGGACAGCATCCAAAAGATGCGACCTTAAAACAGTAAAAGCCAGAAACAATTCTGGTTAGGAAAAACTTTTTTTAGAGAGTTTGATCCTGGCTCAGGATGAACGCTGGCGGCGTGCTTAACACATGCAAGTCGAACGAAGCACTTAACTTGATTTTCTTCGGAATTGATTGTTCTGTGACTGAGTGGCGGACGGGTGAGTAACGCGTGGGTAACCTGCCTCACACAGGGGGACAACAGCTGGAAACGGCTGCTAATACCGCATAAGCGCACAGCTTCGCATGAAGCAGTGTGAAAAACTCCGGTGGTGTGAGATGGACCCGCGTCTGATTAGCTAGTTGGTGAGGTAACGGCCCACCAAGGCGACGATCAGTAGCCGACCTGAGAGGGTGACCGGCCACATTGGGACTGAGACACGGCCCAAACTCCTACGGGAGGCAGCAGTGGGGAATATTGCACAATGGGCGAAAGCCTGATGCAGCGACGCCGCGTGAGCGAAGAAGTATTTCGGTATGTAAAGCTCTATCAGCAGGGAAGAAAATGACGGTACCTGACTAAGAAGCTCCGGCTAAATACGTGCCAGCAGCCGCGGTAATACGTATGGAGCAAGCGTTATCCGGATTTACTGGGTGTAAAGGGAGCGTAGGCGGCAGGGCAAGTCTGATGTGAAAACCCAGGGCTCAACCTTGGGACTGCATTGGAAACTGTTCGGCTGGAGTGTCGGAGAGGCAAGCGGAATTCCTAGTGTAGCGGTGAAATGCGTAGATATTAGGAGGAACACCAGTGGCGAAGGCGGCTTGCTGGACGATTACTGACGCTGAGGCTCGAAAGCGTGGGGAGCAAACAGGATTAGATACCCTGGTAGTCCACGCCGTAAACGATGAATACTAGGTGTCGGGGAGCAAAGCTCTTCGGTGCCGCAGCAAACGCAGTAAGTATTCCACCTGGGGAGTACGTTCGCAAGAATGAAACTCAAAGGAATTGACGGGGACCCGCACAAGCGGTGGAGCATGTGGTTTAATTCGAAGCAACGCGAAGAACCTTACCAAGTCTTGACATCCCAATGACCTAGTATGTAATGTACTATCTCTTCGGAGCATTGGTGACAGGTGGTGCATGGTTGTCGTCAGCTCGTGTCGTGAGATGTTGGGTTAAGTCCCGCAACGAGCGCAACCCTTATCTTTAGTAGCCAGCGGTTCGGCCGGGCACTCTAGAGAGACTGCCAGGGATAACCTGGAGGAAGGTGGGGATGACGTCAAATCATCATGCCCCTTATGACTTGGGCTACACACGTGCTACAATGGCGTAAACAAAGGGAAGCGAAGCCGTGAGGTGGAGCAAATCCCAAAAATAACGTCTCAGTTCGGATTGTAGTCTGCAACTCGACTACATGAAGCTGGAATCGCTAGTAATCGCGAATCAGAATGTCGCGGTGAATACGTTCCCGGGTCTTGTACACACCGCCCGTCACACCATGGGAGTTGGAAATGCCCGAAGTCAGTGACCCAACCGCAAGGAGGGAGCTGCCGAAGGCAGGTTCGATAACTGGGGTGAAGTCGTAACAAGGTAGCCGTATCGGAAGGTGCGGCTGGATCACCTCCTTTCTAAGGAAAATCGAGTAGAAGTTGTTTCACTGTTGAGTTATTAAGTAGAGCACTTGGTGAATCCGAGCAGAAGCGAAGGATGAAGTTAGTGCGAACTTAGTTCGAAGGAACTTAATGAGAACGAGCCTAAGGCGAAGGTCGAATTTAGTGAATCGAACTTCCTTATAAAAACTTAATGACAGGAATTTCTGGTGGTGATGCGCTTAGGGGACACACCCGTTCCCATCCCGAACACGATGGTTAAGACCTAAGCGGCCGATGGTACTATGCTGGAGACGGCATGGGAGAGCAGGTGGCTGCCAGATTAAAAAGAAAATAAGCTGAAAAGCTTTTAATATAGAACGGGCTTTTACGGAAGCCAACCTGAATCAGCAGGGAAGTGCTGTTAAGATAGCTGGTTTTACCAGTGATTAGAGGGTTCAAAGAGATTTGAGTTTTCTAATGACTGATAAAGTTCAGTCAGAAATGTACCTTGAAAAGTTCACATAGAAAAATTGATGATAAGATTCAAGACATCAAACATCCGAGAATAACAAGTATCAAAGATACGAGCATCGAAAGATGCGGACCCGCGATGACAACGCTATGTCAGCGCGTAAAAGAGGTCAAGCAAATAAGAGCGCAGGGTGGATGCCTTGGCACTAAGAGCCGATGAAAGACGTGATAAGCTGCGAAAAGCTTCGGAGAGGAGCAAATATCCTATGACCCGGAGATATCTGAATGGGGAAACCCGGCTGGAGAGACTCCAGTCATCCATACGCCAATCCATAACGTATGGAAGGGAACCCGGTGAACTGAAACATCTAAGTAGCCGGAGGAAGAGAAAGAAACATCGATTTCGTAAGTAGCGGCGAGCGAACGCGAAAGAGCCCAAACCGGAATGCGTGCATTCCGGGGTTCGGACCGCATAATTGATTCAACGAGTTTAGCAGAATGGTTTTGGGAAAGCCAGCCAGAGAGGGTGAAAGCCCCGTAAGCGAAAAATAAGTTGACATGGCGGTATCCAGAGTACATCGAGACACGAGAAACCTTGATGGAATGAGCGGGGACCACCCCGTAAGGCTAAATACTCCTTAGTGACCGATAGCGCATAGTACTGTGAAGGAAAGGTGAAAAGAACCCCGGGAGGGGAGTGAAAGAGAACCTGAAACCCTGTGTTTACAAGCTGTGGAACATCCTTATGTGGTGAACCGCGTACTTTTTGTAGAACGGTCCGGCGAGTTACGTCATCTGGCAAGGTTAAGGACTGAAGGTCTGGAGCCGAAGGGAAACCAAGTCTTAATAGGGCGATTAAGTCAGATGGAGTAGACCCGAAACCGGGTGATCTACCCATGTCCAGGTTGAAGTTGCCGTAAAAGGCAATGGAGGACCGAACGCACATCCGTTGAAAAGGGTGGCGATGAGGTGTGGGTAGGGGAGAAATTCCAATCGAACCCGGAGATAGCTGGTTCTCCTCGAAATAGCTTTAGGGCTAGCCTCATGAGAGTCTGCTGGAGGTAGAGCACTGAATTTCCTAGGGGGCGTCAAAGCTTACCGAAGAATATCAAACTCCGAATGCCAGTCAGATGATTCATGGGAGTCAGACTATACGAGATAAGTTGGATAGTCAAAAGGGAAAGAGCCCAGACCACCGGCTAAGGTCCCAAAGTGCATGTTAAGTGGAAAAGGATGTGGGATTTCGAAGACAACTAGGATGTTGGCTCAGAAGCAGCCATTCATTCAAAGAGTGCGTAACAGCTCACTAGTCGAGAGGTCCTGCGCCGAAAATGTCCGGGGCTAAAACATGACACCGAAGCCGTGGGATGTATTTATACATCGGTAGAGGAGCATTGCTGACGCGACGAAGCAGTACCGAAAGGAGCTGTGGAGTGTCAGGAAGAGAGAATGCCGGAATGAGTAGCGAGAGGAAGGTGAGAATCCTTCCGGCCGAATATCCAAGGTTTCCAGAGTAAAGCTGATCTGCTCTGGGGAAGTCGGGACCTAAGGCGAGGTCGAAAGACGTAGTCGATGGACAACAGGTTGATATTCCTGTACTGCAGTATAACAGAACTGTGGGGACGTATGTGGAAAGCATGAGCCGGGAATGGAAAGACCGGTACAAGCGAGGTAGGAGTTAAGTTGGCAAATCCGCTTAGCAATCCGAAGACGTGATGTGGAGCGAACTAAAGTAGCGAAGCATGTGAGCCATGTACCAAGAAAAGCCGCTATTGTTTATACTGTACCCGTACCGTAAACCGACACAGGTGGATGAGGAGAGAATCCTAAGGCCGACGGGAGAAGCATTGTTAAGGAACTCGGCAAAATGACCCCGTAACTTCGGGAGAAGGGGTGCCCATCTTTGATGGGCCGCAGAGAATAGGCTCAAGCAACTGTTTAGCAAAAACACAGGTCTATGCAAAACCGAAAGGTGAGGTATATGGGCTGACGCCTGCCCGGTGCTGGAAGGTTAAGAGGAGAGGTTAGCGCAAGCGAAGCTTTGAATTTAAGCCCCAGTAAACGGCGGCCGTAACTATAACGGTCCTAAGGTAGCGAAATTCCTTGTCGGGTAAGTTCCGACCCGCACGAAAGGCGTAATGATTTGAGCACTGTCTCGACAATGCACCCGGTGAAATTGAAGTACCAGTGAAGATGCTGGTTACCCGCGCCAGGACGGAAAGACCCCATGGAGCTTTACTCCAGTTTGGTACTGGGATTCGGTACTGCATGTACAGGATAGGTGGGAGGCTTAGAAGTTGGAACGCCAGTTTCAATGGAGCCACTGTTGGGATACCACCCTTGCAGTATTGGATTTCTAACCAGCCGCCGTGATCCGGCGGTGGGACAATGCCAGGCGGGGAGTTTGACTGGGGCGGTCGCCTCCGAAAGGGTATCGGAGGCGCTCAAAGGTTCCCTCAGAATGGTCGGAAACCATTTGTAGAGTGCAAAGGCAGAAGGGAGCTTGACTGCGACACCGACGGGTGGAGCAGGTAGGAAACTAGGACTTAGTGATCCGGTGGTATAAAGTGGGATTGCCATCGCTCAACGGATAAAAGCTACCCTGGGGATAACAGGCTTATCACTCCCAAGAGTTCACATCGACGGAGTGGTTTGGCACCTCGATGTCGGCTCATCGCATCCTGGGGCTGTAGCAGGTCCCAAGGGTTGGGCTGTTCGCCCATTAAAGCGGTACGCGAGCTGGGTTCAGAACGTCGTGAGACAGTTCGGTCCCTATCCGGCGCGGGCGTAGGATATTTGAGAGGAGCTGTCCTTAGTACGAGAGGACCGGGATGGACGGACCACTGGTGTATCTGTTGGCATACCAATGCCATGGCAGAGTAGCCAAGTCCGGAAGGGATAAACGCTGAAGGCATCTAAGCGTGAAGCCCCCCTCAAGATGAGATATCCCATTCTTAGGAAGTAAGACCCCTTGAAGAGTACAAGGTAGATAGGGCAGAGGTGGAAGTGCAGTAATGCATGTAGCTGACTGTTACTAATCGGTCGAGGGCTTGACCAAGAACGGATGAAGATTTCTGTGTGAACTTTTTAAGGTATATAACTATTATTCCTCGATAGCTCAGTCGGTAGAGCACGCGGCTGTTAACCGCGCTGTCGTAGGTTCGAGTCCTACTCGGGGAGTTTTTTTATTATCTAATAATGGGAAACGTCGGCTACTAAGTTCGAAAGAACCTCACTAAGGGCGCCGACATGTATCGCACGTAATCGACCAGAATACGGTCGCTAAGTGCTCATAATAAGGCTCCTTGGTCAAGCGGTTAAGACATCGCCCTTTCACGGCGGTAACACGGGTTCGATTCCCGTAGGAGTCATTTTACTGAAATGTCTTGACGGATAGTTCAGTATTTGTTATAATTTAATAACTTAAGGCGCCGTAGCCAAGTGGTAAGGCAGAGGTCTGCAACACCTTCATCACCAGTTCAAATCTGGTCGGCGCCTTTTAAGAGTTTCAGAAATTAGTTCTGAAACTCTTTTTTGAATAAAAAGAGGTTTATAATATAATCAAGATAAATTTTCATTATAGATTTTGGACTATAATCATATGAAATCTTATACATGGAGAAAAAATGAAAACAGTTCTTATAACAGGAGGTACTAGTGGAATTGGAAAAGCATTAGTACAGCATTTTTTAAAAGAAGACTATCAGGTTGTTCTGGTGGCATCTAATCAGGAAAAATTAGCAAAGACAAAAGATGAACTAGAAGATAGGTATAGAGAAAAAATTTATGTTTATGCGCAGGATTTGGCACAAATAGGAGCAGCACAGGAATTATATAAAAGAATAAAAGAAGATGGATTGGAGATTAATATATTAATAAATAATGCTGGAATCGGTTTAATTGGATCGGCAGAGAATATTGATTTTGGAAAAGAAGAACAAATGATGCAGTTGAATATGATAACAGTTGTACAATTGTGTCGACTTTTTTTAGTGGAGATGTATGAGCGTAAGGAAGGAAAAATTTTAAATGTAGCATCTACTGGAGCGTTTCAGCCAGGCCCATATACGGCATCATATTATGCAACAAAATCTTTTGTACTAAGTTATAGTAGAGCCATTCGCAGGGAAGCTGCAAAAAACGGTGTCCAGGTGTGTACTTTGTGTCCGGGAACGACGGATACGGAATTTTTTCATAGAACGGGAAAAAAAACACCTGCCGGAGCTATGCCGGCAGATAAAGTGGCAGAGTATGCATATAAAAAGCTTATGAAAAATAAAGAAATTATAGTTCCAGGGTTTTTGAACAGATTGCTTAGGGTAGTTCCGGTAAGAATTAAAATGTTTTTTGTTGCGATAATAAAAAATAATGCATAAAATCATATACATGGTTTGACGGATAGAAAAAAAAGGTATAGCATAAAGGAATTGAAAGGAAGTAAGAATATGAAATATTTGAAACAGTTTTTTATCATTATGCTTATATCATTCATAGGTGAAGTTCTAAAATGGTTTATTCCATTACCTATTCCTGCAAGTATTTACGGTTTGATATTAATGCTTACGGCGTTGTGTACGGGAATTATTAAAGTAGAAAAAGTGGAAGAGACAAGCACCTTTTTAATAGAAATCATGCCGGTTATGTTTATTCCTGCATCAGTAGGATTGCTGGATAGTTGGGGTGAATTAAGAGATATTATATTTCCGATAGGTGCAATTATTATTATTACTACTATTGTAGTTATGGGAGTGACTGGAAAAATAACACAAGGAATTATACGGATGGAAAAGAGGGAAAAAAATGAATAGTTTGGTACAGGAGTCCATATTTTTTGGAATGGCAATCAGTCTTTTAGGATATGAAGTAGGAATTTTAATAAAAAAGAAACTAAGGATGGCAATTTTTAATCCTCTTTTAATAGCAGTTGTAGTAGTAATTTTGTTTTTAGTCGTATTTCATGTGGATTATGAAACATATAACAGTGGTGCAAAATATTTGAGCTATCTGCTGACACCAGCAACAGTATGCCTGGCGGTTCCTTTATATCAGCAGCTTCATTTATTAAGAAAAAATGCGAAGGCGGTAATTATAGGAATATCTAGCGGGGTAATCACCAGTCTTACCAGTGTGTTGCTGTTAAGTAAGTTATTCGGGCTGAATCATCAACAATATGTAACCATGCTGCCAAAATCAATTACAACGGCAATTGGCATGGGATTGGCAGATGAAATGGGCGGACTTGTTACCATTACAGTAGCATCTATTATTATTACCGGAATCCTTGGAAATATGATGGCAGAACTGATTTGTAAAATATTCCGTATTACAGAGCCGGTAGCAAAGGGAATTGCAATAGGAACAGCTGCTCATGCCGTTGGAACAGCAAAAGCATTGGAAATGGGAGAGATAGAGGGAGCAATGAGCAGTCTTGCTATTGCGGTAGCAGGTCTTTTAACGGTAATTATGGCTTCTTTTTATGCAAATATAATGTAAAATATAATTTGCAATCTTTTAGGGCAGTGATATAATAAAGATAATAAAACAGACAGGAGTGGGGTTTATGATTATTACAATCGGAAGAGAATTTGGCAGCTATGGACATGTGATTGGAAAAAAGCTTGCAGAGAAGCTGGGAATTAAATATTATGATAAGGAATCTATGGCAACAGAGGCAAAAAAGTCAGATAAGTATGATGAACTAAGAGCATTCTATGAAGAAGAACCGGTAAATAGTCTTTTGTATGTAATTGCATTGGATAGTGGTTCCGGCAGACATGGAGAAGTTCCATTTGAATTCATTCGTCAGCTTGCCGCAAAACAGGATTGTGTTATTGTAGGAAGATGCGGAAATTATATTTTGAAGGATAATCCGGATATGACAAGTGTATTTATTCATGCGCCGGAGGAATATCGTATTCAGAAAACAGCAGAGAGTCGGAATATCAGTATGGCAAAAGCAAAGAAGCTGGTAGAAAAGGAAGATAAGGCAAGAGCTGGATTTCATAAATACTATGCAAATGAAATCTGGAATAATAGTAACGGATATCAGCTTACAATTGACAGCAGTGTAGTTGGAGTTGATGGAGCTGTGGATATTATAATGGAGTTTTTAGATAAAAAGGAACAAATGAAAAAAGCATAAGTAAAAAAGACCATTTGCAATTGAAGCAAGTGGTCTTTTTGTAAAAAGTATTACAGCCACTGACGGGGGTAACGTCGGTGGCTGTAAGCATGTAAAGGGAGATAATTATAAAAAACAGAAATAAAAAATTTCCATACTTATAATAACTTTATATTAAAAAAAATTGAATATAAAATTTTTTGGAAACGTGTTGTAAATTTGTGAAGTCCATTTTTCGCTATTGTGGGAGCTATTTTGGAAGTATAAAATAAGTTTTGGAAATAAGTTTAGTAGTACAAGGAGAAGACAGCATGAATTTTGCAGAAATTTACCATAAGACAGAACCGCCATATTGCTATCCACGGAATGAACGAGAAATGATTGTAAATATCAAGACCGGATATGAAGTGGACCGGGTATGGATTTGCTATGGAGATCCATACAGCAGCGGTATTGCTGGAGGAGCAGAAGGCTGGAGTGGAACAGAAGAAGAAATCATTTACAAAAAGGATTTAAAGTATCAGAGATTTTGGACTACCACAGTCGTTCCGGAATATAAGAGACTAAAATATTATTTTATATTGGAGAGTAATGGAGAACGGTACTATTATTATGAAGATGGTATTATCAATGGGGAACAGCAAAAACTATCCGCTAAAATGTTTCAGTATTTTATATTCCCATGGATGAATCCTTCTGATATTGCCAAAACACCGGATTGGGTCAATCATATGGTGTGGTATCAGATTTTTCCGGATAGGTTCTGTAATGGAAATCCTGCAAGGAATTCTGAACAGGTAAAACCATGGAAGAAGGGGAAGGTAAGGAATGAAGACTTCTATGGTGGAGACTTGGAAGGAATTATTAAAAAGCTGGATTATCTAAAAGACTTAGGGGTAACGGGGATTTATTTGACGCCGATTTTTGAGTCCCCGTCTACTCACAAGTATGATACTAAGAATTATATGGAAATTGATCCCCAGTTTGGAGATAAGGAAGTATTTGGACGTTTGGTAGAAGAAATGCACAAACGCGATATGAAGATTATGCTGGATGGTGTATTCAATCATTGTGGTACCAGTTTTCCGTTTTGGAAGGATGTGGTAGAGAAGGGACCAGAATCACCGTACTTTAATTGGTTTATGGTGCATAAGTGGCCTTTCGATACCACAGTGTGGGATACCCGAGATGGAAAATATGATTCATTTGCTTTTGCAGCGGGAATGCCTAAATTAAACACCAACAATCCAGAGGTGGTGGCATATTTCCAGAAGGTATGTAGTTATTGGGTTGAGAATTTTGATATTGATGGAATAAGATTTGATGTAGGAAATGAGGTCTCTCATCAGTTTTTGAAGACCATAAGAAAAACGGTAAAGAGTATTAAACCGGATATTTATCTTTTGGGTGAGATTTGGAATGATGCTTCTTTATGGCTGGCAGGAGATGAGTATGATTCTGTTATGAACTATCCTCTTACCAGTAGCATTAATGACTTCTGGGTAGATAAGAGCCTGACAAAGATAGATTTTGAGCATACCATTAATCGGTGCTATACTATGTATATGCAACAGAACAACAATGTATTATTTAACTTGTTGGATTCGCATGATACGGACCGGTTGTTTTCCAGGACTGGTGATGAAGACGCTTTTTATCAAGAATTGTGCGTGCTTTTTACTATGCCAGGAAGTCCGTGCATTTTCTATGGAACAGAGATTGCTATGGAGGGTGGACACGATCCGGATTGTCGTCGATGCATGCCTTGGGATGAAATTGAGGCTGGTGTATATGAGGAAAGAATACAGCAGATGAAAAAGTTGATTGCGTTACGAAAAAGTCAGGAGATTTTCCGCAGTCTTCATTTTCATTTCCCAAATGAAATTCCAAATCCAAGAGTAATTGAATACATAAAATTAGATTGGGATTATAAACTGTTTGTTTATATGAACTGCTCCGATAAAACAGAGGAAATACCGGAAAAAGAAATACTGTTTTCAAGAAAGTATGAGAACGGGAAATTGCTCCCAGGAGGAGTGTTAATTCAGAAATAGATAAAAATGAGCATGTATGCAGAGACATATGTGCTCGTTTTTATATTTATAAAAATTATATAAATTATATAAAAACACAGAAATCTGATATATTTCAAAAAATGCTTATATTTACCTTGAAATTCTTCGAAAGTATAATAAGAGTATCAGATGAGGTATCTGAAACAGAAGAATTTATTATAGGAGGATGTAGTAATGAAAAAGAAACTTGTATCTTTATTATTAGTTTCTGCTATGGCAATCGGAACATTAGCTGGATGCGGAAGCAATAATGCAGGAAATGATGACAAGAAAGAAACAACAAAAGAAGACAACAAGGATGCAGCTAGCGGAGAAACAAAAGATGTTGCTTTGACTGTATGGAGTCCACAGGAAGACCAGGATACAGGCTGGTTAAAACAGCAGTGTGAAGCATTTAATGAAGCTCATCCAGAATGGAACGTTACTTTTGAATATGGAGTATGCCCAGAAGGTGAAGCAAAAGATACAGTAAAGAATGACGTTGAGGGAAGCGCAGATGTATATATGCTGGCTAACGACAACATTCCTGATTTAGTATCCGTAAACGGATTAGCTGAAATTGGTGGAAGTTACTTAGATGATATCAAAGCAAACAACTCTGAATCTATTGTATCTTCTGTAACATACAATGATGCTGTAGTAGCATTCCCATTTACTTCTAATACATGGTTTATGTACTATGATAAGAGTGTGTTCTCTGAAGATGATATTAAGAGCCTTGATACAATGTTAGAAAAAGGAAAAGTTTCTTTCCCATTAACTAACTCTTGGTATATTGCATCATTCTATGCTGCAAACGGATGTACATTATTCGGTGATGGAACTGATGAAGCAGCAGGAATCGATTTCGGTGGAGATAAAGCAGCAGCAGTTACTAACTACTTAGTAGATTTAGCAGCTAATCCAAACTTCATCAATGACGCAGATGGAGCTGGTCTTGCAGGACTTCGTGATGGTTCTGTAAATGCAGTATTCTCCGGAACATGGGATGCAGCTTCTGTAGAAGAAGCACTTGGTGAAAACATGGGTGTTGCAGCATTACCTACAGTTAACTTTGGTGATGCAGAAGGAACTTTAAAATCTTTCATGGGATCTAAAGCAATTGGTGTAAATCCAAATGCAGATGATATGGAAGTAGCTATGGCATTAGCAGCTTATCTTGCAGGTGAAGAATCACAGTTAGCTCATTATGAGACAAGAAACGTTCTTCCTACAAATACAAACATTGATGTTTCTAGTGATGCAATTGCACAGGCAGTAGCAGATGTTATGAAAAATACATCTATTGTACAGCCGTTAGTATCTAAGATGGGTCAGTACTGGAGCCCAGCAGAAAACATGGGTAAAGCAATCATTGCTGGTGAAGTTACACATGATAATGCAGCTGACAAGACAGAAGAAATGAATACAGCAATGAACACTGATCTTGCAGAATAATCTTATCGAGACACTTGAAAAATAGAATAACGTAGCTAATCGTTAGGAAAACGAAAGACTCCAGGATGCCGAGTTGTGGCACCCTGGAGGCTTTTAGTGATAATAGGAGGCCCGTAAAGTGAAAAAGGCTGAGAAGAAGAATAAAGAGGAATTTAAGAGTCCTTATACCATTATCGGTGCAATAACAAAAGGAAATGTTATTACAAAATTGTCCCTATTAATAATGGGACTTGGAAATATTGCGCATAAACAGATTGTAAAGGGATTAATGTATCTGGCAGTTGAAATCAGCTGGTTAGTTTACATGATTCAGTATGGTTTTTATAGTTTATCTATGCTTCCTTCCTTAGGATGGAGAGAGCAACAAAAAGTTTGGAATAAAGAGAAGAGTATTTTTGAGTATGAGGCTGGAGATCAGTCGAATTTGATTTTATTATTTGGTGTAGCAACATTGTTTGTTACTGCCATGTTTATTATTGTATGGCGTGATGCTGTGAAAAGTTCTTATAAGGCAGAACTTTTAGCAAAAGAAGGAAGTCATATAAACACATTTAAAGAAGACTTCAAGAGTTTGTTTAATCAAAATTTACATAAATTGTTATTGGGAGCCCCAATCATGGGCGTTTTGGTATTTACCATATTACCATTGATATATAATATCACAATGGCATTTACGAATTACAGTAAGTTGAATGACAAGATGGTATTATTTGATTGGGTGGGAATTGATAACTTTAAGAAGATTCTGAATATCAGAGATGGTATCGGAGGACAGTTCTATTCTGTATTAGGATGGACATTAATTTGGGCAGTATTTGCAACAGTATTGAACTATATTTTCGGTATGATACTGGCAATTGTAATTAACCGTAAAGAAACGAAGGCAAAGGGATTTTGGCGTTTTTGTTTTGTTCTTTCCATTGCGGTACCGCAGTTCGTATCTTTGTTAATTATGAGAAGTATGTTACAGCCGACAGGTATTGTTAATACCTTATTATTGAAGTATGGAATTATAGATACAGCACTTCCATTCTTTTCTAGTCCAATGTGGGCAAGAGTAACCGTTATTGTTATTAATATCTGGGTAGGTATTCCGTATACCTTGCTTCAGGTAACGGGTATTTTGCAGAATATTCCGGCAGAACTTTATGAAGCTGCTAAGATTGACGGTGCAAATACGGTACAGATTTTCTTTAAAATCACATTACCATATATGTTGTTTGTTATGACACCATATTTGATTACACAGTTTACAGGAAATATCAACAACTTCAATGTTATCTTCTTGCTGTCAGGCGGAAATCCTACCGGAGTTGGAGATACAGCGGGAAGCACGGACCTTTTGGTTACCTGGCTGTATAAGTTAACGGTTGATAAGAGTTACTACAACTTGGGTGCTGTAATTGGTATTATGACATTCATTGTATTGGCAATTGTTTCGTTAATAACTTATCGAAATACCGCATCCTATAAAGATGAGGAGGGATTCATGTAATGAGTAATACAGCTATAAGAGCAGGAAAAGCCCGTAAGACAGTTAAAAATATCTTTGTACATGTGATTTTGGCTATTTTAGCCTTTATCTGGGTGCTCCCAATATTTTGGGTAGTAGTGACTAGTTTCCGTGGAGAAAAAGGTTCTTATGTAACGACTTTCTTGCCGAAGACATATACCTTTAATAATTATATTAAATTATTTACAGATACTAGTATTCTGAACTTTCCAAGAATGTTCATGAATACACTTATCATTGCAATCTTTGTTTGTATTATATCAACAGTATTTGTATTGTCGGTATCTTATTGTATGTCAAGAATGCGTTTTAAAATGAGAAAACCGTTTATGAATATTGCAATGATTCTGGGATTATTCCCATCCTTTATGTCTATGATTTCAGTGTATTACATTTTGAAAGCATTGAATCTGGTAGAAGGCGGAATGATTCGTATTGCGTTAATTATTGTATTCTCAGCAGGAAGTGGTGTTGGATTCTATGTGGCAAAAGGATTCTTCGATACGATTCCAAAGTCACTGGACGAAGCGGCAATTATTGATGGTGCTACAAGATGGCAGATTTTCACTAGAATTACTATTCCATTAAGTAAGCCAATCATTGTGTATACAATTTTGACTTCTTTTATGGCACCATGGATTGACTTTATTTTTGCAAAAGTTATCTGTCGTGCAGATGCAAAATATTATACGGTATCCATTGGTCTTTGGAAAATGTTAGAGAAAGAGTACATTGATTCCTGGTATACATGTTTCGCTGCAGGAGCAGTAGTAGTATCTATACCAATTGCAATTTTATTCATGATTACACAGAAATATTATGTGGAAGGTATGAGTGGAGCAGTAAAAGGTTAACAATTGTCCGCAAAGACGGAGAGAAATATCAAGGGAGAGGCGGAAAGGCCTCTCCTTTTTTTAAAGGAGAAAGGGAATGAAAAGAAGATTACAGGCGTTACTCCTGACGGTCTGCCTGTTAGCAGGAAGTTTTTCTACCGCGTGTTCAAATGAGAAGAAAAAAGAGGCATTAAATATTATAGATGATAATTATCGCAATTATTATGAAATATTTGTTGGTTCCTTTTATGACAGTGATGGCGATGGAATGGGGGATTTACAAGGAGTTATTGAAAAATTAGATTATATAAATGACGGAGATGACAAAACAGATACAGATTTAGGATTTAACGGAATCTGGTTAATGCCAATTATGCCTTCTGACACGTATCATAAATATGATGTAAAGGATTATTATAGTATCGATGAAGCTTATGGTACCATGGAGGATATGGAACAACTGATTGAGGAATGTCATAAAAGAGGAATTAATCTGATTATTGATACAATAATTAATCATACCTCTGCATCTCATCCCTGGTTTATAGAAGCATGTGATTATTTGGAGAGTCTTCCGGAAGGAACAGAGCCGGATGTAGCACAGTGTAAGTATGTAGATTATTATAATTTTGCTAAGGATAAGAGTGGAATTGATACCTGGCATAAGGTGGGAAATAGCGATTGGTATTATGAATGTGTATTTTGGGACCAGATGCCGGATTTGAATCTTGCAAGTGAAAATGTAAGAAAAGAAATTGAAGATATTGCATCTTTCTGGCTGGATAAGGGAGTAGATGGCTTCCGGCTGGATGCGGCGAAAGAATACTATACCGGTCAGGTTGAAAAGAACGTAGAAGTTTTATCTTGGTTTACAAATTATGTGAAGAGTGTGGATAAGGATGCATATATCGTAGCGGAAGTGTGGGAAAAGTCTGACACGATTGCACAGTATTATGCTAGTGGAATTACCAGCTTATTTAATTTTCCAATGTCTCAGGTTGATGGTCGAATTGGAAAAACTGTATTAGGAATAGGCGGCGATAAAAGTTTTACAGAAGCAGTGGAAAGTATAGACAGCAAGTATCGAGCACAGAATCCGGCTTATATTGATGCACCATTCATTAGTAATCATGATACCACAAGAGTAGCTGCTCAATATGCTTATAATCAGGATCAGATTAAGTATGCAGCCGGACTTTTGCTGACAGAAAGTGGTAGCCCTTTTGTATATTATGGGGAAGAAATTGGAATGGCAAGCAGTGGAAAAAAGGATGAGAATAAGCGTCTTGCCATGTATTGGTCTGATAAGGATAAGACGGGAATTGCAAATGACCCGGTTGGAGCAGATAAAGTGGAGCAGAAGTTTGCCCCGGTAGATGAGCAGATGGAGGATGAAAACTCTATTTACAACTATTATAAAAAGGCAATTCGAATCCGTAATACTTATCCGGAAATAGCAAGAGGAACCATTCAGGTTGTAACCGGTATTACGCAGGAAAATGTATCTGCCCTGACAAAAACATGGGAGGATGATAGTATTGGAATCATTTACAATTCCTCCTCAGAGGAGACAAAAGTTTCTTTAAAAGACATGGGAATGGAGAAAATGTCTGTTTGCAATTATCTTACAGTAGATGGAAGTGAGATTACTTCTTCAAAAGAAGAAATAAAAATGCCACCATATTCTATTGTATTTTTGAAATAAAGCAATTATAATGATGTTATCTGTTCTTTTGGCGGCGCCATAATGGCACCGCCAGTAAGTCGTGTAAAAATGCAGAAAGGTAATATCATTATGTATCATATCTTAATTGTAGACGATGAAAAAATTGAAAGAAGAGGAATACAATTCCTTTTAAAACAGATTGATGTAGAGTGGGATATAGAAGAAGCTGCAAATGGACAAGAGGCATTGGAATTGTTGAAGCAGAAGCAATTTGACATTATGTTGACGGATATAAAGATGCCTTTTATGGACGGGCTACAATTAATTGAAGAATCCGTAAAGTTAGATCCGGAGATGAAGACTGTTATTATCAGTGGGTATGGCGAGTTTGAGTACGCACGAAAAGCATTATCTTTTCGTGTAGTTGACTATATGCTTAAGCCTGTAGAGCCGGAAGCATTTGAAAAATTAATGAAGAAAATTATTTCCCAGATGGAGAGTCGCAAGCGTTCGAAGGAGATTACAGAAAAGGGATTGAGCTATGTAAAGGAACATGCACTGTATGGACTTTTAAATGGTAAATCCATTGAGGATGTAAAAAAGGAATCCGAAGAACTGGTGGATATTCGGGAATTTGAAGAGATAAAGTGTCTACTGCTGCTGGAATTTGTAGGAGACTTTTTTAACAAGGCGGGAGTGGAGTTTAGAGATGAGATTTTGCAAGTGGTAGGAGAAGATAACATATATCTAAATCTGAATCCACAGCAGTCTGTGTTGTTATTGCGATATGATGATATGAATGATGTCAACAATATGGCACAGGCAGTGATTGGTTATATAAAAGAGAATTATAAGGAGGATTGTTTTATTGCCATTGCCGGTGATATTGCAGAATCCAATAATTTAGAAAAGGCATATAATGAAGCAGAGCTTTTAATGGAATCACGTTTTTATCAGCCAGAGCGTAAGATTTATTTTTCTGATAATAATGGGGGCGATGGAACTGAATCAGAGCACTCGAATGATGATACCCTGATGAAACAAATGAAGCAGGATATTCGAATGAAGGATATTGCCGGATTGCGAGAGCATTTTGAACGGTTATGTAATAAGTATCGGAATAAAACAGATTTTTCACAAATTTATATTAAATTTGTCTTTTCAAATCTGATGAAGGATATTTATAGTAGTATGCCTAAAATGGATGAAACACAGCTTAATGAAGAGGTTACACGGTTATACAGTATTACAGATTTTAAGACCATTATGGATATGGTAAATAAAAATATTGATCGTTTGGAAGAAAGCTTCGGAAGTAGTTCGTCTGTGCTTCATCGTGAAATTGAAACCGTAAAGCAGTACATATACGAGCATTATAGTGAAGAACTTAGTGTGGATGCATTAGCACAGAGTGTTTATATGGCACCAAGTTATTTGAGTCATGTGTTTAAAAAAGAAACCGGACAGAACATCAGCAAATTTATCAAGACCTATCGTATGGAGAAGGCGAGAGAGATGCTGGAGAATACCCATAATAAGATTGTAAATATCAGTTATGCGGTTGGTTATCCAAATGTATCTTATTTTTGCCAGAGCTTCCGGGAGTATTTTGGAATTAGTCCTCAGAAATACAGGAGCCAGGGGGAAATAAATGAAGAAGATATACCGTTTGATCAAAGACCTGAAATTACGGAATAAGTTATATCTTATCTATCTGGCAGCTGGGCTATTGCCCATGCTGGTAGTAGGGCTGTATTGTTGCTATTTTATAAATCAATTGCTGGTAGAGCGTGAAGTCAAGAATCTGCAAAACAGCCTGAATCAGGCGATGAGTGTGGTAGACAACCAGCTTACGATTTATGAAAATATATCAGATTATCTGGCATTTAATCAGGCAATTTTACAAACAGTATCTTATCCGTATGAGGATAATTACTATGAAATGTATAATCAGTTTTCTACCGTATTTGATCCTATGGTAACATCTCTAAAGTATCTGCACAGTGATATTAAGCAAGTTACAATCTATGCCCGAAATGATATTGAGCGGCACGATACCACACTGGCACCGATTACTGATATTGAGCAGGAAGCGTGGTTTCAAGAAATTTCCAATAGTAATAAAATATTGTGGGTTATGGATAAAAGTAAAGAGAAAATATTCTGTGTAAGAAAGATGCCGGAATTACAGGGAGAATCGGGAGTTATCTATATTGAAGTAGACTATAATAAGCTATTTGAGCCCCTTACCCAGATGTTGGATGAAAATTACGGCGTGTATGTGCAGAAAAAAGATGAAATGGTATTTTCTTATAATATATTCCAAGAACCTTATGATAGGATGGATTTTAGTGAGGGGAATATTTCTTCCTTAAAAACGTCAAATGATTCGGAATTTATTTTTGTGGATTGCGATTTGAAGGGAGCGGCAGGACTTCATGCCGGATTGTATCGTCCGGCTTCTCAGATTGAAGAAACAATTGCACCTATGATGAAGGGAATGGTGATTATCTATGCGGTAAGTGTAATTGCGGCAGGTCTTTTGTTGACGCAACTTACCAAAATGATTGTGAGAAATATTGAAAAGTTGACCCAGAATATGAAGGATGTAAAAAGAGGAAATCTGGAAGTAACTGTAACTAGTGATTCTCAGGACGAAATTGGAGAATTAATACAGGGTTTTGGGGACATGGTAGAGCGTATTAAGACGCTAATCGAAAAAGTATATGAGGGAAAGATTTCTTTGAAGGAATATGAGATGAAGGCACTTCAGGCACAGATTAATCCGCATTTTTTATACAACAGTTTATCACTAATCAACTGGAAAGCCATTGAAGCAGATGAAAAAGATATCAGTAAGATAACGTTAGCTCTTTCAAAATTTTATCGAACTGCGTTGAATAAGGGAAATAATGTTATGCCATTAGAGGATGAAATCAGTAATGTAAAGTCATACTTGGATATCCAGTTAATGATGCATGATTATGAATTTGACGTGGAAATGGATATTGATGAGCGGATGTACTATTATGATACGCCAAATTTGATTTTGCAGCCATTGATAGAGAATGCCATTGATCATGGAATTGACTTGAAGACTGAGGGGCGGGGAAAAATTATCATTCGTGGCTGGAGCGAGGGGGAGACAATGTATCTCTCTGTAGAGGATAACGGAGTAGGTATGGAGGAGGAAGTGGCGAAGAATATTTTAACCCAGAAATCCAAAGGATATGGTGTAAGAAATGTAAATGAGCGAATTAAGTTGATTTATGGGCAGGAATATGGTCTTGATATACAAAGTAAGGTAGGAAAAGGAACCAAGATTACGATAAAGTTTCCCATAGTAATTCGAAAAGGAGGACTGAATCTGTGAAAAAGAAAGTTGTTAGTGTTCTTTTAATAGCGGTTCTGATGATGGGATGCACCTTTTCCGCAAAGGAAGAAAAACAAGAAGATAGAGAACAAAATTTAGAAGAGAAATATGAAGTAGCAAGCACTACGCCTTATGGAAAATATCCGGAAGAGGTAACATATACATTGGGAAAAATGACAAGTACAAATAATTCCAATCTTCCAGAGGGAGATACTTATGAAGATAATGTATATACTCGTTATTTGAAGGATATGTTGAACATTCAGAATATTGATGTTTTTGAGGAAGACAGTGTTACTTATTATGATATTGTAGATATGGCGATTGCGGAGAAGAATCTGCCGGATGTAATGTTGGTGCAGGGATTAGATAATCTGCAGACTCTGGTAGAGAATGATATGATAGAGGATTTGACGGATGCTTATAAAAATTGTGCCAGTGAGCGTATCAAGGATATCTATGCCAGTTATGATGAAAGTGTGCTGGGAAATGTAACTTTTGATGGAAAGATTATGGCGTTGCCGGAAACCAATATTTCTGATGGACCGCAGTTGTTGTGGCTTCGGAAGGATTGGATGGATAAGCTAGGATTGGAAGCACCGAAAACACTGGAGGATGCGGAGTACATCATAGAACAGTTTGTTACACAGGACCCTGGCGGCAATGGAGAAGGAAATACCATTGGGATTGCATGTGAAAACGAAATTTGTGGAGAAATGGGGCATAATTATGAATATCATTTGGATATTTTATTTGCAGCGTATGACTCTTATCCACAGCAATGGATGAAAGATGAAGCAGGAAATTTGTATTACGGTGGCGTACAGCCGCAGACAAAGGAAGCGCTTGCCAAGGCGAGAGAATGGTATGAACGGGGAATTCTGGATAAGCAGTTTTTGATGCGTACCAATAACAATATTGCAGATACCATTATTGAAGGAGAGTGTGGGGCGTTTTTTGGACCATGGTGGGCACCAAACAATCCATTAATGGAGGCGGTGCAGGAGAATCCGGAGGCAGAGTGGCAGCCGTATCTCATTTCTAACACGGAGGATGAAAAGACTCGTTATGCCCAACAGAATGCTAGTCTCCAATATGTTGTAGTGCGCAAGGGGTATGAGCATCCGGAAGTTGTCATGAAGATAATTAGCGTTCTGTTTGATTATGTGCGTTATACAGATATTGATAATGAAGATTTTATCCATTATTATCAATGGAATGTTGATCCAACGGCACGTCCGATTTATATTAATGTGGATTATAGTGATGCGTTGAATCGGTGTTATAATGATTTGATATCGGCTATGCAGGGAAAGCGTGAAGTGGAAAGCATGGAGCTGTTAGAGCAGTCTTATTATCAACATTGCTTGAAATATATAAATGACTCAGACAATGCCACCGCAGATCAGTGGGCAGCATATACTTCTAGGATTACAGCCTGTAAGGTATTGGCAAATGCAGAAACGGAAGAGGTAAAGACCTACTATTTTGCAGAAACAGATACTATGCGCTCGGTGTGGTGGAAGTTAAAAGAAATGCAAAAACAGGCATATCTTGAGATTATAACAGGTGCGAAACCATTGGACTACTTTGATACTTTTGTGGAGCAGTGGTATGAGAATGGTGGAGAGCAGATTGTGCAGGAAGTAAATGCAAGTTATAAAGAAGAATAGGAGCAGAGATGAAACAGGCAGTAGAATTAAGAGAATTATTAAAAAAAATTGATCACAAAGGATATCCTGCTTATAAAGAAACCCGGGGACAATATCAGTTCCCGGGTTATCTACTAAGCATTGATCATGTGCAGGGAGACCCTTTTGCAGCACCATCGAAGGTAAGTGTTCTAGTAAAGGGAGCACAGGCTGGATTTCCAAAAGAATTGTATGATAAAAAGCATAAGAGAGTCGCATTGCAGGATTATCTGCTGCGACAGTTTGGAAGAGAGGTATCCGGCTTTGCTTTTCAGGCAAAAGGTTCGGGGAAAAGCGGACTAATGTCAGTGAGCCGTCCGGGACAGGAAATCTTAGAACGAAGTGCATGCAGTATACAATCGGAAAAGGGAGACATTTTGTTGCGGTTGGAAATTGGTTTTCCGGCAAATGGAAGAACGATTAATGCAAGGGAACTAGAGAAAATATTGTTTGATTTTCTACCGGAGTGCGTGAAAAAATCTTTGTACTATAAGTCTCTGGATAGTGAACGAGTGCAGCAGGTCATGGAGCTTTCCGAGGATCAGCAGTATATTCGGGAGGAATTGGAAAAACGTGGTTTATGCGCATTTGTAGCAGATGGAAGCATATTGCCGAGAGAATCCGGTGTTTCACAGAAACCTATGAAGGGAGCTACGAAGTTCCAGTCACCGGAATCTATGCGGGTTTCTATGGAACTTCCTTTTCATGGAACATTGACTGGAATGGGAATTCCAAAGGGAATTACGCTTATTGTAGGCGGTGGTTATCATGGAAAGTCTACGCTGTTAAAGGCGTTGGAAATGGGAGTATATAATCATATTGCCGGCGATGGAAGGGAATATGTAATTACAGATAGTTCTGCAATGAAAATTCGTGCAGAGGATGGACGTAGTATTAAAAAAACAGATGTTTCTATGTTCATTAATAATCTGCCAAATGGAAAAGATACAAAGCATTTTTCTACAGAGGACGCCAGTGGAAGTACTTCTCAAGCGGCCAATGTAATAGAGGCTATGGAGGCAGATACAAGATTATTTTTGATTGATGAAGACACCAGTGCTACGAACTTCATGATAAGGGATGAATTGATGCAACGCGTGGTACATCGAAATGCGGAGCCGATTACTCCTTTTATTGATAGAATCAATGAGCTGTACGATACATATGGTATTTCCACTATTTTAGTGGCAGGAAGTAGTGGGTCTTATTTTCATAAGGCAGACTATATTCTTCAGATGGAGCAGTATGTGCCAAAGGACATTACAGATTTTGCAAAAAAAGAGGCGGAAAGTTTTCCGATTCCGGTAGAAAAAGTAGCGGAAAGTCAGAAGCCATCTTTTGCACGAAAACTGGTATTTAAAATTGGTGGAAAACGGGGAGATGACCGGGTGAAAATCAAGGTAATGGGAAAGGATGGATTCTCCGTTAATCATGAAAATGTGGACTTGCGGTATTTAGAACAGATTGCAGATGTGGAGCAGGTGACAGCACTGGGATATTTCTTAAAATATGCAGCAGCTAATCTGGGAAAAGGAGAGAAAACTCTGCAGGAAGTAGTGGCAGAGCTGGAGCGGATATTGGAACAGCAGGGACTGGCTGGAATCTGTGGGGGAAGTTATTTACCGGCAGGATTGGCGATGCCGAGAAGACAGGAAGTGTTTGCTTGCTTGAATCGGTGGAGAGGATGACATAGAGTGAGAAAATGAGTAAGCTTAGAAAGATGAATAAAAATAACAAAAAATGAGTTTTTATACAAAGAGATGGGAGAAAATATGAATAGGCAAGACTATTTAGGAAAAATTAAGGGGTGTAGGTCTCAAATTGAGAAGTGTAGAGAAGATATGGAGCGGAATAATAGCACAATTGCAAATTTAGAAGCCCTATATTCCCAAGTTAATGCAAGAAGAGAATTTGCTGAAAATCATTTTACAAGAAAGATACAAGACTATCAAAAATTATGTGGAGCGTACTCAAAAAGAATTATGGCGTTAGCTTCTGAATTAAGTAGCAGTGCTATAAATAACGGCGATAATTCAATGGCGGCATACAGGGAAATACAAAATAGAATTGAATGTAAAATAGAGGAGCAGAGAGAGCGTAATCAAAAATTATCTGTAGAGATTGGAGTTTGTGAAGATAAAATAGCATATTATAAGAGAAAAATGGAGTTATTAGAATAATGTGGGAAGGGGAAAGGTGTTATGTCAGATTTAATTGTTATTGATGAGTCTTATGAAGAAATATCATCTTTATACGGAGAAATCGGTGAATTGTTAGAAGAAAGGTTGAACGAGTATATAAATATGCAGATGAAAATGCAATTTCTTAATTATCATATATGAGGGGGAAAGAAAATGAAAAGAATTTTCACAGAGGAAGAGAAAGAAAAGTTATTAAAATATGTTGACCAAGACCAAGAAAAGAACGATAGTCGTTTTTTAGGCGGGTTTATAGATTGGGGAGCAGATATTCTTCATTATGGAGGATTGGATATATCGACTTATGTTGATGATATTGATATTTATCATAAAAAATTGATTGATAAAGAGGATTATACTCGGTCTTCTATAAAAGACTTATTTGAAGCAGTCTATTCGGTAGATAGTACCTATAAGCAAAAATTCAATGATCAGCTTGAATTGTTGAAAAATTATGAAAATACTTTAGTACAATTAAATTCCGTAATCGAGGTAAAAGAAACAGAAAATGGTCAAAGCAGTGTGTTTCGGGATCCATCTATTTTTTCTAATTCTTTAAAAACAGTAGGGAATGGGGCAGTTGATTATTATTTGGCACAGTATATGTCGGTAAACGAGAACGGAGAACAAGAGATTAATTGGTCTGCGTTAGAAGAGTTTTTCAAGAGAAATGTTGATGAAATAGACCCACTAGAATATGTTGCAATTATGAATTTGTTGGATACTTTTGTTACGGAAGAAAATGGTGAATTTGTAATTGATACTGAGAAGATGGAAAGATTTATAGAGTGTGCGTATTCATATCAGCCTGATACTCAAAATACAACAGTATACATGACAGCTACACTATCACCGGTTTTTATTCAATTGACAGCGGAACAGGAAGAACGTGCGTATTTATTATTATCTAGTTTTGGACAGAGCTTTTATAGCGATGTTGATGAGGGAGGATTGGGTATATATATTAATGAAGAATTAATGAAAACAGGATTAATGTCTGCTTGTGTGCAAAATCTTAGTATAATAACAAATTATGAGAGAATTCATATGAGCTCTTCGGAAGATATTGATGAAATATATAATTGGAAAGTGAGCATTGATATTTCTGCTAAAATAGAAGAAGATACGTCGCGACATTACTATTTTTTAGGTGTTACGGATGGATATATACAAGATATGGTTTATGAAGGAGCAGAAATTCATGGTTTTTCAAATTCGTTTAATGGTATTGGACATGATAATAAAATAGAATTAGCGACGTCATTATATGAAGATATAGGAGAAAAAATAAAAGCTGATGTAGGAGAACAGATTGCTACAATGGCACTTGGATCTGTTATAGATAAATTAGATGTCGCCTGTCCTGGAATGGACTTTTTTGTGACAGAGGGAATATCAGTGACAGAAGCAGAAAGACAAAATGATATAGCAGGTAAAATTATTCATACAGAGAATACGCAATATTATGCTGATGTTCTTTGTATAGGTGGATGTGTCAATTTGTTTAATGGAGATATGCAGGTTAATTTCCAATACTGTTGTAAAGAAAAATTATCAGAGAATATTGCAAGATATAATGCTGATTCAGCTAATAGTGAGCATCAGGTAGAAATGGAAGCATTATTGGATGATTATAATGAAGTTCTTAAAGGAAATGAGCCATCTGAGAATTTAAAATGGTTTGCTAAGTGGATAAATAATTATAAATATAAGGAGTAAGCATAAAAGATAGGAGAAGTTATGAAGAAAAGATGGCGAAAATTATTAATATCTATATGTATACTGGGAGTATTTTTAATTTGTTTTCAGACATATAGAGAAAAAGCAAAAGAAAATAGTTACACCGAGGAAGAAGTGAGTTATCTCGAAGATGTGCGATATTATGCAGATGCTCTTAATATGTATATCTATCGAGATGCGTCTAGCGGAAAAGTACAGGCAGAGTTTGAAAAAGGTGGTAAGGAAGTACTGATAGAAACTATTGAAAGATACAATGCTGTTTCGGATAATAAAGAGCATCAAGTGGAAGCGGAATCATTACGTGATGATTATAGTAAAGTTCTTAAAGGAAATGAGCCATCTGAGAATTTAGAGTGGTTTGCCAAGTGGGTAAATAATTATAAATATACGGACTAGGCGTAAATACTAGCAGAAGTACTGTAAAGGATAGGGAGTATCATGAAGAAAAAAATATCAATTTTTATATGTATATTAGGCGTATTGTTAATAAGTTGTTTGTTCATTGTATTATCTAAGTATAGATTAAATCAAACTTTTACATATGAGATAGATAAGGAAAAGGGAGAAGTAACGATTACAGCATATTTAGGTGATGCCAAGAAAAGGGAAGAGAAAAAGTACAACTATACGAAATGTGTCAAAGTTCCGGAGAAAATAGATGGGTATCCGGTAACAACGATAGGAAAAAGAGCTTTTCAATGGGGAAAAGCAGAAACTATTATATTACCGGAAAGTATTACTACCATAGAAGAAGATGCCTTTTTTGGTTGTAAAAATCTTCAAACAATAGAGGGAATAGAAAGTGTAGAGACCATAGGTGACGGAGCATTTTATATGTGCTATTTCTTAGAAGAGTGGGATCTTTCTAATGTAAAGGAATTAGGAGAAGGAGCTTTTGCTCAGTGCAATACGATGAATAAATTAGAAATTCCAGAGGGAATAAACGTAATAAAGAGTAGTTTGTGTTGCAGAATGGGAAGCCTAAGTGAAGTAAAATTACCGGACAGTGTCATAACGTTAGAGTCAAGCTCTTTTCGGAATTGCTCATCCTTAAAAGAAATTTATTTGTCTCCTAACGTAAAGGAAATTTCGGAGGATGCTTTTGGGAATATCGAAGATCAGCTAACTATTTATGGTGAGAGTGGTTCTTACGCGGAAGAGTACGCAGCAAAGAAAGGGATTAAGTTTGTGGCGGAATAAAAAGAAAATTGAATGTCCATTCTACAAATGTGATGATAGATGAGAAGGACGATAAGTAGAGATGATTAGAGAAGTTATGAAAAATAGAAGGCGAATATTACCATTTTTTATATGTATCATAGGGATAGTTCTACTTGCTTTTTTGTTATATAGGAAAGAATTTGAGGAAAATAATTATACCAAGGAAGAATTGATTTATTTGGAAGATGTGCGATATTATGCAGATGCTCTTAATATGTATGTTTATCGAGATACGTCTAGCGGAGAAGTGCAGGCAGGTTTTAAAAAAGGTGGTAAGGAAGCACTGATAGAAACTATTGAAAAATATAATGCTGTTAAAGATAATCAGGTGGAAATGGAATCATTACTAGATGATTATAATAAGGTTCTTGAAGGAAATGAACCATCAGAAGAACTATACCAATTTGCATGGTGGCTAACCGAGTAGTTAGTATAAGTGATAGGAGCGGTTATGAAGAAAAAAATATTGAGTTTTTTGGGGGGATTTTGCTTAACTTTGATTGTTTGTTTATTTTTTTTATTACCTAAATATAAAGTGGAGCATATTTTTACTTATGAAGTAGATAAAGAAAAAGGAGAGGTAACGATTACAGGCTATCAGGGGGATAAATGTCCGAAGGAGTTAGAAATTCCAGATAAAATAAATGGTTATCCGGTAACCACTATTGATAAACATGCATTTGAGTGGGCAGAAGTGGAGAATATTACCTTGCCTAAGAATATTACTACAATGAAAGAGGGTGCCTTTTATGGTTGTACACGTCTTAAAAAAGTGGTGGGGATTGAAAATGTTGAAATCATAGAAGCGGATGTATTCTATATGTGCAAGTCGTTGAAGAAAGTGAATCTTTCTAGTGTAAGGGAATTGGGAGAAGCAGTCTTTTTTGAATGTAGTAATATAGAGGTGTTGGAGATTCCAGAGGGGATAAAAGTAATTCCGTCTGCATTATGTGGGAAGATGGAAAATCTAAGAATTGTGATATTGCCAGATAGTGTAACCACCATAGAAGATATTGCTTTTAGAGATTGTAATTCTTTAAAAGAGATTTACTTATCTTCAAATGTAACAAATATTTCTTTTGATCCAAACGAAGCAGATATTTGTGTAAATTCGTTTCATGGTATTGAACATGAACTCACTATTTATGGTGAGAGTGGTTCTTACGCGGAAGAATATGCAGCAAAGGCGGGAATTAAATTTGTGGCGAAATAGAATTAAAAAGAGAATAGGATGCCTATAAAAAAATGTGATGATAGATGAGAATTAAGCATGGATGATTCGAGAAGTTAAGATGTAAACTGGCAGAATACCGAAATGTATTTCTGCCAGTTCTTATATTAGATATAGCAATTAATTTATGAATTTTCCAATTTCTTTATTAGTTCCTGATACCGTTCATTTCCTTTCAAAAATTCCGGTGCTTCCTCTTCGAAGCATTTTTTCAACATGAACGTCAGATTTTCTGTTCCATGTTCTGAAAATTTCATATGACAGTATAAGTCGGAATTTTTAAAAGCATCCAGACTATTTACATTTTCTGCAAGGATTTCTAAGATGCGTAAAGCACCGTCTACATCTTTTCGAGCTACCATAAAGTCCCATTCTGGGGAAAATTCTTGATAAAGTCCCATTTCTAATAAATGAGCAAGTTCTTTGTGCTTTCCAAGCAGCCAGTAGGCTCTGTCAAAGTCATTTTCTTTCATAGCCATACGATATAAGCCCAATAAAGCCCATGATAGATTGGAGTATCCAGAAAATAACAGTTTTTCGTATAACTGATAGGCCTCTAGATTTTTTCCCTGTTTGTCATATAAAACAGCCTGATATTGGTCTGGGTTATGTTCTAGTCGAGGCAGACGGTCTAAGTATTCCTGAGCATTGTTATAGTCTTCCTTTTTCAGGGAATGGGAAAAGAGAGAAAGCAGAGCCTGGTTTGCAATTTGCGAATTATCACTTTCTAATAGTTGCTGATACAGGGCATAAATTTGCTTTTCATATTTAGCCGATTCTTTTTCCGACAAAAGAGTGAGATAGCATTCTAAAAGAGGCGCCAGATTAAAAATCAGGTTCTCACAGTTAGGATATTTCTGAATTTTTTCCATAGCAAAAGAGAAAGCCGTATCATAGTTATCTTTTTGCATTTTTTCATTAACTTCTAATGCAATTTGGTTGATTTCCTGATTACTGAGAGTTTCTTCATAGCTCAGTAAGGTATCGGTGCTAATGCCAAGTAGTCTGGCGATAGGGGCAAGCAGAGAAATATCCGGATAGGAGTTTCCGTTTTCCCATTTATTGACCGCTGGGGCGGTAACACCAAGGCGGTTTGCCATTTCTTCTTGGGTCATGTTTTTTTCTTTACGGTAAGTTCGTATGATAGTTCCAATATTCATAATTTTATTCCTCCGAATGTAGTGGTTTAGACGTCTTAAGATAAGGGTAACAGAAGGGAGGAAGAAATTCAATTGAATAGGTGTTAAACGATATTTATATTTTTTAACTGTTGGTTATTTCGGGCGGTGTAACTACAAAACGATAGAATCTTAACTTCCAGAAATTTTACCACTCAAATCTTGTTTACAATATCCAAATGGTATTCTTGAATTAATCTGTCCACATTATTTTTTACCGTACCCTTTGTTATAGTAAATTTATTTACAATACCCATTTTGTTAAAAACACTACCATACCATTCGATATCAGCCTGAATATCTTTCAAGTAGTATTCCTTACACGTGTTTTTATACACGTCATCTGTGTAAGTCTTATCGTTCTCATCACTAAAGACGAGACGTTCAAATATATTTTCAGGCGTATCAACAAGCACGATTGGTAATACATCCTCTGCTACTATTCGAGTCCTAAAATTGTCAGTATACGAAATTGGTGATATCGCAAAAACCATGTTATCATTTGTAGACAAAATCTTTTTTATTATTCTGCCTCTTTTTTGATCTCTCCAGCGTAAATTTTCCATGTGCACAAACTCTTCCAAAGTAGTATGAAATTCTCTTTTTACTTCTTCATCTAAATCATAAAAACTATATCCCAATCTCTTTGCAAGAATTGTTCCCAAAGTTGTTTTCCCAACATTACTTACCCCGAAAAGAAGTATCTTCATTCCTCATTGCCTCCTCTGATAAAAGCTAGGATTTCTTCATAGCTTCTTTCACTATTAATTACTGCATTCATCAATTCTTCTTTTCGCAATTCATTTCTAAGTTTCATCAGTTCTGCAAGAACACTCTTTTCTGCTTCATACTTTGCTTTAGCTTTCTCTAGAACTTCTTTCTGCTGTTCGATTTTCATATCCAGAGATTCCGTTGAAATTTTCCTTCTTCCTCTTGCCATTATGATTTCCTCCTGTCTATCTTAACCTTTTTTACTTTTGGATTCAGTTCATCACTTATCTCTTTTGCTTTTCGCTTCACATAATTTGCGTCAATATCAAAAGCCTTTAGTATTGTCTTCTGATTGGCTGTTATCGCATGATCCATCCGGTATACTCCATCGGCTTGTCGAATCATTTCTATCTTTTCCAGTTCCCTGATTGCCGCCGGAACATTCATGAAATTCGGCTGTGCTGAAAGTCTTTCTTCTTCATCTTTTAGCTTTGTGTACATTCGATTTCGAAGAATGAGTGCAACAAATACAATCAGCATTTTCCCTTCCAGTGCTTCTCCTGAATAAACACGCATACTTTTGTTACCAAGGAAAGATTTATCCGCTTTAAACAGTTTTTCCGAAGCGTCTCTGCTCTTATACAATTCGAGAGCTTCCTTCGCAGTCATATCCTCCGACGTGATGATACAGAAATATCCACACATACGAAGTTCTTCTTCAATCACAGAACTTTTCTCTATTGCACACACAAAGCAATGGTCATCCTTACCTTCATGATAGTATTCCAGGCTGAAATACTTTTCGTAAGCTTTATCCAAAACTACCGGTTGGCCTTCAAATTTCCTGAAATAGGCAGCAAGTTTATCTATTCGCTGCTCAAGCTGTTCTTTCTCGGCAGCCGCCTTATGATAACTGTAGTAAACATGCAGATAGCGTTCTTTTTCATCCGAAGGAAAAACAAATCTTTTTACGGTTGTTCCGTTTACACCAAATCTCCTGATGGTGTATTGACGACTTTCCTCAAAGGTTCCTCTGACTTCTTTTACGGCATCATTTACCAGTGCCTTCATTCCCTTAACCATGATAACAAAGTCATAGCCACACTTATCCATGTACCTGATATTCTCACGGCTAAAGTAGCCACGATCCAGAATAAATCCTGCATTTTTATAGCCATATGCTTTTGCCTTATCCAGCATACACTGCAACTGTGAAACATCTACAATACTTCCGGGATAATCCTCATAAAATAAAGGCTCCCGGTTATTACAATCATAGGCAATGGAATAATTAAAGATAGGAAGTCCCTTATCCTCCTTGGCATGGCCGAACTCAACGAGTTCAATATCTCCTGCCTGGCAATTCTTATTTGTAGAATCATACGAGATATAGATTTTCTCTTTGTTTTTCTTGAGTGCATTCCACTCATTCTGGAACTCAACAGCATCATCTATGGAAATCTGACCTATGAATTCTGAGACTGTGGAATCACTGTAAATTTTATACTCCGGTGTAAACAGTGGATGGTTATAGGCATAGTCCGGATAGTACTGTCCGGCATTGTTTTCCGTTGTGAGATAATAGGCTGCAAGGTCAAGAAAAAGACCCGTTCCGCGATCATCGTTATAGATACCGGAAACAATCTTATCCAGCATGCTTTCCATCATCAGTTTCTCTAACACCATGAAGGTTCCAATCCTCAGACAGCTGCTTCGGTCTGTTCTTCCTTCATCCTCCGGCAGTTCGGCATTCGGAAAGTAAGTTAAAAAGTTAGGATTAGGGTACATCATGGATGGGTCATCCTCACATTTCTTACCTATAGTAGTTCTCTTTGGTATGTTATATTTTTTATCCGGTTTATAAACCCGGTCGTACTCATAGTTGATGTATGTCACACCCTTAATTGTGCGTTCAAAAATTTTGCCTTTTTCCTTTGGAATAGGAACCTTGAAATCAAAATACACTACGATTTACCTCTCTAAAATAAGTATGTATACCTACTCAATAAGTATAACAAAGAGAGGGCAGAAAATCAACAGAAACCGCTGATTTTCTACCCTTTTCAGACATTTTTATTCAATTAAGTGTCATTACCTGCTGGAAGTTAAGAGAGAAAAATGAAAAAAGAATCTTGACATAATAGGGATTTCTGCATATAATCTATATATAACCTAGTTAATAAGTATGAAATATAGGAAATAGATGGGAGGATGCAGATGAAACAGATATTATGCTTTGGAGATTCAAATACATATGGATTGGTTCC
This sequence comes from Roseburia sp. 499, assembly GCF_001940225.2. Classification (NCBI taxonomy): domain Bacteria; kingdom Bacillati; phylum Bacillota; class Clostridia; order Lachnospirales; family Lachnospiraceae; genus Roseburia; species Roseburia sp. 499. The sequence goes on from NZ_CP135164.1 coordinate 3,247,507, forward strand.
GGGAACAAAAGACCGTTATCCCTGGGAAGTACGCTGGACAGGAATTCTTGGTGATAAGGTAAGAGAAAAAGGGTTTCAGGTGGTGGAAGAAGGACTGTGTGGAAGAACTACGGTGTTTGATGATGAACTTCGTGACAACCGCAGAGGTGCTGATGTTCTGCCTATGCTGTTGGAGTCGCATTATCCGTTGAATAAAGTGGTCTTGATGCTTGGAACCAATGACTGCAAGACAATTTATCAGGCATCTGCAGAAGTAATTGGAAAGGGAATAGAAAAACTCGTTCAGCAGATTAAGGCGGCAGATGAAAATATTGAGATTCTGCTAGTATCACCTATTTTACTAGGTGAGGGTGTGGGAGAAGAAGGCTACGACCCGGAATTTAATCAGGATTCGGTAGAGACATCCAAAGGGCTGAAGGCAGTTTACAAGCAGGTGGCGGAACGAAATGGATGTGAATTTTTGGCCGCATCAGACTATGCAAAAGCGAGCGGGGCAGACCGAGAGCACTTGGATGAAACAGGGCATAGACAACTGGCAGAGGCGGTGTATCAGAAAATAGCGTAGATTTAATGATTTACCGTAAGAAAGTAATTGCCTTTCTCTTTTATAACAGTTAGAATAGAAAAAGAGACTTTTATAAAGGAGAAGGAACATGGATTATAGAACGTATTTGAAAAAGTACCCGGATAAGGACGGTCGTTTCGGACCTTACGGCGGGGCATATTTATCAGAAGAGTTAAAGCCGGCATTTGAAGAAATCACAGAGGCTTATCAGACTATCTGTCATTCTTCACAGTTTATCAATGAACTGCGTAGAATCCGCAAGGAATTTCAGGGAAGACCTACCCCGGTATATCATTGCGAGAGACTTTCCAGAGAGTTGGGCAATTGCCAGATTTATTTGAAAAGAGAGGATTTGAACCACACAGGAGCGCATAAGCTGAATCATTGTATGGGTGAAGGTTTGCTTGCAAAATTTATGGGAAAGAAGCGTTTGATTGCAGAGACAGGGGCAGGACAGCATGGTGTGGCATTGGCAACAGCAGCAGCGTACTTTGGCCTAGAGTGTGAGATACATATGGGAGAAGTTGATATTGCAAAGCAGGCACCGAATGTAACTAGAATGAAGATTTTAGGCGCAAAAGTTGTACCTGTTACGCATGGACTTAAGACTTTGAAGGAAGCCGTAGATTCTGCGTTTGATTCTTATGCAAAAAACTATAAGGATTCTATTTACTGTATCGGTTCTGCATTGGGACCGCACCCATTCCCACTGATGGTGCGTGATTTCCAGTCTGTAGTGGGATATGAGGCAAGAGACCAGTTTCGCGAAATGACAGGAATGGATCCGGATGTAGTATGTGCCTGCGTAGGTGGTGGAAGTAACTCTATCGGTATGTTTATTCCATTTTTGGATGATCCGGTAGATATCGTAGGTGTAGAACCGTTAGGACGTGGCGAGAAGTTGGGAGATCATGCAGCATCTATGAAATATGGTGAAAAGGGAGTTATGCATGGTTTTGAAAGTATCATGTTAAAGGACGAAAATGGAGAACCGGCACCGGTATATTCAATTGCCAGTGGTTTAGATTATCCGTCTGTAGGACCGGAACATGCATTTTTACATGATCTTGAGCGAGTAAAATATGAGACGGTAGATGATGAGCAGGCAATGGAAGCGTTCTTTAAGTTGTCCAGATATGAAGGAATTATTCCGGCAATTGAAAGCTCTCATGCAGTGGCTTACGCAATGCGTAGAGCAAAGGAAATGGGGCAGGGCTCTATTCTGGTTTGCTTAAGTGGACGAGGCGATAAGGATATCGATTATGTGGTAGAGCATTATGGATATGGAGAGCAGTTTTTGTAAGAAGAATTATAAATAAAGGATACCTATAGATTTGGGCTTTTAGAGTTATTTCTAAAAGCCTAAATTTAGTTATTGTGAAAAGAAGTATAACATGTTAAAATACACACAAAGCATATTTTTCTAAGATTCTGGGCGTAATGCTATCCATTTTTTCTAAAGATTCTTTCATCAGAAAATCCGTGCTTTTACTCGTATCAAACATCAAAAGCAGGAGATTCTGTAAGAGCCTCTTGCAGTATCAAGGAGGACAATTATTAAGTCTGTATAATGCGGTAAACGAAACGGATTACTATAATCCTAATATGCCGTTGCGAGATTTATTTTATATTGCAAGACTTCTAGAAAAAATGACAACAGACCGTTCTTTATATGGCATATCATTAGTGCAGATACCAACACCAAGATTTGTGGTATTCTATAACGGAACAGAAGAACAACCGGAACGTCAGATTTTGAAACTTTCAGATGCTTTTGAAAAGCAGATAGAAGAATCGGAAATAGAGTTGAAGGTATTAATGTTAAATATCAATCTTGGAAAGAATAAGGAATTATTAGAAAAGTGTAGAACATTACGGGAATATATGATTTATGTAACTAAGGTACGGGAGTATGCTGTTACTATGGATATTCAGACAGCGGTAGAACGTGCGGTGAATGAATGTATTAAACAGGGAATTTTAAGGGATTTCTTGCTTAAGTATAAAGCGGAGGCGATTCAGATGAGTATTTTCGAATATGATGAGGAACGAGAAATGCAACTAATTAAAGAATCTATGCGTCAGGTATACTCAAAAGAGGGCCGAGAAGAGGGGCGCAAGCAAGGATTGGAAGAAGGACGAGAAGAAGGCCGTAAACAAGGATTGGAATAAAATATACCCTATAGAATGGACACGATAAGAAGAAGGACAATCTGGAAGAGGGAATTCCGCAAACCCGCATTTTAGAAAAATTACAAAGACATTTCCAACTGAATAAAGAACAGGCGGAAATGTACTTTGAGAAATATTCAAAATAATCAAATATATAATTATAATTTTCAAGGACTTATTTTATTTTTCTTCCGATATTCCCCCGCGGACATTCCGCATTGCTTCAAAAAGCACTGGGAGAAGTAACTTTGAGAGGAAAATCCGGTAAGTCGCGCAATCTCTCCGATACTGTGATCTGTTCCTATTAGTAGTTCGCAGCCGGCTTGAATTCGCTTTTTTTGCAGATAGCTGATGGGGGAGATTCCAAAGGCATTGGTAAAAATATGTACGAAATAATATTTGTTCAGGTGGGCAAGTTCTGCTAATGTATCCAGAGAAAGTTCCTCTGCATAATGGGCATCAATATAGTGCTTTATCTTGCTGCATTCCCGATTCAGGCTTTGGGTCGGGACAAGGTCATAGGAAAAACTACTATATCGGCCTAATTGTATAATAAGCACTTCTAATAATTTCTGACACGCCAATTCATAGTCTGGCTTCTTTTCTGTAATTTCCTTTAAAAGCGTAGAAAAATAAAACATTAGGTCTTGAGTATCGTTTTTACAGTGAAGGATAGTGTATTCTGAGTGGTTCGGAAAGGAAAACACGATGCCTTCGACTCCTAAAATTACATATTCTAAAGGTTTTGTATTCAGAGAAATTTCTGTATGAGATACGTTAGGATTTATCAGGACCAAGTCATCTTTTTCAATAGGAAAAACTTCATCGTCTATGACAAACTGCCCCTTTCCGCTTTTTACATAGAAAAATTCAGAGAAGTGATGACTATGCTTTAAGCTGGACCAGTCACCCTCGTATTTAGAAAAAGTAACATATAAAAGGCGGGCAGAATTACTGTCCGTAGCAGTTGTGTTAAAATGGTATCTTGCGTTTCCCATAAAACTCCTTTCCGGCATTTAGTAATGTGCAAAAATGCCTGAAGCATGTGCAAAGTTACGGTATATTTGCATTTTAACAAGAAAAGCACAAGATAGCAATATATCTAAAAAATAGCGCAATATATGAATTGAAAAATAGATGTTTTTCCCCTATTCTGAAAGTATAAAAGAATTGTGAAAGAATACTTTTTCGCAGGAAGATTAGGAGGAGAATGCTATGGGAAGGACGAAGGGACGTGTAACGATACCGACAGATGTGGATGTAATTCCGCAGACATTGGAACTGATGGAACGCTGGGGGGCGGATGCAGTCAGAGATTGTGATGGAACGGATTTTCCACCGGAATTGAAAAATGTGGATGGAAAGATTTATTCTACTTATTATACTACCAGAAAAGACAATGAATGGGCGAAAGCAAATCCAGACGAAGTGCAGCAGATGTATTTGATGACACCTTTTTGTACCGCTGAGGGAAACAGTCTTTCTATTCACTTGATGAAAGGGCTGTACCCGGATATGTTAAAGCCGAACAGCCATGATGATATTACCCAGTGGTGGGAGGTCATAGACCGAACAACGGGAGAAGTAGTGCCTGTATCAGATTGGAGTTATGACGAGGAATCTGGAGATGTTACGATTAAGACACAGTCATTCCACGACTATACCGTAAGCTTTTTGGCTTATATTATCTGGGACCCGGTGCATATGTACAATGCGGTGACAAATGAGTGGAAGGATGTGGAGCATCAGATTACTTTTGATGTGCGTCAACCAAAGACACACGCATTTACCATGAAACGTTTGCGTAAGTTTATCGAAGACCATCCGTATGTAAATGTATTGCGTTTTACCACATTTTTTCATCAATTTACCTTGGTGTTCGATGAACTGGCACGAGAAAAATATGTGGACTGGTACGGTTATTCTGCATCGGTAAGCCCTTATATCTTAGAGCAGTTTGAAAAAGAAGTGGGATATAAATTCCGCCCGGAATACATTATTGACCAAGGCTATTACAATGGACAGTACCGAATTCCATCTAAGGAGTATCGGGATTTTCAGACATTTCAGCGCAAAGAAGTAGCAAAGATTGCGAAAGAAATGGTAGATATTACGCATGAGTGCGGAAAAGAAGCTATGATGTTCTTAGGAGACCATTGGATTGGAACAGAGCCGTTTATGGAGGAGTTTGCTTCTATCGGTCTGGATGCAGTGGTAGGAAGTGTGGGAAATGGTTCAACTCTTCGACTCATTAGTGACATTGAAGGAGTAAAATATACGGAAGGACGCCTGTTGCCTTACTTTTTCCCAGATACCTTCCATGAGGGTGGCGACCCGGTAAAGGAAGCAAAGGTAAATTGGGTAACAGCACGAAGAGCTATTTTAAGAAAACCGGTAGACCGTATCGGCTACGGCGGATATTTGAAGTTAGCACTGGATTTCCCAGAGTTCGTAGATTATGTAGAGTCTGTGTGTGAAGAGTTCCGTGAGCTTTACAATAACGTAAAGGGTTGTACCCCTTACTGTGTAAAACGTGTGGCAGTATTAAACTGTTGGGGAAAAATGCGTGCCTGGGGCGTCCATATGGTACATCATGCCCTTTACCAGAAACAGAATTATTCTTATGCAGGCATTATTGAAGCACTTTCCGGTGCGCCATTTGATGTAAAATTTATTAGTTTTGAGGATATTAAGGCAAATCCGAATATGTTAAAGGAAATTGACGTTATCTTAAATGTAGGAGGTGCAGATACGGCGCATACCGGAGGCGAATACTGGTGTGACCCGCAGATTGTTTCTGCTATTAAGGAATTTGTGCATCAGGGCGGTGGAATCATCGGTGTAGGTGAGCCAAGTGCTCATCAGGCAAATGGTCGTTACTTCCAACTTGCCAATGTATTTGGGGTAGAAGAGGAACGAGGGTTTACCTTAGGATATGACAAGTACAATTGGGAGAGTCATAAGCATTTTATCACGGAAGATTGTCAGGGTGAAATCGACTTTGGGGAGGGTCAGAAGAATATTTATGCACTGGAAGGAACCACGATTTTGGTAGAAAAGGAAAAAGAGGTGCAGCTGGCAGTGAATGAATTTGGACAAGGACGTGCGGTTTATATTAGCGGTCTTCCATATAGCTTTGAAAACAGCAGGCTGTTGTACCGGGCGATTCTCTGGAGTAGTCATGAGGAAGAAAATCTTCATAGATGGTTTAGCGCGAACTATAATGTAGAAGTGCATGCCTATATTAAAAACGGAAAATATTGCGTAGTGAATAATACCTATGAACCACAAGAAACCGTCATTTATCGCGGAGATGAAAGTAGCTTTGAATTGAAACTTGAGGCGAATGAGATACGGTGGTATCAGATTTAGGAATATTTCTTCTATTGACTCTGCATTTAGGCGCTGTTATTATGACAATAGGAGCAAGGTTTTTATCACAGTGAGCAGAAATAATGGGAAGGTGGAAGAGGGTATGAAAATTGTAGTTAGCGTTGTTTTGATTGGAGTCGTTGGTTTTGCGTATGCATATTTTTTACGCAAGACAAATGGTAATGTTGGAACAGGACTTGGCAGAAATTATATGAGGGATTATTGGGGAATTGATGAGGAAGATAAGGAATAGTTTATAATGAAATGGCCAGCAGATTATCTGCTGGCTGTTTTTATACCGTAAAATTTTATTTTACAATCCCATTTATTCCGGTTATCTTTAGTTCAGAACTGCCATCATCGTTTATGATTTCATTAAACCATATTTCGCCGGCTGACCCCATAGAAATCCCTTCACAGTTGCAGAACATTTCCTGGCAGGTCTCAGATTCGATGGAATCTAAGAACGTTTGAGAGATATTATTATCAATATCCAATGCCAGAAAAGCATTGCGGTCTTCATAGGTGGTTCCATTCACGAAGGCCGGATAGCATAATTCATCTGCCAAGCTGTCCCAGTCATGGGCAAGGATGAGAGAACGTATATTGGCCGCATAAGCTTCTACTTCCTGAGCAGGTAGAGAAGAGGCGGTAGCGTAGAAATCTGTTGCTGTAGTACTGGTGCTGGACTGAGCAGAATTTGTGTTACTTTTTTCAGTAGAAGAATCATTTTCTGCCTTTTTGTCAGAATTGTTTTCAGTTGCGTTTTGATTGCCACATCCCACCGACAGGCAGATGCACAACATTGTGGTAATACATATGAATTTTTTCTTCATTGTTTATTCCATTTCCTTTCTTAAATGTTCCAGATAAATCTTCCTAATGTTTTCGTATTCTCCCAATCCCTTAATATGACAGACTACATCATATCCGGCAGCTTCAAAACGAGACTTCCAAGAATCTTCGTCCTTTCCTGCCATATCATTGTTGGCATGGTCTCCGGCTACCAACATAAAGGGAGCCAGATGAACCCGTTTGGGATTAACCCGACCTACTTGGCGAATCAAAGCATCCAGATTAGGGTAAGCTTCTACGGTTCCCATAAAAGTGTTGGTATGTCCCATATCTTTTAAAGTATAGTCCAGAGCAGCGTAAACAGAGTTTACATAATGTGTCGTTCCGTGTCCCATAAATACCAGAGCATCTTCCGGTGGAATCTCTGAAAACTCTTTCATGACAGCGTTTAATACCAGATGATTGTCCTCGGTAGAAGTAAGGAGTGGATCACCGAAGTGGATAGCCAGTTCAGGGGAAGCCATGGAAAGAATAGTGTCTTTCATGGCTTCATTTTCTAGACCATTGATGAGGTGAGTAGGTTGTACAATTAAGTCGGTGATGCCGTCCGCCAAAATCTGTGTCATGGCTTCTTCGATGGTTGGAATACAAATATTATCTCGTTCTTTTAATATACGAATAATTACTTTACTGGTCCATGCCTGATAGATTTTATAATTCGAAAAGGCATTTGTTACATCATCCAGTATTTTATCTATGGTTTTTTTCTTACTTTCCAGATAGCTTGTACCAAAGCTTATCAGAAGGATTGCTTTTGGTTGTTTCATGTGAGTACCTTCCTTTGATGGTTTCAGCACAAGTATAGCAGAGTGACAAAGGTACGTCAAATATGCTATACTGAAAAAAATATGCATATTTGGTATAAAGAGGGAGGCAGTATATGAGAAGAGCAATCGCACTTTGTGGCGGAGGTACCAAGGGAGCCTATGAACTGGGAGTCTGGCAGGCATTAAAGGAACTGGATATTGATTACCAGATTGTAACAGGAACCTCTATTGGCTCCATAACAGGAGCATTAATGGTGACCAGAGATTACGATATGGCTTGTGAACTTTGGAATAGCATTACACTGGAAGATGTTATGAAGGATGGTGTCAATCTTACCACTACCATTGAAGGTATGTATAATCAGAGAGAACAGATTCGTCCTTTTTTAAAAAAATATGTAAAAAATAAAGGGGCGGATATTTCACCCTTTATTGAATTTATAGATAGAATGATAGATGAAGACAAGGTGCGTCAGTCGGATATTGATTTTGGACTGGTGACAGTGCAGGTAAGTTCCTTAAAGTCAATGGAGCTTACCAAGGAAGAAATACCAAATGGAAGGTTAAAAGACTTTATTATGGCATCGTCTTCTATTTTTCCCGTATTTCCGATGCACAAGATAGATGGAGAGACTTATTTAGATGGGTGCTATTATGATAATCTTCCGATTGATTTGGCGTTGAAAATGGGAGCTGATGAAGTAATTGCCGTAGACTTACATACCAATCCAAGCCATCCTAATTATGTAAATAAGCCGTATGTAACGTATATCAAACCAAGCCGTTCCTTGGGGACTATGCTGAATTTTGAACGTCAAATACTGGATGACAATATTCAGTTGGGGTATTATGATGCAATGAAAGTGTTCGGATGTATGATGGGGGATAAGTATCAGTTTTACGGGGAGGATTACGCGGAATACGAAGAAATAATTCGCGATTTTGTAAGCAGGGTGGCAAGAACAGAATCCTATCTTACAGAAGGAACCTTTAGTCGTTTTGTAAAACCAGGGGATAGTAAACGTCTCTGTGGAAATATCGAAGACCATATCAGAAAAACGGAGAACTTTTATACAAGAGAAGATTATTTTACCGGAGCGGCAGAGATTTGCGGAGAAATTTTTAGCATTTCGACAAATAAAGTATGGCATTTAAAGGAATTTATACAAGAGGTTTTGGGGAAATTAGAGGAAGAGGATGCCTATCCGGATATTGACGTATTTGATGGAAAGCCAGGAATGGAGATTACTTCTCGCCTTGCAGAATTAAAGTTGCGGGAAGATAGCGATTACATTACCGGATGTATTTATTATGGATATAAGGCGGGAAAAATAGATTTGACAGAGCAGTTGGGATTATTGACTTTTTTGCCCTATGAATTGGCGGCGGCATTGTTTCTGTTAACGGTGGATTAAAGGTGTCAGAAAAGCGTTCCGTGCATATAGTATAGAGATAGAAAAAATGGGAGAATAATTGTGGATTATAAACAGGAATCTTTATACGGAGCATGGGACTCCAACAGAAATAAAATGCCTTTTTATATGGCATATCCAATGCAGACTGTCTATATGGAAGAACTGGAATATGCGCGTGATATGCAGAAGCTAAAAGACATGTATTCAAAAGAAGTTCAGCAGATTCAAGAAATGGTAGAGGATGAATGTGACAAAATGGAGTATGACGGCAGCCTAATGTTTGATGAAACACCGGATCAGTTAATGCTGCGCCAGATTACAGACAGGATATACGATGCCGTTTCCGGTAAAACCATGAATGTCAGGGATTTTGAAATGGAGCAATATGAAGAAAATATGCAGGCGGAAGAACTTCCAATGGAGGGAACATTGGTGTCAGAGCGTAATCATGAAATAAATGCGCAAAGACCGGGAAGTCCGCGTCGTCGACCGGGAATGCGTCCGCCAAGAGACAGAGGATTGGAAGACCTGATACAGGTTCTTTTATTTAATGAAATGCATCGACGCAGATGTCGTCATAAACGTTGCCGTAGATGGTGGTAAATTTTCTGCGGTTGTGATATACTTTTCAACTGATAGAGGAAACAGAAAGAACGATAGATAATAGAAAGGTTTCACATGGAAGAATTACAAGAACTTTTATATAAATATCTGAATCAAAGCCTTGTGCAGATTATCATCAGCAATCCAAGGAACCGGGAGGTAGCTGGAAAAATCCATCTCCGCCCGGTTCTGGTCAAGGAAGAACTGGTATTTCAAGCAAGCGAATATAAAGAGAAAAAGGTTTATCATAAAAATTTAGTACGGGAAGATGCAATACAACAGGTGTTGTGCTGGCTGGAAGAATATCGGCAGTTAGAAGTCGTCTCTCAGTTGGGACAGGCTACGGTTCTTATCAGTAAAAAAGGTAAAATAACCGTGAAAGAGAAAAAAGCACCGGCTTGTGTAAAGCAGATAGACTTATCGCATAATAGGAAAAAGAAATATATTTTAGATCCGGAGAAAAAAGTGGAATTTTTGGTGGATTTAGGTGTACAGACAAAGGAAGGAAAAATTGTCCATGCAAAGTATGACAATTTTCGCCAGATTAACCGCTTTTTGGAATTCATTGAGGATATTTTACCGGAGTTACCGAAAGACAGGGAAGTAACCATATTAGATTTTGGATGCGGTAAATCCTATCTGACCTTTGCTATGTATCATTATCTGAAGGAACTAAAAGGGTATCCGGTACGGATTATTGGATTGGATTTAAAAGCAGACGTAATAGAACACTGTAATGAACTTGCGGAAAAATACGGCTATGAAGGACTTAAGTTTTTCGTAGGAGATATTGCACAGTATGAAGGAGTAGATGCAGTAGATATGGTGGTAACCCTTCATGCTTGTGATACGGCTACGGATTATGCTTTGGATAAGGCTATAAAGTGGGGAGCAAAGGTGATTTTGTCAGTGCCCTGCTGTCAGCATGAACTAAACAAACAAATAAGCAATGAATTGTTGCAACCGGTGTTGAAATATGGGTTGATAAAGGAGAGAATGGCGGCTTTGCTTACCGATGCTTTGCGTGCAGAAATCCTAGAAAGTAAGGGCTACCAGGTACAAATACTAGAGTTTATCGATATGGAACATACCCCTAAGAATATATTAATTCGTGGGGTAAAAAAGGGCAGTGAAAAAGACGGAACAGATTACCGAAAGGTAATGGAGTTCTTTGGTGTATCTCCTACATTAGAAACTTTGCAGAACGGAAAGGACGGACAGAATGCGTAAGGGTGTGATAAAAGCAATTGTATTGGTAGCTGTTTTTGGTGTGACCTTAACCGTAACCAGTTTGTTAAGCCATCAAAAGAATATAGATCTTACCACAAAAATGGAAGAAGCTTCTTTGCCAATGATATCGTTGGAAGAGAATGGAACGAAGATTAACGAGTTGTATGGTTATACCTCTGAAATGGATGGTACTGCGGTGCGAGACACCATTGCACCTTTGGGCGAAGATTTAACACTTCCGGTTAGCATCAAGACATATCAAAGTCAGGTAGAAAGCATTTCTTATCAGGTGCGTACCATGGATATGGAGCGTTTGATGGAGGAAGATAAGATAGAAAGCTTTTCGCAAAAGGATGGAGAAATTGATCTGGAGCTTCAGTTTGAAAATATATTAGAAGAAGGCAATGAATACATGCTGATTCTGACGCTGCAATGTGATGGAAGAGAGGTCTATTACTATACCAGAATTATTCGAGAAAGCGGATATCATGTACAGGAAGCGGTAGAGTTTGTGTTGAATTTTCATGAACAGACCTTCGATGGAGAGAATGCAGACGGTCTTGCCACCTATTTAGAGCCAAATGCGCAGGCAGATAATACATCGCTTCAGAAGGTAACGATTCATTCCAGTTTGAAACAGGTTACCTGGGGAGAATTTACCGGAGAACGGGTGGAAAAGCCGGTGCCGTCGATTAAGGAAATAGGTTCATCTTATAATACCATTGTTTTAAATTATGTAGTAACAGCAGCGGGAGAAAATGGAGAAGTAGAATACTATAACGTAGAAGAATATTACCGCGTGCGTTACGGGAACAATCGTATGTATTTGTTGAACTATGAACGTACAATGAATGAGATTTTTCGAGGAGAAAGCGATCGGATAAAGGCAGATAGTATTTCGCTTGGAATTTGTTCTCAGGATGTAGAATACATGGCGAATGAAAAAGGAAGTGTAACTGCGTTTGTACAGGAAGGGGAATTGTGGAGTTATAACAGCGATAACAATCATCTTTCTAAGGTGTACAGCTTCCGGGGAGCGGAGGGGATTGATGCAAGAGAAAATAATCCGCAGCATGAAATAAAGATAATAAAAATAGATGAAACCGGAAGTATGGATTTTGTGGTTTATGGCTATATGAACCGGGGAGATTATGAGGGAAGGACCGGTATTGCGGTATACCATTATGATGGAGTAGGAAATACAACGGAAGAAGAGTTGTTTATCCCATCGGATAAGTCCTATGAGGTATTGAAAGCAGAGTGGGGAAATATTTTCTATGTTAGTGATGGAAATGTATTTTATCTGTTAGTAGGTGACAGTCTTTACAGTATCAACCTTTATACGAGAGAGAGTAAAAAGGTACTGGAGGGAATGGAAGCAGGACGGTATGCAGTATCTGATACGGGAAGATATATCGCATGGCAGGATTCTGAGAACTTGTATAACGCAGCAACTCTGAAAGTTATGGACTTAGAGGGAGAAGAGATTCGAGAAATAAAGGCTGGTGAAGGCGAATATCTGTTGCCGGTTGGGTTTGTGCAGGATGATTTTATATATGGAGCAGCAAGACAGTCTGATGTAGTGGTGGATAATGCCGGAAATACACAGTTTTCCATGTATCGAATTCAGATTGTAGATGAAACTGGAGAAGTTGTAAAAGATTATCAAAAGGATGGTTACTATATTACAAAAGCATATGTAGAGAATGAAACAATTTATTTGAATCGGGTCTATCGGAATGGAAGTGGATTTGTTCCTGCAGACCAGGATACCATTAAAAATCAGCAACTGGAAGCAGAGAAGAACATTACCATAGAGACGACCCAATCAGCGCAAAAGCAGAGTGTTGTACAAATTGCTTTTGCAGGGGAACGGGAAGAGTTGGAAGAATCACCTCAGATTGTAGTGCCAAAAGAAATTCTGGTAGAAGAAGACCGCAGTGTAACTTTGGACACTGGTGTGGAACAGGAGATTTATTATGTGTATAGCGCAGGTAAGATTGTAAAGGCAACCCCGTTTGTAGCAGAAGCAGTTACCACAGCAGATAGTAATATGGGAGTGGTAATTGGAGATAAGCAGAAATATATTTGGCGTCGAGGAAGAAAGTCTTATCAGCCTGTGGTAGGTGATGTGAATATTGATGTGAGTCAGGCAGGGGGAAGCTCCGTAGCAAGATGTTTGACTGCAATCCTTCAGACGGAAGGAATCAGTATGGATGTAGAAGGACTCTTAACACAGGGGGAAACACCAAAGCAAATACTGACAGAAGCTTTGGCAGATTATAAGGTCATAGACCTGACCGGATGTAGTGTGGAACAGGTTTTGTATTATGTAAACCTTAAAACGCCTGTTTTCGCAGTGGTAGATAATGAAGCATTATTGATTGTAGGATATGATGAGCATAACACCATTCTTTACAATCCGGAAACCAATACTACTTATAAAATGGGACTTCAGGACAGCAATGCTATGTTTACGTCGGCTGGAAATGTTTTTCTGGGGTACATCCAATAGTGAAAAGGGACATTTTCCGATTTAGGAGGATGTCCCTTTTTGCTAAAAATAAGAACTTTGTGTTAAAAAGTGAGGAATATTATGCAAGAATTTCATAAATCCTAATAGTATAATGCAAGTAGGTTGGGAGGTGTGAAATGAATATAGCGGCAATAAAACATAGGTGTGCATTTACAGATTGTTATGCACGGAATCAAGATGAAATTGTGATAAATGTAACAACAGGAAAGGATATTACTAACGTAAATATCATACATAATGATCCTTATATATCGGGAGTTTCCGGTAGGCGTCCGTGGGTTGGGGAAAAATTAAAAATGGAGTTGGGGAGAGAATTGGAGAATTCATTTATCTGGACGATAAAACTATCTCCCAAATTTAAAAGAGAACAGTACTATTTTGAAATATTTTCTAATGCAGAGAAAGTATATCTATTGGAAGACAGAGTTTATACAGAAAAAGAAATGAATGTATCCGGGAAGATGAAACAGTATTTTAAATATCCCTGGCTGAATGAATCTGATATATGCCGGTGCCCAAAGTGGGTAGAGAAAACCATATGGTATCAGATTATGCCGGATAAGTTTTGCCGTGGTGATGCAGGAGGCAAAAGAGTAAAGTTGCGGGAATGGGGTGAGACAGAAAACTTATCTTATGAAGATTTTTTCGGAGGTGATATAAAGGGGATAACCGGTAAACTGGAATATCTGAAAGATTTAGGAATATCCGGAATATATCTTACACCAATATTTCAGTCGGATACCAACCATAAGTATAATACGTTCAATTATAAACTGATTGATGAGGACTTTGGAACGGAAGAAGACTTAAAAGAACTCATTCAAAAGGCACATAGCTTGGGAATTAGAGTTATGCTGGATGCAGTATTTAATCATTGTGGTACGGATTTTTTTGCATGGAAAGACGTAGTAAAGAACGGAAAAAATTCAAAATACTACGAATGGTTTTTTATTCACGAGAAAGATTTCTACACTCAGGATATAAAGACAAAGGATGGCAGATATTTTTCCTTTGCCTTTGAAGCAAACATGCCGAAACTAAATACGAATCATGTGGAAGTGATGGAGTATTTTTTAGAGATTTGCAGGTATTGGGTAAAGGAATGGCAAATTGATGGAATCCGATTTGATGTGGGAAATGAAATATCACATTCGTTTGTAAAAAAACTACATTATGAATTAAAGGAAATAAATCCGGAAATTTTTTTGCTGGGTGAAATATGGCATGATTCTATTCAGTGGTTGTTAGGGGATGAATTCGATTCTGTTATGAATTATCCTTTTTTAGAAAGTATTCATGATTTCTGGATAGAAAAAGAAAAAAATTCTTATGATTTTATGTATGGTATAAATCGTTGTTTTTCCATGTATTATGAGCAAATCAATCATGTACTTTTTAATTTGTTGGACAGTCACGATGTAGTCAGAGCTTATACCAGATGCGGAGAAAACATTGACATTTTCTTACAGCAATTTGTTTTATTGATGACAATGCCCGGGACACCATGCATTTATTATGGTACGGAGATTGCAATGGCGGGGGATGGAAATCCTTATAATAGAAAAAGTATGCCATGGGATGAAATTGCAGAAGGAGAATACGATTCAATCATAAAAGAAGTAAAAGCAATCATTGCTTTGAGAACACAATACAATCAACTGAATGGAGAGAAAACAAGCTGGAAACATGAGGATAATCATAAAAGATTAATTCACTATGTGAGAACTACGAATGAAATAGAAACAGCAATCGAAGTATATTTAAACGCTTCGGATAAGGAGGTGGAAATACCGGTTCAGGGAAATGTGATTTATGGTAGAAATTACAAAAATGGTTACATACAGGAAAATGGAATTTTAATTTTAGAAACAAAGAAAGACAAGGAGATGGTTATATGTTAGAAGGAATGCATAAGGTAAATCAAAACAGTTATAAAATTGATAAATTATTAGGAAAAGGAAAGGGTGGATATTCTTATCTGGCAACAGATGGGGAAAAGCAATATGTGTTAAAGCAGATACATCATGAGCCCTGTGACTATTATCAGTTTGGAAATAAAATAGAATCGGAACTGAATGATTACAAAAAGCTAAAGTCCATAGGAATCAGAATGCCGGAAATGCTTGATATAGATATGGAGCAGGAGAGAATTCTAAAAGAGTATATCGAAGGGGAAACCATATACGAAATGGTTCTTCATGACAGAATGAAACCGGAATATATAGAACAAGTACAGCAAATGTGTGAATTGCTCTATAAAGCAAATACCAATATAGATTATTTTCCTACGAATTTTATTGTGCAAAATGGTGAATTGTTTTATATTGATTTTGAATGTAATGATTATATGGAAGAGTGGAATTTTGAAAATTGGGGAATTAAGTACTGGTCCAAAACAGAGGATTTTTTGGAATATGTAAAAACTCATTAAATGTCTAAAGTTTCTGCTACATATTACCGAAATACTAGTTGTGAATACGAATTAACATAACGATGAGTATAGAGGATATGGAGCGCAAACATGAGAGTAGATAACAGTAATTTAATGGAAATTACAAAATCAAATAATAGTGTGGAAGTAAAAGGGCATGTTACCGTTCAGACGCAGCAGACCACAACTCAGCAGGTAGATAAGACAACCGGCGAGGTGCGTTCTGTGCAACAGACAACGGTAGACAAGCCCTTTTTTACCGGAGATACTGAGTCGGAAATGGACAAGATTCGCCAGGAAGCAGAGAACATGGAGGTAAAACTCTATAAAGAACGAATGGAGACGGTAACCAACACAGCCTCTGCCGAAGATTGCGCAAAAATGGAAGAAGACGGAAGTCCATTAAACAGTACAGAAGTAAAGACAGTTGTGACAGAAAT
Source organism: Roseburia sp. 499 (assembly GCF_001940225.2). NCBI lineage: Bacteria > Bacillati > Bacillota > Clostridia > Lachnospirales > Lachnospiraceae > Roseburia > Roseburia sp. 499. The sequence continues at coordinate 3,263,893 of NZ_CP135164.1, forward strand.
GGACAAAATTAAGATGGAGCTTGCTAAGGCAGGTGTGGATATCAGTATTTTCGGAGATGATTTGAGTACGGATCAGTTAGCAGAGATGCTTGGAAGTACTGGAATGGCATACCAGATGGAACAGGTAATTACAGCGGCAGATTTACCGGTTACGGAGGAAAATGTTTCAGATTGTGAAGAAACTTTGAAGCAGGCGGCAGACTTGACAAAGTGTAATGAGCAGACTGTAAAATATATGGTAGAAAACGAATTGCCACCGACTGTGGAAAATCTGTATAAGGCACAACACAGTACTACCACGGCGGCAGTAGCTGCACCAATGAAACAGGAAGCAATTTTGGATGAAAACTTCCAAAAGCAGATAGAACAGGTGATTAAGGAAGCGGGACTTGAGGTGAATGAAACAACATTAGGCTGCAGCCAATGGATGATAGAAAATGATATTCCGCTTACCGCAGAAAATCTGAAGTTTGCAGCAGACTTGTATGAAATGGATTTCCCGTTGGATATGGGAAAAGTAATGGAAGGCATGATGGTAGCTATTTCCGAAGGAAATCGTCCGAAGGACACTATGGTGCTTGATGGATATAGTCTGGCAGACCGAGCACAGCAGGCAGCTGAGGTCGTAGAAAATGCTACAGATGCAGATGTTTGGACAGTAGTAGAGAAGGGACAGCAGGTAACAGTAGAGAATCTTGCAGCAGCCCATAACAGTAATATAGCAAACGCTGATAATACAGAAGAGAATAATGATGATGAAGCAAAGGCTGTAACAACACAGGTTCCCGAATATGCCGAAGAAAATATGAAGTATATTACAGCTCGTCGGCAGTTAGAGGAAATACGTCTTATGATGACAGCGCAGGCAAACTATTCCTTGCTGAAAAAGGGAATCAGCATAGAGACAAAGCCGTTAGAGGAACTGGTAGAGCAGCTTAAGTCATTAGAAAATGATTATTATAAGAATTTGCTGAGTAATAATGGAATTGAGCCAACGCAGGAAAATGCGGCACTTCTTGCTGAAACCGTAGGAAAAGCAGAGGAATTAAAGAGCGTTCCGGCATATGTATTAGGGACAGTAACGCCGGAGCAACAGACAGTAAGTAGCCTGCATGAAAGCGGAACTGCGATGCAGGCAGAGTTCCAACGGGCAGGACAAGCATATGAAACGCTGATGACGGCGCCAAGAGCTGATATGGGAGATTCCATTCAGAAGGCATTTCAGAATGTGGATGATATATTGGAAGATTTAGGATTGGAAACATCAGAAGCAAACCAGAGAGCAGTCCGAATACTGGCATATAACGAGTTGGAGATTACAACTGATTCCATCAGCCAGATGAAGGCGGCAGACCAGAAGGTTCAGGTATTGTTTCAGAATCTTTCTCCGTCTGTAGTAATGGAAATGATTCGCGAGGGTGTTAATCCACTAGAAATGGATATTAGCCAGTTAAATGCCAAGGCAGAAGAAATCAAGAATCAGATAGATGCCGGTGGGGAAGAAAAGTTCAGCAAATATCTCTGGAAGATGGAGCAAAGACAAGAGATTACGCCGGAAGAGCGAGACAGCTATATTGGAATTTATCGATTGCTGAATCAAATAGATAAAACAGACGGAGCAGTCATTGGAGCACTGGTAAATCAGGGTGCAGAGTTAAGTATGAAGAATCTGCTGACTGCGGTGAGAACCAATCGGAATCCGGGAATCAATGTATCCGTAGATGACAACTTTGGAGAAGCAGAGGTAGTAAATACCTTGGATTTAAGTATCTCCCAGCAGATAGAAGCAGCATACCAGACAGACTGTGCAAAAGAAGCATTTGGAAAAATGACGCCGGAGGGAATGGAACAGGCGGCAGCACAGGGGGCGTTAGATGAGATGACGCCGGAAGAATTGTTATGGCAGTTAAAGAATGCGGAGATAGACCAAGCTTCTGAAGAAGCATATTATCAGGAACAGTTGAAGGAATTTTCCATGGCAAGAGGTGCAGAGGAACAGGTATTGAAGTTGCTGACCGGATATGATATGCCGGTAACGGCTTATAACATATTGGCAGCAAATCAGATGCTTCATAACCGAAATGGAATGTTCAAAACACTGTTTGAACGTAAGGATGAAGAAACAGATGTAGATTTGGAAGAAGTAAAGCAGGGAATTCTGGAAGACTTTGCAGAAGCGGTAAAGACACCGGAGGATATGGCAAAGGCACAGAAGAAACTGGCAGATGTGGCAGAGAATGTCATGAAAACCATGGAAGAATCCAAGGACGTACAGAGTTTTGACATACGAGATTTAAAGATACTTCGACAGGAAATTGAATTGGGAACGAAAATGGCCAAGGAAGAAAACTATGCAATTCCGGTTCTTGTGGCAGACGAGTACACCAATATACAGCTTAAGATTGTAAGAGGAACCGAAGAGCGTGGAAGACTTGATGTTATCTTTGACTCGCCAAAACTTGGAAAAGTAGCGGCAAGATTTCAGGTGCAAGGAGAAAAGGTGAAAGGCTATATTGCTTCTGATTCTCAGGAAACCATAGAAAGTCTCCGCGACCAACAGGAAGAGTTAGCCGAACAGCTGAGTATGGACGGTACCCTATATCCGAATCTGGATATGATTCAAAGTGAAAGTTTGGATCTTACGCAAATTTCTTTAGATAACAGAACTTATGGAGATATCAGTAATCAGTCGGAAGAGGAATATCAGGTACAGACAAAGACATTGTATGGTATGGCAAAAGTATTTATTGGAGCAGTAAAACAACTGGCAACAGCAGAATAAAGAAATCATAAGAGAGGTGCAGATATGAAAATTAATCACAATATGTCGGCAGTTATTGCCAATAAGCAGTTATTAAGAACAGAAAATGGATTGACATCATCTTTGGAACGTTTGTCTTCCGGACTTCGTATTAACCATGCATCTGATGATGCAGCAGGAATGGCAATTGCCAGCAAAATGAAAGCCCAGATTAAGGGGTTGGATCAGGCATCCAGAAATGCATCTGATGGTGTTTCTGTATTGGAGACAGCAGACGGGGCACTGAATGAAGTAACAAGCATGCTTCAAAGAATGCGCGAGCTTTCTGTACAGGCAGCGAACGACACGAATACACAGGATGATTTGCAGGCAATTCAGGCAGAAATCACATCCCTTACCAATGAGATTGATCGTATTTCCAGAGATACCGAATATAATACCATGAATCTTTTAGATGGAACCCAGGATACCAGAGTATATCCAAGTGTGAGAGGAATTGAACGAATTGATATTTCAGATAGTGTAGAAAAGGGTGTCTATAAGATTAAAGTCAATGCACCGGCAGAACAGGCGGTAGGAGTTGGCGCAGCGGTAACTACTACCGCAGTAACTGCGGCACAGGAAGGAACCGTTGTAATTAATGGCGTAGAAGTGAAAATTAAAGAAGGAGACACATTCGAAGAAGTATATGAGAAGCTTCGTAACGGAGCAGAAATAGGAAATGTAAATCTTTTGGTAGCAGCAAATCCACCAACATCTTCGAATCCTTTACAAAATGCGGAAAATGCGGGATATGATGCTATTGATGTAGCGGATGCAGTGGCAAATGGTGGAACACTGATATTTGTTTCTAATCAGTATGGTTCTTCTGCAGAATTGAATGTAAGTTGTGAAAATACAGCACTTGCAGCATATCTGGGAATTACGGCAAACGGATATACAGAACATGGAGAAGATGCAGGTGTATCATTTGGAACGGGCGCGGGTGGTAATGGATTTACTTCTCAGGCAACAATGATTACAGATGGAACTCATGTAAAAATAACAGATAGAAGCGGATTTGAAATGAACTTTGAAGTAATGCCTGGGGTAACGGGAGATGTGTCTTTAGAGGTGACCGATATTGGAACTATGACATTCCAGATTGGTGCAAATGAAGGACAGACCATGGACGTACGTATTCCGGAAATTTCATCGAAGAGTCTTTATATAGACGATGTAGATGTGCGCACAGTAGGAGGCGGCGGAAGAGCAATTACAAGTTTTGATAAGGCTATCGGTAAGGTAAGTGAAGCTCGCTCCAGAATTGGCGCATATCAGAATCGTTTGGATTCTGCAGTAAACAGTCTGGAAGGGGCAGAACAGAATATGACAGCAGCCCTTTCTCGTATTGAAGATGTAGATATGGCAGAAGAAATGTCTGAATATACAAAGTATAATGTATTATCCCAGGCAGCAACGTCTGTACTTGCACAGGCAAATGATATACCACAGCAGGTACTTCAGTTGTTACAGTAGGGGGCATTGAGTTATGAAGGATGAAAAAAAGCAGGATTTTACCCGAAGGCTTAGTTGCTGTAATCGTGGTGAAATGATTATTATTATTTACGATATCCTGTTTTCCTACTTGGAGGATGCATTAGAGGCGCAGAAATCCGGAGATTATAATGAATTTAAGGATTCTGTTCACAAAGCACAACAGGTAGTAAGAAGGTTGATGGGAACTTTGGATTTTAATTATCCGGTGGCAAAAGACCTTCATGCACTTTATCGTTTTATCAATGAGTTATTGGCACTTGCTATTGTGAAAAATACATCTCAGAATATTGTAGATGCCAAGAAGGTTTTAAAAAATCTCTATGATGGCTTCTGGGAGGCTGCCCAGCATGATACATCAGAGCCGTTGATGCAGAACACACAACAGGTAGTAGCTGGTATGACTTATCAAAAAGGCGCGTTGACAGAAACTCTGCAGGGTTCGGAGAGCAGTAGAGGGTTTCTGGCATAAGCATGAGAAACGTACAAATAGAAAAACAGGGTATATCGGAAAGATTCGATGTACCCTGTTTTTGTGGTATAAAAGTTTATTTTATGTAGAATCCTGACAATTCCATCTTTGTGTTAAAACTGATGGTCTGTCATAATCTTCGTCATTCATATAAGAAACAATCTGTTTCGCTGTGTCTGTTACGTTCTGTTCGTCGAAGGCATCTGATAACTTTGCGTTGCCGCATCCGGCTAATATACCTCCAATCATAAATATAAGTGTAAAAATTCCTAATAAGTTTTTCATAGTTTTATCCTTTCTTTTTTATTTTTTGTGCCATAGGCAGATTCCTAAAATAAGAACCAGTGTTGATAGTATAGCCAGATAACTTTCCAGGCCAAATGTTCCAACTCCAAATACTTGTGGAAGAATTATAATTGCTGCATCTAATAATGTGTGGAGTAAAATTGCAATTATGGTATGCCATACGTTTTTTTTGTTACGCATACCGTAAGCGACCAAAAGAGTTGCACCAATATGAAATGAAAGTGCAAAAATTCGTTCTATACCCCCAAGTAGCAATGCATTATAGCTAAGGGATGCAGCAAGTGCAGTATCGTTTGGAAGTGCAAACATAGTAGCAATGCAGGAAATTCCCACAAGTAGCATTGCTTCGATGCCACCGTGCCCTAGGCCAAAGGAAAGTGCGTCTGAATAGTCAAGTTGTTTTTTTATTCCTATTTTTAGGAAAATGACGCGAGCTCCTTCTTCAAAGATTCCTGCTGTAAACCCAAGGAAAAGCCCATACATCCACGGATTGGTCGACAAATCCTGATACCAGGTCATTTGTGGCAATACCAACTGCAGAAGTGGTATTCGGAGACAAATCTGACTTATGGTGAAGGCTGCCATTCCAAGACAGAATGCCTTGCCAATGGGATAACCTTTCTTTCTGAGAATTCCAAGACCTCCCAGTGGAATTCCAAAACAAATAAAAAGGTTAAAAACCAAGCATAATTCTTGTAATAAAATATGGTTTTCGCCATTCATACTGTATATCTCCTTTGTATTGTGTGATTGTTCGTTCTACGTTCTTAAGACCTAAGCCTTCGTGATTCTCCTTGTGGGAGAGGAAGGAAGAACCTCTTTTTTCAGGTGCTCTGGAACTGGAATTTTCCAAAGTAATACTGATAAATTCATGTACCATTAAAACCTTTAGGCGGATTACCTTTTCTTCGGATTCCTCAGATGCTTCAATGGCATTGTCAAGAAGGTTCGCAAAAATGGTTGTTATGTCCATTTCACGCATAAAGTCAAGGTTCACGTCGGCAATCTTAATTTCAGGGATAATTCCCTTGGTTTCCATCAGTTGTACTTTGTCATTTAAAATAATGTTAAGCATTTGGTTACTGGTATAATATTTCATCCCCAGCTGATTCAGAATTCCGTGGATATCCTGTGTATATCGGACGCCGATTTCATTTTGCTGTTCCTTATACAGATGTTCCATAGCCTGGAGATGATTACGGATATCATGTACCAGTTTTCTTGTGTTTTGATATTTCTGCTCTAAGTTTTCATAATATTCCTTCTGCAGTTCTTCCGTTTGTTGATGAAGGGAAAGTTCTTTCTGCAGGCGGTTGCTCCGGCTGATTGCATCAAAGATATTGGTAAAATAAAGGTTGATTCCAAGTAATATAGCAATATCTATTGTCAGTAACACTATATTCTCCTCGGTCGGATATATTTCAATGAAGGTGAGGAGTGAAAATAGCAAAATGATGCTGGCAATCGGAAGCAGAAAAGTACTTATCAGCTGACCGGTTGAGATTATCTTTTCGTTCTTTTTGCGAATCAGAAAAACCAGAAGCTTAAGTACCATAAATTCGGTTAGGCGGTCTGCCAAAATTGTCATAATGTAATAGGAATGCGCTTGTAAAAAATTGATTCCACCAGTTTCGCGTAACAGTCCCATACATAAAGGAACTAAAAAATCTGTCAAATAAACTGCAATGACAAAAAGAAAATCATAAAAAACATATACTTTTGAGTCATGATAGAAAAAATATCCAATTACAGGAATTAAAAGCATCATGCATAGATTTAAAATCCCGTTGCCATAAATCCCGAGAAATAGAGAATCTCATGTAGATTTAAGCGCACAATTCCGTCTTCTGTTTGAAAATCCATCCATTCCGGTTCGTGAGGTTTTGTATACTCAAATGCTTCGTCCAGTTGTTGAAACAATTCTTCCTTTTTTACCGGTTTTAAGAGATAGGCAAATGCATGGACGGAAAAAGCGAATGACGTATAATCGGTATAGTTTGTGACATAAATAATCTTCACTTTTTTGTCTTGTTGTCGAATTTTTTTTGCCGTTTCAATTCCGTTCATTCCTGCCATATCAATATCCAAGAGAATGATTTCATATTTCTCCGGGCTTTGGAGCAATGCTTCCCCGCTTGTGAACTCATCTATGGAAAACAGAATCGGATATTCTTCTAAATATAATTTTGTTTGATGTAAAGTCGTCACTTCATCATCACAAATCGCAATTTTAATCAAGGTTCTTCTCCCTTATTTTTGTGTAAATATTTGTAACCGGGTACTTTTTCATTATAGAAAAGGACAGAAAAAAGAGCAATACTATTTACACAAGGTAAAGTATATTGCTCTTAAGAGACAGTAATTATTTTGTTTTAAATTTTTTGAAGAGAAAGTTTTCCTTCCGTAATAATGTTTTCCTCAGGCTCAAGCTGTTTTGCCCTGGTAAGTAGGAACTTGTATCGCATCTGCAATGCGTTTACCTGATAAATACAGCAGTCTATCATATCCGGGTCCATAGCATTCTGAAAGTTATCATAAGCAAGTGACAAATCATATCTGGCTTTTTCCAGGTCATCTAAAAGTAGAGAGTAAGCAGAGGGAGGTGCCAGCTGCTTCTTTGAACTCTGAAACATGTGAATCCCTTTCCTTTCATAAATACATCTTAAAAGTTTCTTTTATAAAGTATAAGCAGAAAATTCCAAGTCTATACAAAAAGTTATAAATTTTTCCAGAAAATTCGTTAAAAGAAAGGGATAGCATGTTATGTTTTTGCAGATTACATTAATTTTGCTATCACAGCTACAAGTGCAAAAGAAAGAACTAAACCTAGAATCAAAGCAAGTAGTGTTAGTCTTTTTCCTTTTTTCTGGAACATATTTTCCATATTATTCTTTTCCAGTCCTGTGATACGATGTACATTTGCCATTTCGGTATGTTCAAAATCGTAGCTGTTATGAGTTTCTTTGTAGCGTATCATTTCTCCGTTCCAAGGATATTCATAGGTGGCTATGTAAAGTTCGTCATAATCGTTATATGTGTCATCTGAATTGCTTCGGGAATAACGTTTGGTTTTTACGTTAACGAGCTTAGCCTCTACCTGAATGCAATTTGCCTCAAAATCTCTTCTTGAAGCTTTAATCTTAGTCATTGTTGGAATAAGTACGATTGCTTCGATAATCAGTGTTATAAAAATAAAGATAAGAAACATGGTTTTAATCCCCCTCTATAAAGATATATTTTTAACATGTAGAATTATTTATACCATATTTTGACCGTAAAGTAAAGCGGAGGGGTAGGTTAGACAGTATTGATGGGATGATTGTGCTATATTTCCCGAAGATTATGAACATGAGATACCTGAGGAAGAAAGAAAAAATTATTACGTTATAAAATATTATCAGGAGCTTTAAAGGAATAAAAGTTTGTGAAATGTATATATTTTAGAGAATGAAATAAATGGAATTGTATATGGAACAAGAATATGGAATGATAGCCATTGCCGGAATCTGCCTCGTAGTGGTTTTTATGGGAATCATGAAAAAGAAAGCAAGAGCGGCAGCGACTTTTCTTAGTCGTGCCGCTGTAGGAATTGTAGGAATCAGTGTTGTAAATAAGATGCTGGAAACCCAAGGGATTGCCATAGTAGTAGGAGTGAATCCGGTTAGTGCATTGACAATTGGAATCCTTGGTATTAGCGGGTTTGCACTGCTGTATGCGATTATGATTTATCGTATTTTGCAGTGAATTTGCGATAAATATGGAATTATGTTAGTATTTGATGAAGTAGATACTGTCATTGATAAAGTATAAAGGTACAGGAAAAAATGGATATTTTAATTATTTTACAGCAAATGCTGACGTTAGCAGCGATGATGACAATTGGATATTATTTGCGAAAAAAGGAATGGTTAGAGGAAGATACTTATGAAAAAATATCTAGGATGGTAGTCAATGTTTTTAATCCGCTTCTAATTATTGACGGGGTTATCAACAGAAGTTTCACCAGACAGAAAGGAAATATTGGTGAAAACTTAATGTTCATGCTAGTGTATTTTGCATTACTATTTGTAATTGGTAGGATTCTTTCTTTATTCTTTGCGAAAAAGAAAGAAGAGAGGAATATCTATCAGCTGATGACTATGTTTTCGAATGTAGGATTTATGGGAATACCGATCATTACCAGCATTTATGGAAAAGAGTCCATGATATACATAATTTTTTATATATTAGGGTATAATGTGTTGCTTTACACGTTGGGAATCTGGTTATTTCAATCCGAAAAGAAGGACATTTCTTATGGAGTATTATTAAAAAATATGATAAATCCGGGCGTTGTAGCATCCTTTCTCGGAATTTTATTGTTTGTGTGGAATCCCCCTGTTCCGCAGTTTGCAAAAAACTTATGTAGTTATATGGGAACAGCAACAGTGCCCCTTTCTATGATACTGATTGGTTTTTCTTTGGCAGATACTAAATGGCGAACGCTATTTGGAAATATTCGTATGCTTTTGTTCGTGGTAGTTAAGATGTTAGTAATTCCCATAGGGGCAGCATTGTGTTTAAAACATCTTGCGTTTTCTTTCATGATAGAAGGAATCTTTGTGCTCCAACTTGGAATGCCGGTGGGAAGTATTCTGGCGCTTATGGCAGTAGAGAATGGCAGAGATGGAGATATTTGTACAAATGGAATCGTATTGAGTACACTCGTATCAGTGCTTACAATACCTGTTGTGTGTATTTTTTTATAGTGATTTAAGAGTGTAATCGAAAAGTAAAAATGTCTTGCAATTTTTATAATATCGAGTATGATAAAAAGTGTGAAAACTTAAATTTGACAATTGCAACCCTTGGTATCAGCGGGTTTGCGCTGTTGTATGCGATTATGATCTGTAAAATTTTGTGAGTATTTTACAAAAATGAAAAAGTTTTTTTATTAATCTTTACAACAAAAAAATCCTGATATATAATCCGAATTACAAACAAAAAGGTGAGGTGATGAGTTGGAAATACGAGGGTAATTTGTACATTGCTTTTGTTAAGTCTGGCAGTGTGGATGGATATCAGAACCTGGAGAATCAGTAACCGGCTGATTGGAAGTGGGCTTCTCATGGGATTCCTTATTCAAGTCTGGCAATATGGAATCAGAGGGATTGGAATATTCATCGTAAATGTATCTATACCGGTTATCTTATTATATCTTTTATTTCTTATGCGTGCCCTTGGGGCAGGCGACATCAAATTGTTTTCCGTTATTAGTAGTATCTGGAATCTGAAAATGGTATGTATTACAATGTTGGCAGCGTTTTTTGTAGCAGCAGTTACAGCATTTTGTAAGCTTATCTATCACGGTAATCTATTTTCAAGTCTATGTATCTTTGGAAGTTATGTACGTCAGGTTATAACCACAGGAAAAATCACAAAATATCCCAGAGAGTCGAAAGGAAAACAAAATTTCATTCATTTTTCAGTTGCAATATTGATTGGATTTTTCATAGCGTGCGAGGTGATTTATTGAGCAAATTATCGGTGGCAGTATGTGATGAAAATCAGTCCTATGGGGAAAGTGTTAGTGCATGGTTGTTTGTAGAACAGGGAAAAGACTTTTCCGGCGGATTCTTTTCATCAACAGAAGCATTTAAGGAACAGCTTTTTAGACAACAGTTTCAAGTGATTCTGCTTGGCAGAGCATTTATGCAGGAGGTGTGGATTCAGGCAGAAATAAGAGAAAGGAAGGACATTCTGTGGCTCTATCTTTGGGAAGAAGGAGAAGAGCGGGCAGAAACGGAGATTCCAGTTATCGAAAAATATCAACCGGTCTCGGTGATGATTCGAAATATTTATCATTATTATGAGGAATATCGCAGAGAAGATGTTGGAATACTCGGGGAGGCAACAGAGATATTGGGATGGTATTCGCCGAACCAGAGTATCTGGCAGACGCCATTAGCAATGACTATGGCAGCGTTTCTGGCAGAACAGGAAAAGGTTCTGTATGTCAATTTGAAAGAGTGTAGTGGAATGGGACAGTGGTTTCAGGTGGAGTATGAACAGGATTTATTGGATGTCATGTATTTTTGCCAGAATATAGAGCAAAAAAAGAACGTGGAACTGGGAAAGTTCGTATACCAATTAGAACGGCTGGATTATCTGCCGCCGGTAAGGGATGGCATATTACTATGTGAACTGAAAGAAGCGGATTATATCGCATTGGTGGAAATGCTAGAGCAGAGAACAGAGTATGACGTAGTTGTACTGGATATGGGAAATATGTTTCCGGGGTTTTTCGATGTTTGGAAAAAATGTAGGAAAATTTATCTTCCTCAAGAGCAGAATGTGTTGGTTAAGGGAATGCATAGGGCCTTTGAGGAAATGGTAAAAAGACAGGAGAATTTCCAATTAGAAGAAAAAATATCACGATTGCCTCTGCCGGATTGGAGAAAAGAGACCATGACACCTGGATGTCTAATGCAGCAGTGGCTTTGGGGAGGGGTGGGAGATTATGTTAGAGAATTGCTGGCAGGAAGAAGCTGAAGAGTTGAAAAAGCGAGTGCTGATGCAGTTGGATATTACAAAAGAAAATGAAGAAGAGCGGCTTCTTGAGATAATTGATAGGGAAATAAGTGTTTATGCAAAAGAAAAACCTTTGACATTGTCGCAGCGGAAAAAGCTGCGGATGGGAATATTTCATTCGCTGCGGCGGCTGGATGTATTGCAGGAATTACTTGACCGGGATGACATTACAGAAATTATGGTAAATGGGGCAGGGAAGATTTTTTATGAGAAAGATGGAAGTATGTTTCTTTGGGAACAACATTTTTCTTCACAGGAAAAGTTGGAGGATATTATCCAGCAGATGGTAGGAACCCACAATCGTGTCATTAACACAGCGCAACCCATTGCAGATACCAGACTGGCAGATGGCTCCAGAGTCAATGTAGTGCTTTCGCCTATTTCAATTGATGGAGCAGCAGTAACAATTCGAAAATTTCCAAAGCATCCAATCAATATGGAAAAAATGATAGAAAAGGAAAGTATTAGTACGGAATGTGCTAGTTTGCTGGAGAGCCTGGTGAAGGCTGGCTATAACATTTTTATTTCTGGCGGAACAGGGTCCGGAAAGACAACTTTTTTAAATGCACTTTCAGAGTTTATTCCTGATACGGAACGAGTGATTACCATAGAGGATTCAGCAGAACTTCAGCTACAGGGAATACCGAATCTGGTACGTCTGGAAACCAGAGATGCAGGAGTGGAAGGGGATTTAGAAATTAGCATTCGGGATTTGATTCGTACTGCCCTTAGGATGAGGCCCACGCGACTTATTGTTGGCGAGGTTCGAGGGGCGGAATGTTTGGACATGCTTCAGGCAATGAATACGGGGCACGATGGCTCTTTGAGTACCGGACATGCTAACAGCTGTCGGGACATGTTGAGTCGTATGGAGACGATGGTGCTGATGGGAATGGAGTTACCGTTGCCTGCTATTCGGGCGCAGATAGCTTCCGGAATTGACATCATGGTGCACTTGGGAAGGCTGCGGGATAGGAGCCGCCGGGTGCTGGCGATTATGGAACTAAATGGTGTAAAAGAAGGCGAGATTCAGCTAAATCCATTGTATGAGTTTGTAGAAAAAGGAATGAAGGATGGGAAAATCACAGGTTTCTGGGAGAAAAAAGGGGAGTTGTTACATAAGGAAAAGATGATGGCAGCAGGATTGGAGAGAAAAAATGCAGGATTACAGTAAGTATCGTTTTTCGTGGAGGGAGCGAATGTTGTGCGTGATTCTTGCGGGAGGAATGACAAGTATAATAGCATGGCTGTTTTATCGAAGTGTTTATGCACTGGTGTTATTTCCATTTTGCTTTTGGATTATGGGAAAACAGCTAAAAGCCAGATTTCAGAAAAAGCGAGAGCAGAACATGCTTCATGAGTTTCAGGGAATGCTTCAGATTATTTCGGGTCTGTTGAAAGCAGGATATTCTATGGAAAATGCTTTTCTGGAAGGAGAACGGGATTTTATCAGACTATATGGGGATAAATGTGTAATGGCGCAGGAATTTATCGCAATTAACCATCAACTCAAAATGAATATTCCTATCGAAAAATTGTTAGAGGACTTGGCAGAAAGAACCGGAATAGAAGAAATTGACAGCTTTTCACAGGTATTTGGCTTTGCGAAGCGTGGAGGCGGAAATATTGGAAAGATTTTTCAGGACAGTGCAGAAAGGATTGCAGAAAGGGCCGAGGTCAAAAGAGAAATGGAAACGGTAATTGCATCGAAAAAGTTAGAGCAGAACATTATGGCATTGATACCTTGTGGAATCCTTATCTATATAGGAATCGGCATGCCGGAGTTCTTAGAACCTCTGTATGGAAACTTTATCGGAGTTTTAGTCATGAGCCTGTGCCTGGGAGTTTATGGAGTGGCATGTCTGCTGGCGCAAAAGATTACGGAGATACAGGCATAGAGGAGGTGATGCGTTGGCGTTAAAAGGAAGTAGGAGACAGGCCGTAATAGTGGCGGTGTCAGGGTGTTTGCTGGCCGGGTTGTTGGCACTGACAGATGGGAAAAATAAAATGGACGATTCTGTAGAACGCCAGGAACCGGGAAAAGGTAGTCAGGAACAGAAATACATTTTGAATGCGGAAGAAGTCCTTGAGGATTATTCGTGGACCGTTACTGCCGAAGAACGTATGTTTACCGAAACGGAAAGGGAAGAAGTTCTGAAAAAAGCACAAGAAGAACTGGAACAGAAAATATTAGGAGAAAATAAAAGTCTGGAAGAAATTAGTAAAGATTTATATTTGCCGGAAACCCTTCAGGATGGTGTGGTACAGGTGGAATATGGACTTTCTGATTACAGCATTTTTTACCCGGATGGCACAATTAGAGAATCTCCCGGAAAAGCGGTTGTAGTTACTGTTAGTGCAGAAATGGAGTGTCAGGGAGAGATGTCTGTCTATGAATTTGCCATACGGGCAGTTCCACCGGAAAAAAGCCGAGGAGAATTATTGGTAGAGGAAATACAGGCAGCATTGGAACGGGAAAATGAAAAAGCCGGAGAGAAAGAACTAGAACTACCAAAAGAAGTAGATGGTGTAGCACTTTCTTGGGAGAAAAAAGCAGAAAATCGTAGCGTTTTCGTAGCAGTGCTTGGATTTATTGTAGCCGGATGTATTCTGGCATCGGAAAAGGAAAAGCGGAAAAAAGAGCAAAAAGAGCGAGAACAACAGATGTTACGGGACTATCCGGATATTTTGGACAAGCTTATTCTGCTTATGGGAGCAGGAATGAATGTAGCGATGGCATGGAAACGAATTGTAGAGAGCTATCAAAAGCGAAAAGAGGAACAAAAGTTTTCGGAGAGACAGGCTTATGAAGAAATGGTAACAGCAGTCTACGAGATGCAGGAAGGAATTGGAGAAGTGCAGGCATATAAGAACTTCGGGGAGAGATGCGCGCTTCAGGAATATCGGAAACTGTCAGCCATCTTAGTTCAGAATGTACGAAAGGGAAGCATGCAGATACAAGAGATTTTAGAAGAAGAAAAAATCGAAGCATATGAGAAACGAAAAGCAAGGGTAAAAATAGCAGGAGAGGAAGCGGGAACAAAGCTCCTATTACCAATGGTGTTAATGCTTTTGGTGGTATTGGTCATTATTATGGTTCCGGCAATGATGTCAATGAACGTATAAGAGCAAGAAAGTAAAGAGGAAAGGAAGGAATGAATTATGAAGGAATGGAAAAATTTTTTAACAGAAGAAGAGGGAATAGGTGTGGTAGAAGTTATTCTGATTCTGGTGGTTTTGATAGGTCTGGTCATTATTTTCAAAAAGGAGTTGAACACACTGGTCAATGATATCTTTGAAAAAATCACAAATCAAGCAGGAAAAATCTAATAAAGAAGAAGGAAGTATTACCATTTTTCTGGCTCTTACTCTGATACTGATTTTATCTTTTTTATTTAGCATGCTAGAGCTGGCAAGAGTAAAGGGTATGCAGCAACTTGCAAAGCGCAAATTGACACTGGAGTTGGAGTCTGTGTTTGGAGGTTATAATCAGGAACTTTGGGAGTATTATGGTTTACTGTTTTGGGATATGAGTAATGGAAGCGATGAGCCGGATGTAAGACTTTTGGAAAGCAGAATTATGGAAGAAGCATATCAGGAAGGGGAAGAAAATCATTTCTACCAAATGGCATTGAAGGATGTGAAAGTAGAGTCTTATGTGTTGGCAACGGATAGGAATGGTGCAGAATTCAAACGGCAGGCATGCAGAACTGCAAAAGAACAACTGGCAGAAAAGGGAGTGGAAACATTAAAAAGTCGGGTGGAGATTTGGCAGGGGATGGAAGAAGAAAGTGGTGATTTAGAGCAGAAATGGGAGGAAGCTCTTGAAGCGAAAGAAGAGGCGGAGAATAGCGAAGAAGTAGAAAACTGCGAAGAGGAATTAGAAACGCAGGAAGGAACAGAAGGAGACTCTGCGCAAAAAAATCCGCTACCAGAAAATCCGATAGATTATGTAGTGCAGCTAAAGACATCCCCAGTGTTGGCAATAGTGTTAGAAGATCCTTCGCAACTGTCAGGAAAAGGAATTGATATTGCGGATAGTCTGGATAACCGCGAGGTGTTTTGTGGAAATATGACCATAGATTCTGAAAGTAGTGTGGATAAGCTGTGGCTGGTTCAATATCTGAATGAGTATTTTTCCTCGAAAACAAATAGCAAAGGACAGGGGCATGCCCTGGATTATGAATTGGAATATTGTATCGGTGGAAAAGCTACAGATGTCGAGAATTTGGAGACGGTGGTAAAAAAGCTGATATTACTACGGGAAAGTGCTAATTTTGTGACAATCATGAAGGATAGTCAGAAGAAGGCAATAGCGCTGGAGGTTGCAACAGCGGTGGTAGGATTTACAGGGATTGCACCTCTGATAAAGGCAGTGCAGATGGGAATTCTGGTGGCATGGTGTTATGTGGAAAGTATTCTGGATGTACGGTGTCTTTTGGCGGGAGGGAAGGTTCCTCTAGTCAAAAACGGTTCACAGTGGAAAAGTGATCCTTTTCATTTATCAGAAGAAATTTCACAGAATAATTCTCAGAAAGAAGAAAGCGGGATGGGATACGGGGAATATTTGCAAATGCTGTTGTATATGACGGGAGAAAATCAACTGACAAGTCGAGCAATGAATGTAATCGAAAAGAATATCAGATTGTTTTCAGGAAATAGTGATATCCGTATGGATGCAATGGTATCGGGAGTTAAGGTGACTGCTTTGTATAGTGCAAATCCCTTATTTTTAAGTGTAATTCCAATTGGACAGAAGATGGATGGAAGCTATTATTTTATGGAATCTCAGAAATTTATGTATGAAGAATAAAGGAGGGAAGGAAAGAGTGCCTCAAATAAAAAGAAAGGAATCCAAAAAAGTCTCTCTCAAACACAACGGATTAAAAAATGGGGCACTGTTTCGTTCCCTCCAAAAGGGAAGTCTGACGATAGAAACAGCATTGGTATTACCATGGTTTTTGTTTGCTATGGTGACGGTACTATTTTTATTCCGGGTGATGCAACTTCAATATATAGTAGGGGATGCATTGGACAAGGCAGTAGCAGAGACGGCACTGGTGCGGGAAACAACACCTGAAAAAGCAGAGAACAGTGTAAAACTTCTATTTTATAAGGAACTGGTAGCAAATCAGTGTCCGATATCCATGATAAATCTTGGAATGGCGGGCATTTCCTGGGATGAATCAGAGACGGCTGAGGACTATTTGAATATGAAAATTGAATATCAGATTAAAATGCCGGGATGGATATTAAAAAATAGAATGTTACAAGTAACAGAAATTAGCAGATGCCGTAGATGGACTGGAATACCAGGAAATGGAAGTAACGAAAATTGTGGGGAATGGGTGTATATTACACCGGAGGGAAGTGTTTATCATAAAAGCAGGGAGTGTACTCACTTAAAATTATCTATCCATAGTGTAGTAGCTGAGGAAGCGACAAATTATCGGGCATGTGAGTGCTGTGCGGAGGGAGAAAAAATAACACCTATGGTTTATATCACAGAGGAAGGGGAATGTTATCATATAAAGTTAAATTGCAGTGGACTAAAACGTACCATTTATATGGTACCGTTGAATCAGGTAGAGAAGCGAAGTCCTTGTTCAAGATGTGGAGGAAGATAGGATGCAAAGTGTTGTATTGTTAATATTGCTTGTTGTGTGTGCAGTAGAGGACTTAAAGCATAAGGAAGTGACGGTCACTTACATATTGGTATTTGGTATTATAGGCGTACTATTGCATTTGTTTTATCCCAATTGTTCTGTGTACAGTATGCTTTGGGGACTACTTTTGGGGATTGCTGTTATGACAGTCAGTGTTTTAAGTGGTGGAAGTATAGGAATGGGAGACGGAATTTTGATGACGGTCACAGGTGTGTATCTTGGAGGTTATCAGAATCTGGAATTATTTTTCATTGGTGTATTTTTGGCGGGAATCTGGTCTTTGGGACTGCTGGTATTCAAGAAGAAAAAGAGGAAGGAGAAGATAGCATTTATGCCATTTTTGTTGGTGGCGTATGTATTTATGTTAGTGGGATAATATGAGAGTACAAGGAAGCTATACCGTAGAAGCAGCAATCATCGTACCTATTGTATTAGGGTGTATGTTGTTGATTTTAAATCGGACAATTGAATTATATATAGAAGTAACAGAAACAACGGTTTACAGCAGTTGGTGGCAAGAATTTGAGCCGGCAGACTCTTTTCGGAAAGTGGAACTTTTGAAGCGGATTACAGGAAAAAATGGGGAGGAATAGAAGTGGATATAACTTATCAGAGAAATCTGCGAAAAAGCTATATGTGTATTGAAACAACAGAGGATGTAATAGAAGAACATGAGTTGATGATTCTTCAAAAATATAAAGTTCCTCAACTTTTGCAAACACAAGTGGTAATACAGGATGGCAAAGTACAATATTGGTTTGAAATTACGGGAAAGCAACAGTTGGCGGATTATCTTGGTGGAAAGCCTATTAGAGCACAGATGTTAAAAAAGATTTTATTTTCCTTGGAGCGAGCCTGTGAGAAAATGCCAGAGTTTTTATTGCAAGAGGACAGGATTTGCTTAATGCAGGAGATGCTGTATGTAGATTTGAAAGATGAGATGGTATATTTTACATATTTACCCTTTTGGAAAAGCAGTTTTCCCGAGACTTTTGAAAGATGGATGGAGGATGTGCTAAGGGAAATAGACCATCAGGAGAAAGAGTGTGTAGAACTGGCGTATCATATTTATGAAGGGTCTCGGAAAGAAAATGTCAGTATTTATGATTTGTTAGAAGAAGTGCGCAAGGGAGAAGTAATTGCTTTTCAACAGGATTTTATAGAGGAGAAGGTAGAGAAACCAGAGGAGAGTTCATTGAAGAGTTGGAAAAGGGAATATATGCCGCAGGAGCTAAACACTCAGCCGGAAGAGAGAAAATGGAAAAAGATTTTGTCAACTAAGATAGAAGAACTTCAATCAGAAGTAAAAGAATATGTGAAAAGTAAGGTTCCGAAGTTATTTCCAAGACCATTGACATCATCTAAAAAAGAGAAAACGGAAAAATCACAGAAAGTCTATCACACAGAATTACTCTGTAAGCAACAGCAAGGGATAGAGGGAAAATTGATTTATCAGGGGGAGAATGAGTGCGCAGATTTGGTCATTGATAGCGTAGAGTTTTTTATCGGGCGCAATTCTGATGAGGTGGATGGAAGCATAGCAACAGAGGGAATCAGCCGGATACATGCACGAATTATTCAGAAGGAAGGAGCCTATTATATAGAAGATTTAAATTCTACCAATGGAACATATCTGAATGGAGAGTTTTTGGAATATCATAGGAGTGCGAAATTAGAGCGAAATGACAAGGTGCGATTTGGCGTAGAAGAGTATGTATTTTATTGAAATAGATTGATTTTATCTGCGAAAATTTATATACTAGGGATAGTGAAAAAATTGGAGGCAGTATATGAAGGTAAATATCTATTATGGCGGAAGAGGATTGATGGATGATCCGACGTTGTACGTCATTAATAAAATGCAGGAAGTATTGACAGAGTTAAGAGTAAATGTGGAACGTTATAATATATTTGAGCATAAGAATAGCATCTCTACTTTGCCACAGACCATTAAGGATGCAGATGGAATTATTTTGGCAACAACAGTAGAGTGGCTTGGAATCGGGGGCTATATGCAACAGTTTCTGGATGCTTGTTGGTTGTATGCGGATAAGGAAAAGATAGCGACAACGTATATGCAGCCAATCGTAATGTCCACTACATACGGAGAACGTGAAGGAGAACTTACTCTTTCTAATGCATGGGAGATTTTAGGAGGACTTCCTTGTGCAGGATTGTGCGGATATGTAGATGATTTGGTTTCTTTTGAAATGAATCATGATTATACACTTATTATTGAGAAGAAGGCGGAAAATCTCTATCGGACAATTTCTCAGAAGATTAAGAATCTGCCTACGAGCAATCAGGCGGTAAAACAGTCCGTATTACGAACACAACAATTGGAATTAACACCACAGGAAAGTGAGCAGCTCTCAAAATTTGTATCTAACGATAACTATGTGAAGAAACAGAAGGAAGACATCGAAGAGCTTACCAGTATGTTCAAGAATATGATGGGTAAAAGTGAGACGGAAGAAGATTTGGCATATATCCGGGAATTGAAAGATGGTTTTGAACCACAGGAGGATTTTTCTGCAGTCTATACTTTTATGATAGAAGGAAAGAAAAAACCGTTGACTATTAATGTTCATAATGAAGAATTAAGTGTTCATTATGGTCAGGAAGATAAGGTAGATGTATTGGCCAAGCTATCATCTTCTGTAATGGAGGAAATCGTTCAGGGAAGAATGACCTTTCAGAGGGCATTTATGACAGGGGCAATGACAGCGAAGGGTAACTTTAAAACGTTGAAGATGTTAGATCAGATATTTGTATTAGGTTAAGTAGGAGGTAACAGAATGAGAGACGCAGAGTGCATTTTTTGTAAAATTGCAGCAGGAGAGATTCCGTCAAAAACAATTTATGAGGATGAACAGTTTCGGGTTATCATGGATATTAGTCCGGCAACTAAGGGACATGCCTTGATTTTGCCAAAGGAACATTATGCAAATCTTTATGAGATACCGGAGGAAGTCGCAGCGGATGCCATGAAGTTGGCAAAGAAATTGGCAAAGAAGATGACAGATGCACTACAATGTGATGGATTTAATTTAATACAGAATAATGGAGAAGTTGCAGGGCAGACTGTATTTCACTTCCATATGCATTTGATTCCACGTTATAAAAACGATGGAAATGAGGATAAGCTTTGTTGGAATCATGTGGAATTGAGTGAGGAAGAATTGGAAGAGATTCATCAGAAATTAATAAAATAGGAAAATAATTCAAACAGTAGAGGAGACTACTTTTCTGTTATGCTTGAATTTAAAACGATTTAATAGTATAATTTCTGCGATGAGAAGTTATGAGATATTGATTTAAGGAGGCACAAATCATGATTAATTGGAACAATTTGGATACAGTTGATTCATATCAGGAACTTTCCAAGGTAGCGCGTGTTAATCTGGCAGAAGCTATGAACGGAGAAAATGGCGCAGAGCGTGTAAAGAAATACAGTGTATCTATGGGAGAAGGACTTGTTTATAATTATGCTGCAAAGCAGGTGGATGACAATGTGCTCGCAGCACTTGCAAAATTAGCAGAAGAGACTCAACTGATAGAGAAGTTTGAGGCTCTTTACAACGGAGAAGTTGTAAATACCGGAGAAAAACGTCGTGTACTTCACCACATGACTCGTGGACAGTTGGGAGAAGCTGTTGTAGCAGATGACGTGGATAAGCGTACTTTTTATGTAGAGCAGCAGAAGAGAATTGCAGAGCTTGCAAACAAAGTGCATAACGGTGAGATTACAAATGCAGCAGGAGAGAAATTTACAACTGTTGTTCAGATTGGTATTGGTGGTAGTGACCTTGGACCTCGTGCAATGTACTTGGCACTTGAGAATTGGGCAAAAGTAAATAATACCTTTAAAATGGAAGCAAAATTCATCAGTAATGTGGACCCGGATGATGCAGCAGCTGTGTTAAATACCATTGACGTAGCGCATTCACTTTTCGTACTTGTTTCAAAATCCGGTACAACACTTGAGACATTAACCAACGAATCTTTTGTAAAAGATGCGTTAAAGAACGCAGGATTAGATGCATCTAAGCACATGATTGCAGTTACAAGCGAGACCTCTCCATTAGCAAAGAGCGATGATTATCTTGCTGCTTTCTATATGGATGATTATATTGGAGGACGTTTCTCTTCCACTTCTGCAGTAGGTGGTGCAGTTTTATCACTGGCATTCGGACCGGAAGTATTTGCACAGTTCTTAGATGGTGCAGCAGAAGAAGACAAATTAGCGAAGAATAAAGATTTACTTGCAAACCCTGCAATGTTAGATGCGTTGATTGGTGTTTACGAGCGTAATGTATTAGGATATCAGAATACAGCAGTTCTTCCATATTCTCAGGCATTGAGCCGTTTTCCAGCTCACTTACAGCAGCTTGATATGGAATCAAACGGAAAATCCGTAAACCGTTTTGGTGAGCCGGTAAATTACCAGACAGGCCCTGTTATTTTCGGTGAGCCGGGAACAAATGGTCAGCATTCTTTCTATCAGTTACTTCACCAGGGTACTGATATTGTGCCACTTCAGTTTGTTGGATTTAAAAACAATCAGATGGGAAGAGACGTTCTGATTCAGGATAGTACAAGCCAGCAGAAACTGTGTGCAAACGTTGTTGCTCAGATTGTTGCTTTTGCTTGTGGTAAAGCAGATGAAGATCGCAATAAGAACTTCGAAGGTGGACGTCCATCAAGTATCATCATTGGTAATCAGTTGAATCCTAAGACCCTCGGAGCACTGTTAGCACACTTTGAAAATAAAGTTATGTTCCAGGGATTTGTATGGAATATCAACAGCTTCGATCAGGAAGGCGTACAGCTTGGAAAAGTATTAGCAAAGCGTGTATTAGCACATGAAACAGATGGAGCGCTGAAAGAATATAGTGATTTATTAAATATTTAATCAAAAAGGAGCTATCGCTGAGGTGATAGCTCCTTTTTAAATGAAGCATATCAAAGTTGATATATGATAAAAGAAACGGAAGGTTATAATGTTTAAAATCGGTGAATTTTCAAAATTGACACAAGTATCGGTCAGAATGCTAAGATATTATGATGAAATGGGCCTATTAAAACCGGCAGAGGTTGATAAATGGACGGGGTATCGAATGTATTCTGTAGAACAAATACCGGTGTTAAATAAAATTATATATCTTCGAGACAGCGGATTTAGTGTTGCAGAAATAGCAGTGGCTCTTAATAATGATGACAAAAATTCTATTGCGGAACAATTAGATAAAAAGTATCTAGAAATTCAGCAAAACATACAGAATGAACAGGAGAAACTTTCCAAAATTGCTTTGGCAAAACAAGAATTATTACAAGGAACAGGAGAAATGCATTACAATATCGCCATAAAATCTATTCCCAGTTATCTTGTACTTTCGTTACGCAGAGTGATTCGGGATTATTATGCAGAGGGTAAATTGTGGAAAGAATTGTCTGAATTTGCTGAAATGCAACATATCAAACCATATATAGATTTTTCGTGTAATACATTTTCTATTTATCATGATAAGGAATATAAAGAGAAAAATGTTGATGTTGAATTATGTGTGCCAGTAAAAAAGGCAGGAAACAGTCAGGGGGATTTTCAATTTCGCTATACAGAAGCTATTCCCATTATGGCATGCACAATGGTATATGGTGAATTTTCGAATATCGCAGGAGCTTATCGCGGTTTTGCTAATTGGTTACAGGGGAATACACAATATAAAATGAGTGGACCGGATAGACAAATTGTACACCGAGGACCATGGAATGAAGAAAATCCTCAAAAATACTTGACCGAAATACAAATACCACTAGAAATGCAATAACTTAGAAACGTTTTTTCTCGTTGACTCTCACATGGTGTGAGGGTCTAAAATTTGCTTACAGGCAAAAGAAGGAGGAAAAAATATGACATCTTATGAAGTAAAACCTATTGGGAAAATCTGTAACAGTGAAAATGGTATTTTTATTCAGCTTGAGGATGAATTTATTCCGGCATTAACCGCGCTGGAGGGATTCAGTCACATCAATGTTCTTTGGTGGTTCAGTGAGTTTGATAGTAAAGAGTGTAGGTCAATCTTAGATACAGAACAGCCTTATAAAAGGGCGCCTGAGAAAATGGGCATTTTTGCTACGAGGTCTCCGATTCGTCCGAATCCAATCGCATTGACTGCAGTAGAGGTTATTAGTATCGATTATCAAAAAGGCATTATCCGGATTCCATATATTGATGCAAATGACAATACACCGGTTCTTGATATCAAGCCATATACCCCTAGTCTTGACAGAATAGAAAATCCTACGGTTCCGGATTGGTGTTCTCATTGGCCGAAAAGTTTAGAGGAATCTGCAACTTTTCCGTGGGAAAATGAATTTAATTTTTAAAAACGTGTTTGTAAAAAACGGGAAGATTTATTTTAAATCTTCCCGTTCCTATTTCTGTTCTTACTTCTTTGCTGCCTCTTCGATAATCTGAACTACAGTCTCTACAGAGTTCATCTGTTTACTCTCTTTCATGGCAGTGATGTACTGGTCCCGATTTTCGTAAAGTTTCTGTACCGCATCTAAAAGAACTACATTACTTAAGTTCTCTTCTTCAATTACCATGCTAAATCCTTGCTGTTCAAAGGATTTTGCATTTAATATCTGGTCTCCACGGCTGGCGTTGGCAGAAAGTGGGATCAAAATATTTGGCTTATGTAATGCAAGTAATTCACAGATGGAATTTGCGCCGGCGCGGGAAATTACAATATCCGCAAGAGCAAACATATCGCTTAATTCCTGATTTGCATACTCAAATTGTGCATAACCTGCTGTACCGTGCAGGGATTTGTCCAGATTGCCCTTTCCGCACAAATGGATGACCTGATAGGTTTTTAAAAGCTCTGGCAGGATACCACGGACAATTTCGTTAATAAACAGTGAACCGCTACTGCCACCTACTACAAGAATGACTGGTTTGTCATCGGTTAGATGACAGTAATCCAATGCATGTTGGCGGTTTCCGCTTAACAATTCGCTTCGAATTGGAGAACCGGTAAGTATTGCTTTGTCTGCCGGAAGATATTCTAAAGTTTCCGGGAAGTTGCAGCATACCTTGTAGGCGTTTGGAATTGCGAGTTTGTTGGCAAGTCCCGGAGTAATATCCGATTCGTGGATAATGGCCGGAATGTGACAGTGTTTTGCTGCAAAGACAACCGGAACAGATACAAATCCGCCCTTAGAAAAGACCACATCCGGTTTCAATTTTTTTAAAAGTTTGCGAGCCTGACCGTAGCCTTTTAGTACCTTAAAAGGATCGGAAAAGTTTTTGATATCAAAGTAACGACGTAGTTTTCCGGAAGAAATGCCATAATAGGGAATGTCGCAGTCTTCAATCAGTTTCTTTTCCATTCCTTCGTAAGAGCCAATGTAGTGAATATCATATCCCAATTCTTTCAAACGGGGAAGTAATGCAATATTAGGAGTAACATGTCCGGCAGTTCCACCGCCGGTAAGTACGATTCGTTTCATTAGAACCTCCAAAATTATTCTTCAAATTATCATTACTCACTATTTTATACTCCTCTATAAAAAAGTCAAGGGAAACATGTCGTCGAAAAAGCCCGAAACATGCGATGAAAAGAGGGCTTGTCCTACTTTTCAAAAGAAAGAAACTTCATTATAATAGTAGAAGAAAAGGAGGCGGGATTATGAGTACAGTAACAGAGGTACTGCAAAATTACGGAGAGATAGCAAATATCGGGCTGAAAACAGTGATTGGAATAGCGATGCTGTGCCTGTTAACAGGGATTTTAAAACAGATAAAGAGATTAAATACAAGTTTAAAAAGCATTACAGCGAATATGCAGGCGTATTTTGATGTGATTCTTACGGAGGAAGAGGAAACCAATAATGCGCAGCATATGGAAAAGGAAGAGGAAATCAGAGCTAAGATAGAGCAGTTAAAAAAACAAGAAGAGGATGAACAGATTTTTAATGCCGTGTTACAGGAATATTTTTCTTGAGAAAGTAAGAAAGTTGTAAAAAGTATTGTAAAAGAAATGTAAGAAACGGAGCTGGCACATGAATTGATGATAATGCGTAGCTCCGTTTCTCTATTTTATTCAATTACAAAATCAAAATAAACATCCGGATATGGTTCGTTTTTTAACGAATAATGCCACCACTCATTCTCGTAAGGAACAAATCCGCCTTTTTCCATAAGGTCACGAAGGAGTTTACGGTTTTTATGTTCTTCTTTTGTGATTCCCTGTGCATCATAGTGAGATACCTTATCCATTAGGTCGAAGTCTCCACCCATATCTAAAAGTTTCTGGCTTTCGATATCATATAATGTCAAATCGATGGTGCTACCTCTGCTGTGACCGGAATATTCTGCTATGTATCCGTCATCAATCATTGTTTTCTTATCAATATTTGGATAGTGTTTTGATTTACGGCTTTCATCTTTGCTATGCTTCGTCCATTCCATAAAATGAGATACTGCTCGTACCGGACGATATCCGTCCCATAAAAGAAGTCCTAATCCCATTTTTTGTGCCATTTCGTTTACTTTCTTTAATGCATTTGCCATTTCAACGGTTCCAACTACACGATTTACTTTATATCCATTTACAGGCATTCCCATGAAATTGTCCCATGTGGCATATTTTGCATCCCATCTGATTCCTGGGATAGCTTCATCTAAAAATACAAAATTCTGTTTCATTTGTATAATCCGCCTTTCTGCGAAAGGTACCAATGTTTCATGAAACATTTTGGTGAACTTCCGCTTTTCTAATCTATTTTCCTTCTGATATATTCTTCTTATAAGACTGACACACTACAGAACACGTGGAGGTGAGTGGCGGGGCTGTATAGCGGCGACCTCGCATTTGTATATGTTGTCGGTCATCCGTTAAGGCATCAATGATTGGCGCATAACAGTAGCCCGTAAACTTATCTCTTCCAAAGTCGACTCGATTTTGCCGGATGATCAGTCAATGTCAGCTTATAACTATAAATTTCAGGAGGTTATTTTATTGTCGTTTAAAATTCTCAAAAACAATTGTTGTGGGCTTGATGTCCACAAAACCTGGATCTATGCCTGCATCGGTATTACTGATTCCAACGGTCGTACTGAGTATAAACAAGCTCGCTTTTCTTCCTTTACAAAAGGTTTGCAAGAGTTGTGTGATTGGCTTGTTAAATATAACTGTAACGACGTTTGTATGGAATCTACCGGCAAATACTGGATTCCAGTTTTTAATATCTTAGAGAAGAATAACATCTGGGTTACTCTTTCTCATCCCAAATATACCAAGCCTCAAAAAGGTAATAAGACGGATCGTAAGGATGCTAAATGGATCTGTGATCTATATATGTGTGGCATGGTCCAGCCTTCCTTTATTCCTCCGGCTGATATCCGTCAATTAAGAGATTTAGCAAGATACCGTTTCAAACTCACTTGCATGATTACCGGTGAGAAGAATCGTGCACATAACTGTCTTACTGTCTCTAACTTTAAGCTGGATGATGTCTTTACTGATATATTTGGTAAATCTTCTCGTTCCATTACGGAACAGATTTTACAACACCCTGGGGAAACTTTTGATGTAGCACCATTTGTTGATGGCAGATGTAAAACTCCTATCGAAGAAATACAAGCTGCTGTTGATGGCACTATCTCTACCGAACAAGCTGTGAAACTCAGACAATGTCTTAATCACATCGATGAATTAGAAATGCACAAAGCAGAAATAGAACGGGAAATCTTTCGTCTCAGTGATAAATACGAAAAAGTCCTTAATCTTATGCGAACCGTACCAGGATTCGATAAGAACCCAATGACTGCCATTCAGGTGCTCTCTGAAATCGGAGGTGATATGTCTGTCTTCCCCACAGCTAAAAACCTCGTTTCATGGGCAGGATGCTGTCCTCGCAATGATCAAAGCAATCAAAAAATCAAATCCACTAGGATTTCCCGTGCTGGTTATTATTTTAAACCAGTTTTGGTGCAAGTTGCAAATGCTTTAATCAAATCGAAGAAAAATCCTGAATTTACTACCCGTTATCGACGTATAAAAGCACGTCGTGGTCACAAGAAAGCTATCATTGCTATCTGCCGTATGATCCTGACCGCTATCTGGCACATACTCACAGATTTAAAACCATATACACCAGAAGGTTTTCTTGCATCACGTCCTGTGAATGAATCAAAAGTACTGACCACTTCACAGGCACTTAATTTACTTAAACAACGAGGATATGTCATCAAAGATGATGCTGTTCCTGTTACCTGATTAGGTGTTGTGTCTATATTTAATTTTTATGCCACCGAAAGATGGTTTGTTTGCTATGCCCTTTATTTCTTGGCTGGCCTCTACTTATTTGTTTCAAACTTGTCTCCTTCATACAAAATTTATTCATGTCAAAGTGTGCGTTTAGAGTGCTAACTCAACTAATCGATTAATCATTTCTGTAAAATCAATGCCGGCTGCGTGCATCATACGAGGATATCGGCTATAACAGGTAAGCCCCGGTAATGTATTTACCTCATTTAAAATGATTTCCTCGTTATCTGTTAAGAATAAATCTACTCTGGCCAGTCCTTTGCAGCCCATTGCCTGGTACACCTTTTTTGCTTCGGTTTTAATGCGTTCGGTTAGTTCTTTTTCCAATGGAGCGGGTACTTTAATAGAAGAGTTTTCAGACCCCTGTTCCGGATTTTTTTCTTGATGGATGCGGAAAAATCCGTTGCTAACTTGAATCATGTCTACCTCACCGGTGATTAGCGCATTACCATTTCCCATAACTGCACAACCAACTTCTGCACCTACAATGGCTTCTTCGATTAACACTTTACTATCATATCTTAATGCCTCTTCTATAGCGGCTTGATATTGTTCTTTGCATGTTACTTTACTAATTCCAAAAGAGGAACCGGATCTGGCTGGTTTGATAAAGACTGGGTACGGCAACGCGTCCGGATTAATGTCTTCTACACACTCTGTTGTTATAAACCAAGGAACGCGCACTCCGGCCTTTTGGGCCACCAGATGTGCGAAAGATTTGTCCATTCCGATTACAGATGCTTCAATTCCGCAACCCACATAAGGAATGCCGGACATTTCCATAATTCCCTGAAGCTGTCCATCTTCGCCCATTTTTCCATGCATAACAGGGAAAATCACATCAATTGGTTGAAAAGTATAGTTGTTGTTTTCTAATAATAAAATACCTTTCATGCTTTTGTCCGGTGACAAAATAGCGGTTACATGACTGTCAGACAATGGCTGTTCGGGACTTGTTACTTTATGCCACTCTCCATTTTTGGTAATTCCAACATAAGTCACCTCGTATTTTGTTTTATCAATATGATGATAAACCTCTGTAGCGGATTTTACTGCAATATCATGTTCCTCTGAACAACCTCCGAATAAAACTAAAACCTTAAGCATAAATCATGTCCTCTCTTTCCTTTAAGTTTTTTACTAATTGACCCGAAAATATTTCCGGTACTTTTTCTGATAAGTGCTTGGGTGTATACTCTATGCATCCCAAGATACTATTTTTCACGGAATCTTCTAATGCTTGCTCCGTATAAAAAGCGCTATGAGGTGTAATTATCACATTCTCCATTTGGCAGAGTTTTGCAATGTTTGTCTCGACCTCTTCACAGGATTTGTAGAAAAATAGTTCATCGTTTTCCAGTACATCTAATGCGGCCCCCGAAACATCACCATTTTCTAAAGCGTGAATTAGTGCTGGAGTGTCAATTAACCCTCCACGAGCCGTATTGATGATATAAGCCCCTTTTTTTAAAAAATGAATATTGCCTTTATTCAACATATGTGAGCTATCTTTATCTAAAGGAATGTGATAACTTACAATATCGCTTTTAGATAAAAGTTCTTCATAAGGAACATAGGTCAGTCCCTGTACGTGGTACTTATCGTAACAGATAATTTTGCAGCCAAATCCTTTTAAAAGTCTAATTACAGCTTGTCCAATGCGTCCTGTCCCAACCACACCAACGGTTAATTCTTTCAGTTCCTTAAATCTTTTCTGGGGAAGTCTATAATCATATGCTTCCATCTTTTTCTCTGTGTTCTTCATATTGCGAAGAGACATAAGTATTAACATTAGTGTATGTTCCGCAACGCTCTCCGGTGAGTACGCTACGTTTTCCACTTGGATTTCTAAGCGATTTGCTTCTTCTGTGCAAATGTGGTTTGTGCCGATACTTCTTGTGGAGATATATTTCACGCCAGCCTGTTTCAAACGTCTAAGATTTTCTTTGTTTATATGATCTGCATGGCTAATGCTTAATAAATGTTCACTACCTGTCTGACACATCTCGTCCATGTTTTTGTAAAAGTGAAGTTCAACTTGATATAATGTAGCGTATTTTTTAAAGATTTCTTTTTCGGTCGGAGTACTTCCTAAAACAGCTATTTTCTTCATGGTTTTCCTGCCTTTCTATATTATTTTTTGTATGCTTGCTTTTATGTTTTGTATTTTAAAGCTTCAAAATGACAAGCAGGTGACTTCTTTATTACAAATCCGTCACTTTTCATTTTTTTAGAATTTTGTTAGAGGAATGAAACATGAGAGTGTTGTTGGTTATAACAAAAAAACTGCCACTTTACGATTTTTATCAATCATAAAGTGACAGCTTCTTTTGCTTATTAGAGATTAAATCTGAAAGATATTGATATTCTTTTCCAGTGTAGAAGCAATTTCCTGTAATTCCAGTGCATGATCTGAAATTTCCTGCATTACGTTAGCTACTTCGATAACAGCAGCAGAGGTTTCCTCGGTGCTTGCTGCATTTTCCTGTGCAATGGCAGTAAGATTCTGAACTACATCTACAATACCGTTTCTGGTAGAATTTAATTTATTGGTGCGGTCAGCAATTTGAGCAATACCGTTGATGGATTCGGTAATACCGGTTTCTACTTGTGAAAATACTGTTCCGGCTTTGGAAACATTTTCACTTTGCTGTTCCATAATAGTTTTTACTTCGTCCATAGTCTTTACAGCTTTTTCGGAATCTTCCAATAAAGCATAGATAACCTCATCAATCTGTCTTGCGGAATCATTAGACTGTTCTGCAAGTTTTTGAATCTGGGATGCAACAACAGCAAATCCTCGACCGGCTTCTCCGGCTCTGGCGGCTTCGATAGAAGCGTTCAGGGAAAGTAGATTGGTCTCATCTGCAATGGAGGCAATCAACGAGGTGGCTTCCTTGATTTTCAGAGCGGATTCATTGGTTGTATGAGTCTGTTCGTAAATAACGTTGATAGAATCAATTGCTCTCTTATTAATAATATCCAGTTCCTGAAGTGTGTTGTTAGCAGTATCGCTGGACGCCTTAATCGCATCAGCTGCGTGATGTAAAGCAGATACTTGAGAATTGGTATCCTCTACCATGTTGCCCATTAATACAATATCTTCTGTTGCTTTCTGTGTTTCCTGGGCCTGATTGGTAGCTCCGGAGGCAATCTCAGAAACAGCCTGTTCTACATTTTGGACTGTACCACTTGTAGTGGTGGCATTTCCGGTTAGCTTAGCAGAAGTTTCATATAATATAGCGCTCTGATTTTTAATATCCGTTATGACATTCACTAAAGATTCGCGAAGAATAATAATTGCTTTTGCCATTGTACCACATTCGTCTTTTCGACGGCTGATTTTCTTTGTGTGAGAATCTTCACGGAAGTCCATATTTGCCAGGCGATTAATAAGGTTGGTGACCTGTAAAATCGGACGGGTCAGTTTGGCGGTAATAAAATATCCTAAAATGCCAAGGAATAACATATTAAAAATACCTGCAGCAATTGCACGATAGAAAGTCTTGTTGACAGGTGCCATAATTTCATTTTCATCAATAGTCAAAACTAAAATAGCTTTTCCTTTTCCGGCTATGTAATAGGAAGCGTATTTGTCCGTACCACGATAGTTATACTCTTGAAGTCCTGGTTCTGGAACGTCTCCGTTTGCAAGTTTATCTACAAGGTCTAGAACCATGATGCTTTCTGATTGTGATCCTATTCTGGTTTTGTCAGGATGATACAAAATGGTTCCATCGGCAGAAGTAACATAGAAGTAACTGCTGTCCATTCCCTCGATGCCTGCATCGCCTAATAAAGTTTCCAAGCGGTCTGCATATAAGTACATAATAGAAATACTAATGTTTTGATCTAAAATATTTCCATAGGCAGATGTCATATCCTTCATATAGTTTTTGGTTATTGCTGATGTATTATTTCCTACGGATGGAATAATAAGAGCGATTGTGAATACAATACTTACCAAAACAGAACCGGTCAAAAGCATGACAATTTTTGATTTAATAGAAGAAAAGAAACCCGCTTTTGTAGTTTTTTCTGACTGAGTTTTCTTTCTCTGTTTTTTCTTATTTGCCGTTTTTTCGGCCTTTTTTACATTACCCACAAGAAATCCTCCTTTAACTATTTGCCTATGCTACATTATATCATCATAATTTGTCAAATGCAATAAAACAGAAGGAAATAAAAGGAAAATGAATAGTGAAAAGTAACAAAGAAAAAAGGTAAAATAGAAGGGGAAAAAGAGATATATTATTGGAAAACTTGACAAATTACAAAAACTTTGCTATATTGTAACAGGTTTGTAATAATTGTAACAATTCTGCATAAAATAATATAATAAAATGAAATTTATGCAGTTACGTACAATCAGGAGGTTAACTATGAAATTCAAGAAGGTTATAGAAAGCGGAATTATTGCAGGATTTGCGCTTACCATTGCTTTATCAGCAGTGTTCGGGACAAATGTATCTGCTAAGGCAGCTGACCAGAGACCGGAAAAAGAATTTGCACAAGAGACCAGTGAAGAAGAAATAGAAGTAGCAACCATAGAAAAGACAGAGATTAATCTGGTAGCAGAAGCAGCAGAGGCAATGGAAAGTGCACAGGCAGCAGAGGGTGCAGTAACAGACCAGTTGGTTGGTGAGGGCATCGAGGCTCCGGTACAGATGGTAAGTCAGGAAGTATCACCTTGGGCTGCAAAGCTTATGCCGAATGTTGAGGACTATTTAAATGTTCGTGCAGAGGCATCTGACGATGCTGAGTTAGTAGGAAAGATTCACAAAGGAGCAGTTGCAGACATTGTGGAACGTGGCGATGTTTGGACAAAGATTAGTTCCGGAAGTGTAGAAGGATATGTAAAGAATGAGTTTTGTGTGACAGGACTTGCTGCAGAGAATTTAGCAAATCAGCAGGGTACCACATACGCTATTGCGGTAAGCGGTGGTGTAAGAGTCCGTGCAGAGGCATCTTCCGCAGATGGTGTTGAGATTTTAACAGTTATGGAAGAAGGCGGTAAGTTAAAAGTTGACAATGAGGCTCCTCAGGTAGAGGGCTGGGTTGCTGTTAAGTGTAATGATAAGACAGGATATGTCAGCGGAGAGTTTGTAAATGTAGATTTAGAGCTTGGCAAGGCAATTTCAATAGAGGAAGAAAGAGCAGCAATTGCAGAAGCAGAAAAGGAAAAGAAGGCACAGCAGGCTTCTCAGGGTACACAGCAAAGAGGTGCTGTTGCAGCATCTTATGATGATGTGACACTATTAGGAGCATTGATTCAGTGTGAAGCCGGAAGTGAAGGATATGAAGGACAGCTGGCTGTTGGTGCAGTTGTAATGAATCGTCTTAGAGCAGGATATGCCGGAAGTATTTCAGGTGTTATTTATCAGAGAGGACAGTTTTCACCGGCGTCCACTGGAAGGCTGGAAAGCGTATTGAGCAGAGGGGTCAGCGGAAGTTGTTTACAGGCGGCGCAGGAAGCAATTAACGGAGCAGATAATGTAAACGGAGCAAAGAACTTTAAGAATGCTTCATCCGGACAGGCGGGAATCGTAATAGGAAATCATGTGTTTTTCTAAGTAAAGTATAAGAAGAGAAAAGCAGTTCTATCTTTTGCGGATGGAGCTGCTTTTTGTTCTACATTAAATATTGTAATCTTGGGAAAAGTATAGTAATATGTAAGAAGTTAAAAAATTCGAAGGAGGGGAAGGAATGGAAGGTATCATAGGAATTATCTGGTTGGCAATTATTGTTGTAATGGCAATTATTGAGATTATCACACTCGGTCTTACCACAATTTGGTTTGCCGGTGGCGCATTAATTGCGTTTATTGCCAGTCTTTTTGGCGTAAGCCTGCCAATTCAGATTGTATTATTTGTTATAGTATCTTTAGTGCTTCTTGTATTTACAAGGCCGTTTGCAGTAAAATTTGTAAATAAGAACCAAACTCGTACCAATGCGGAGAGTTTGATAGGAAAGAGTGCAATCGTGTTGGAGGATATCAATAATCTGAAGGCAGAGGGTGCGGTAAGTGTAAATGGACAGGAATGGACTGCAAGAGCAGTAGATGATACTGTTATTACAAAGGACACAGTAGTAGAGATAGTAGAAATTAAAGGCGTAAAGTTAATGGTAAAAGCAAAAATATAATGTAAAACGGAGGATTTTATTATGCCAGGTTTAATAGTTGGAATTATCATTTTATTGGTACTGATATTAGCACTGTTAGCATCATGTGTTAAAGTAGTGCCGCAGGCACAAGCGATGGTTATTGAACGTTTAGGTGGATACTTAGGAACATGGGGCGTTGGAATTCATTTTAAAATGCCATTTATTGATCGCGTAGCAAAGCGTGTTCTGTTAAAGGAACAGGTTGTAGATTTTGCACCACAGCCGGTTATCACCAAAGATAATGTAACCATGAGAATTGATACCGTTGTATTTTTCCAGATTACAGACCCGAAGTTGTTTGCTTATGGAGTAGAGAATCCAATTATGGCAATCGAAAACTTAACAGCAACCACACTTCGTAATATTATCGGTGATATGGAATTAGACGAAACACTTACATCCAGAGAGACCATCAACACCAAGATGAGAGCATCTCTCGATGTTGCAACAGACCCATGGGGAATCAAGGTAAACCGTGTAGAATTAAAGAATATTATTCCACCACAGGCAATTCAGGATGCCATGGAGAAACAGATGAAGGCAGAACGTGAACGTCGTGAAGCCGTAACAAGAGCAGAAGGTGAAAAGACAGCAACCATTCTTGTTGCACAGGGTAAGAAAGAATCTGCAATTTTGGATGCAGAAGCAGAGAAGCAGGCAGCAATCCTTCGTGCAGAAGCGAAGAAGGAAGCAACGGTTCGCGAAGCAGAAGGTCAGGCAGAGGCAATCTTAAAGATTCAACAGGCAAATGCAGATGGTCTTCGTTTCCTGAAAGAAGCAGGACCGGACAGCGCAGTGCTTCAGTTAAAGAGCTTAGAGGCATTTGCAAAGGCAGCAGATGGAAAAGCAACCAAGATTATTGTACCATCTGAGATTCAGGGAATGGCAGGATTGGTAAAGTCCATCGCAGAAGTTGCAAAAGAAGATAAATAAAATAGTAAGAAAGAAATAAAACAGGAGCGGGGTGTCGTGTCAGATATGGCAGCCCGCTCTCATATGCATAGAACAGGAGTGAAAAACATGAATTTAAAAGGACGTAATTTTTTAAAACTAAAGGATTATACACCGGAAGAGATTACATATCTGATTGACTTATCAGCAGAATTGAAAGAAAAGAAGAAAAAAGGAATTCCACATGATGAGTTAAAAGGAAAAAATATTGCTTTGATTTTTGAAAAGACAAGCACCAGAACCCGCTGTTCTTTTGAAGTGGCAGCTCATGACCTGGGAATGCATGTGACCTATCTGGATCCATCCGGTTCTCAGATTGGAAAAAAAGAAAGTATCGAAGATACTGCAAGAGTATTAGGCAGAATGTTTGATGGAATTGAATATCGTGGATATGGACAGGAAATTGTAGAGGAACTGGCAGAGTATGCAGGTGTTCCTGTTTGGAACGGATTGACAAATGAGTTCCATCCTACACAGATGATAGCAGATATGCTGACGGTAAAAGAGCATCTGGGACGTTTAAAAGGCGTTAAGTTTGTTTATATGGGGGATGCTCGTTATAATATGGGAAATTCCCTGATGGTGACTTGCGCAAAGCTTGGAATGCATTTTGTAGCATGTACCAATAAGAATTATTTTCCAGATAAAGAGTTGGTCGCTTATTGTGAATCTGTGGCAAAGGAAACAGGAGCAACCATTACTTTAACGGAAGATGTGGCAGAAGGAACGAAGGATGCAGATGTTATTTATACAGATGTATGGGTATCCATGGGTGAACCTGCAGAAGTATGGGAATCCAGAATTAAGGAATTGTTGCCATATCAGGTAAATAAAAAGGTAATGGATAATGCTGGAGAAAAAGCAATCTTTATGCATTGTTTGCCGGCATTCCATGATTTGAAAACCGGGATTGGACGTGAAATTCACGAAAAGTTTGGTCTGTCTGAAATGGAAGTTACGGATGAAGTGTTTGAAAGTAGCCAATCCGTAGTATTTGATGAAGCAGAAAACCGTATGCACAGTATTAAAGCAATTATGTATGCAACTTTAAAATAAGAAGAAATCGTAGGATAGAGCCATGAAGACAAAGATATTACAGATATTACGTCAAAGTGAAGATTATGTATCCGGTCAGGAATTGTGCGAAAGTCTTGGAGTTTCCAGAACTGCTGTGTGGAAAGCAATCAAGCAGCTTCGGGAAAAAGGATATGAGATTGAAGCAGTACAAAACAGGGGATACCGCTTGGCTGTTATACCGGATGTATTATCTCAGCAGGAAATAGAAAGCTGTATTCGTACAAAATGGTTGGGACATAAAGTGTTTTATTATGATGAAATTGATTCTACCAACACAGAAGCGAAGCGAAGAGCAGAAGAAGGTGCTCCCTATGGAACGCTGATAGTGGCAGATATGCAGAGTGCCGGTAGAGGAAGAAGAGGAAGAGGCTGGGAGTCCCCTCATAATCAGGGAATCTTTTTTACCATATTGCTGAGACCGGAAATAGAGCCGACCAATGCGCCAATGCTTACCTTGGTAATGGCGATGGCAGTGACAAGAGCAATTTCGAATTGTACCGGGTTGAAGGCAGAGATTAAGTGGCCAAATGATGTGGTGGTAAATGGAAAAAAGGTAGTTGGAATCTTAACGGAAATGAGCGCCCAGATAGATTATGTTAACCATATTGTAATTGGAACCGGAATTAACGTGCATCAGGAAACATTTCCTGAGGAATTGGCAGAGAAAGCAACTTCCCTTGATATGGAATTAAAACAGCAGGAAAAAACTCTAAATGTCTCTAGGGCACAGCTTTTGGAAAAAATATTAGAACAGTTTGAAGAATGTTATGAAAAGTATATTCAGACACAGGATTTATCGAATTTAATGGAAGAGTATAATCAGAATCTTGTGAATATGGGCCGTAGAGTAAGAGTTTTAGATCCGTTAGGAGAATTTGAGGGCAGTGCATTGGGAATTAATGAACATGGCAGTCTTCGGGTTGAAAAAGACAATGGCGAGATAGCAGAGATTTCCTCAGGAGAAGTATCTGTTCGCGGAATTTATGGATATGTATAAAGGAGAACTTATGGAACAGGAAGAAATTGTATTATGCGGTTCCAGCGCATATACCCAGAAATATTATCTGAATGAGGATTTTGAAGGTCTTCCGGACAGCATTAAGGATGAACTAAAGATTATGTGTGTGCTGTATACAGAAGATATTGGTGGAGTGCTTACGTTAGTATTCGATGAAGATGGAAATCTGAACTTTCGGACAGAGGCAGATGAGGGAGACCTCTTGTATGATGATATCGGAAGTGTCCTGAAGGTAAAGCAGTTTCAGCAAACAAAAAGGGAGCTTTTAGAATCACTGGAATTGTATTTTAAAGTATTTTTCCTTGGAAAAGAACTAACGGAAGAGGAATTGGAGGATTAAGTCTATGTTATTAGGAGTAGATGTAGGAAATACCAATATTACATTTGGTGTATTCGATGGTGAAGAAATAGAAGCAACCTTTCGTATGACCACGAAGCTGCTTCGTACCTCAGATGAATATGGAATTTGTATTCGTGATTTGTTAAAACATAATGGAATTGATTACGAAAATATTCATGATGTTATTATTGCTTCTGTAGTGCCGAATGTAATGCATTCTCTTTTAAGTTCTTTTATTAAGTATTTTGGAGTTCATCCGGTGGTAGTGGAGCCGGGAATTAAGACAGGCATTCGCATTGCCACAGAGAATCCAAGACAGATTGGTGCAGACCGTATTGTAGATGCGGCAGCAGCTTATGAGTTGTATGGCGGACCAATATTTGTCATTGATTTCGGAACCGGAACGACGTATGACCTGGTAGATGAAAGCGGAGCTTTTCTTTCGGGAGTTACAGCACCGGGTATTCGTACTTCAGCAAAAGCATTGTGGGAAGATGCTGCAAAGCTTCCTGAAATCGAAATTCGAAAGCCGGCAAGCATTCTGGCAAAAGAGACCATCAGCAGTATGCAGGCAGGATTGATTTACGGCCAAATTGGACAAACAGAATATATTATTCAAAAGACCAAGGAAGAAACAGGATGGCATGATATGAAAGTTGTTGCAACCGGAGGACTTGGAAAGATTATTGCGACAGAAACCAAGGCCATAGATATTTATGACCCGAATTTGACTCTTCAGGGACTGCGTCTGATTTATAATAAGCAGAACCGAGGAAAATAAGATATATGGAAAAACTGACAATAGGAAATGTAACATTAGAAAATAATTTAGTATTGGCGCCCATGGCAGGAGTAACAGACCTGCCATTTCGTGTGTTGTGTAAAGAGCAGGGAGTGGGACTTATCTGTATGGAGATGGTAAGTGCCAAGGGTATTTACTATAATAATAAAAATACAGAGATTTTGTTGA
Organism: Roseburia sp. 499; assembly: GCF_001940225.2. Classification (NCBI taxonomy): domain Bacteria; kingdom Bacillati; phylum Bacillota; class Clostridia; order Lachnospirales; family Lachnospiraceae; genus Roseburia; species Roseburia sp. 499. The sequence goes on from NZ_CP135164.1 coordinate 3,302,065, forward strand.
CGACTACAGAAGAAGAGCGGCCTGTCTCACTTCAGCTTTTTGGTTCAGACCCCAAGATTATGAGTGAAATGGCGAAAAAAATAGAGGAACGCCCCTTTGATATTTTAGATATTAACATGGGATGTCCGGTGCCAAAAGTAGTAAATAATGGAGAAGGCTCTGCCCTGATGAAGAATCCCAAACTGGTTTACGAGATTGTGTCGGAGATTGTGAAAGCAATTCAAAAGCCTGTTACGGTTAAAATTCGTAAGGGATTTGATGAGGAGCATGTGAATGCAGTAGAGATTGCCAAGATTGCAGAAGAAGCAGGAGCGTCTGCAGTTGCAGTGCATGGCAGAACCAGAGAGCAGTATTATGCTGGGAAAGCAGATTGGGACATTATCCGTCAGGTAAAAGAAGCAGTTTCTATTCCTGTCATTGGAAATGGAGATATTCTTACGGCACAGGATGCCTTGAATATGAAAAAACAGACTAACTGCGATGGATTTATGATAGGCAGAGGTGCCCAGGGAAATCCATGGATTTTCCGTCAAATCATTCATTCGCTGGAAAAAGGCGAGGAACTGCCAAAACCTTCCATGGAGGAAGTTACAGAAATGTTACTGCGACATGCAAGAGCGCAGATTGCTTTTAAGGGCGAAGTAGTAGGAATTCGTGAAATGCGAAAGCACGCCGCATGGTATACCAGCGGCTATAAAAATTCCGCAAAACTTCGGGGAAAAATCAATGAAGTAGAGACTTATGAGGATTTGGAAGCATTATTTCGAAGCGTAGTGTCATATACTAGAGAAAAACAGTAGTCTGGTATAGCAATATGCTAAAATGGTTGGAATATTTTTTTCGAAAAAAGAAAGTTCCGAAAGAAAAAGAAGAAGTAGCGATTGTAGAGCAAAATCCCTTTTTGCCCCATTTTAGGTGGATTTTGGAACAGATTCTTGAAAAGTATGGAATCTCTTATGGGGATATTCGACCGCTCCTTCTGGACAGGGATACGGAACCGGAATCCATGCTTTCTGAGGATGATGTGGCGTTAGTCTTGGAACAGATATCCGAAGACTTAAATTTTTTACGAATTGCAACGGAACGCCCTGTATATTTTTCTTATTATATAGAGAAAATGTATGAAGAAAACGGCTTGGTGGTGCAGCTGGAGTCTAAAAAGGATTTTTCAATGGAAGGAATTAATCTTGTTTTGGATATGGAACAAAAAAGTAAGTTGCATCGTGAGTGTATTAAGGAGCAGATTCATTATATTCCAATCTATAAAAAACCTTGGAATCAAGCGGAAAATCTTGACATTTCGGTACCTATCGGGTATAATACTGTGATTGTTAAAGGAATGTAAAAATTAATAATTAAAGGATAAATAGAGAGCAGAGGAAAGGTGTAACAGTCTATGGAAAAGAAAAACATATTGACGTATGAAGGTTTGCAGAAATTAGAAAATGAATTACAGGATTTAAAGGTAGTAAAGAGAAAGGAAGTTGCTCAGAAGATTAAGGAAGCAAGAGAACAGGGTGACCTTTCTGAAAATGCAGAATATGATGCTGCAAAAGATGAGCAGCGTGACATTGAAGCTCGAATTGAAGAAATTGAAAAGATTTTAAAGAACGCAGAAGTTGTAGTAGAAGACGAAGTTGATTTAGATAAAATCAGTGTTGGATGTCGTGTAAAAATCTATGATTGCGAATTTGAAGAAGAATTAGATTATAAAATTGTAGGTTCTACCGAAGCAAACAGCCTTCAGGGTAAAATTTCTAATGAATCACCGGTTGGAAAAGCTTTAATCGGAGCAAAAGTGGGTGATACGGTAAAGGTAGAGACCCAGGCAGGCGAGATAGAATACAAGGTATTGGAAATCCAGCGTTCCAATTAAGAGGAGGATACAAATGGCTCAGAATAATAATGCACAAGAGCAGGATATTAACCAGTTATTAAAAGTACGTCGTGAAAAATTGCAGGATTTGCAGGAAAATGGAAAGGATCCTTTCCGGATTACAAAGTATGACGTGACACATCATAGTCAGGAAATCAAAGACAATTATGACGAATTAGAAGGAAAGACCGTTTCTATTGCAGGAAGAATGATGTTCAAACGTGTGATGGGAAAAGCATCCTTCTGTAATGTACAGGATTTACAGGGTAATATTCAGGCGTATGTTGCAAGAGATAATATTGGAGAAGATTCCTATAAGGATTTCAAGAAATATGATGTAGGAGATATTCTTGGTATCAAGGGTGAAGTATTTACCACTAAGACCGGTGAAAAATCTATCCACGCAACAGAAGTGACTTTGCTTTCAAAGAGTCTTCAGATTTTACCGGAGAAGTTCCATGGATTGACTGATACAGATGTCAGATATCGTCAAAGATATGTAGATTTGATTATGAACGCAGATGTAAAAGATACCTTTATCAAACGTTCCAAAGTATTAAGTACAATTCGTAGATTCTTAGATGGACAAGGCTTCATGGAAGTAGAGACTCCGATGCTGGTATCTAATGCAGGTGGTGCAGCAGCGAGACCATTTGAGACACATTTTAATGCACTGGATGAGGACTTAAAGTTAAGAATTTCCTTAGAATTATACTTAAAGAGATTGATTGTAGGTGGAATGGAAAGAGTCTATGAAATTGGACGAGTATTCCGTAATGAAGGTTTGGATACCAGACACAATCCTGAATTTACCCTGATGGAATTATATCAGGCATATACTGATTACCACGGCATGATGGATTTGACCGAGAACTTATATCGCTATGTAGCAAAAGAAGTAACCGGTTCTGAGATTCTGACTTATGGCGATAAAGAGTTAGATTTATCCAAACCATTTGAACGTATTACCATGGTAGATGCGGTTAAGAAATATTCCGGTGTAGATTTCAACGAGATTCATACCTTAGAAGAAGCAAGAGCCGTTGCAAAAGAAAAACATGTGGAATTTGAGGAAAGACACAAGAAGGGTGATATTCTGAATCTGTTCTTCGAAGAGTTTGTAGAGGAACATTTGATTCAGCCAACTTTTGTTATGGATCATCCAATTGAAATTTCTCCATTAACCAAGAAGAAACCGGAGAATCCGGAATATGTAGAACGTTTCGAATTCTTCATGAACGGTTGGGAAATGGCAAATGCTTATTCCGAGTTGAACGACCCAATCGACCAGCGCGCACGTTTTGAAGCACAGGAAGAACAGTTTGCAGCCGGAGATGACGAAGCAAATCATACAGATGAAGATTTCTTAAATGCGTTGAGCATTGGTATGCCACCAACAGGTGGAATCGGATTCGGTATCGATAGAATGGTTATGATGATGACAAATAGCCCGGCGATAAGGGATGTACTGTTGTTCCCAACGATGAAGTCATTGGACAAGTAAAAACCGCATAAAATCAAGGGTTTCAGGGTGTTGAGTAGGTGCTTACTACAACGCTTACTACAACAAATTCGTAAGTTGATATGAAGAATTATAAGCTCAACTGACGGATTGCTTTGAACAACTACAGATAGAAAAACATGTAAAATGAGGACTTTTCTTCAGAAATTAATCTGAGGAAAGGTCCTTTTTTCGTGTTTGGATATTTGATTCGTATAAATTTTTCATATACGAATTTCTGCGATGTGGCATACGAAAAGCATACGAATTTGTAGGAAAGGAGATTGAGACAAATGATACACACAGCGTTAAGTGCAACTCATATGGTTGATATTTCACTGAGAGACCCTGGAGGTGGAGAGATGATCAAAGTGAGATTGCAGGGAACCAAAGAAGATATGGAATGGTTAGAAAAACAATTATCAGAATGTCCAGAGGTCAAGATTACAGAATCATCTGAGACATTCAGTAACAAAGGAACAAGTAAGTATTACAGAAAATATTTAGAAATCAACAGAAAAAACGAAGAATAGAAAAGGAGATTAGACCATATGAGTAAAGTTATTATTTGTGCAAATCAGAAAGGTGGGGTTGCCAAGACCACCACAACAGTAAATCTTGGCATTGGACTTGCAAGAGAAGGAAAAAGAGTATTAGTGATTGATAACGATCCGCAGGGTTCCCTTACAGAAGCTTTAGGATATCAGGAACCGGACAGCTTGGAAATCACACTGGCTCAGATAATGGATTGGGTATTGAATGAGGAATCGTTTGATATCAACGCAGGTATTCTTCATCATGAAGAAGGTATTGATCTGATGCCGGCAAATATTGAGTTATCTGGTGTGGAAACCTCTTTGGTTGGAATTATGAGTAGTGAGACGGTTCTTAAGGAGTATATTGATATGCTTGGGAATCGTTATGATTATATTATCATTGATTGTTCTCCAAACTTAGGTCAGCTTACATTGAATGCATTGGTAGCTGCAGACGAGATAATTATTCCTGTACAGGCTGCATACCTTCCGATTAAGGGGTTAGAGCAGTTGCTTAAGACAATCAGCAGGGTAAAGAGAAAGATGAATCCAAAGCTCCATATAATGGGAATATTGCTTACGATGGTTGATTACAGAACCAATTATGCAAATGAGATTACAGAAGTCTTATATCAAGTGTATGGAAATGAAATCCATATCTTTGAAAATGTTATTCCGATGTCTGTGAGAGCTGCAGAAACTCCTGCAGAAGGAATCAGCATATATAAGCATGATCCAAAAGGTAAAGTTGCAGATGCATATACGGCATTAACAAAGGAGGTTATCAGCCATGAGTAAGAGAAATCTTGGAGAGAGAATTAAGTTACAGTCATACGGAGAGATGTTTGGCGAAGAAAAAGAAACTGAGGTTATTGTTTCGGAACAGATAAAGGATGTGGCTCTTTCAGAGCTTCATCCATTTAAGAATCATCCATTTAAAGTACTTGATGATGAAAAGATGGCTGAAATGGTAGAGAGTGTGAAGCAGTATGGAATTCTTGTTCCTGCTATTGCGAGGATACGTGCAGAAGGTGGTTATGAATTAATCTCTGGTCATAGAAGACACCATGCTGCAACTCTTGCAGGATTAGATACAATGCCGGTAATGATTAAAGATTGTGATGATGACGAATCCACGGTGATTATGGTGGATGCTAACATTCAGCGTGAAGATATTTCTATTAGCGAAAAGGCAAAGGCTTATCGCATGAAATATGATGCCATGAAACATCAAGGTGTATCTGGAGGTTCATCACTTGCAGAGATGAGTGAATCAGCGGGGGAAAGTAGCAAAACAATACAGAGACTTATTTATCTATCAAATCTATCAGACGAATTGCTTGAATTAATTGATAGCAAGAAACTTGGTATTGCTCAGGGTGTTGATCTTGCTTTTCTCTCGAAAGAGAAGCAGGAAATCGTGCTTAGTGTAATGGAGAAGACTGGTATATATGTCAATATGGAGCAGTCAGCTCGTATTAAGAATGCTGTAAAAGAAGGATTATTTAATGAACAGTGGTTGTTAGAAATCCTTAGTTATAAGAAACCACCGGTACGAAAGGTGGTATTCAATCAGAATAAGTTGGATTCCTACTTTGAACCGAATATGACGAATGAAGATATCGAAGGAATCATTGTGAAATTGCTGGATGAATGGAAAGCGAAAGGAGGTCAGGATTAGTGGAGAAGTTAGAATTGGATTTTTATTATGGAAAGGAATCAGAGCAGTTTACATTCTACAGACTCCCAAAGGCGCTTATCTCGGATGAGCGCTTTAAGGGAATCACAAATAACGCAAAGCTTCTCTATGGCTTGATGCTTGATAGAATGTCGCTTTCAAAGAAAAGAGGCTGGCTTGATGAAGAAAATAAAGTATTCATCAAGTATTCTCTTAATAATATTGAAGAGGATTTGAACGTTAGTAGAAAGACTGCCGGATCTATTTTAAAAGAGCTTGAAGCAATTGGACTTATTGACATGGTCCAGCAGACTGGAGTTGCTAACGTTATTTATGTGAAAAATTTCGTGTCGGAAGGTCGTTTAGATGCCCGAAAGCAAAGGGATTCAGAGGACAAGTACAAAAATGAAACTGGTGTAAAAACTGAACCAGTGGAAAAAGGGAACCAGTGTAATATTTCCACTAGTGAAGAAAATGCACCAGTGAAAGAAAGTAACCAGTGTAGAAATTGCGCTAGTGAAGAATCTGAACCGGTGGAAAAAATGCACCAGTGTAATTTTGACGCAGAGACTGGGGAAATATTTCCACCAGTACCAGGGGAAAATCTACACACGAATAATATAGAGTCAAATAATAATATGAGTTATACTAATCCTATCAGTCTATCTTATCAGCAGGCGAAACCGATTGACGAGATGGATGAGGCGACTGCATATATGGAGCTTATCAGAGAGAATATTGATTATGACATTATGATGTCTGATAAGAACTGGAGAGATGCAGAAATGTTTGATGAACTTTATCAGATTATATGTGATGTTGTATGTGTTCCTCGTAAGACAATTCGAATCGCAGGAGAAGAATATCCATATAGTCTTGTTAAGAGCAAATTCTTGAAGCTTAATTCAAGCCACCTTCAGTATGTTATCAGCTGCATGCAGAATAACACCACAAAGGTTGCAAATATCAAAGCTTATTTGATTACAGCCTTATACAACGCGCCAAATACCATAAGCCATTATTACAATGCTGAGGTCAATCATGATCTCTATGGCATTGATTAGTGCTTTTGGTCAAGTTGGCCAGAAGTGGGGTGATGCATATGTGGTTTGAATCATACAAAGAGGATTTGAAAGAGCAAATAGGTAGAATCATTCGTGATGAATTCTTTGGAAAAGATGAATTTGAATTGGTGGATATAGCCTTCTATGGAAGCAGGGTAAGCGGTAAGGCGAGTGTTGATTCTGACTTGGATGTGCTTGTTGAATACAAGGGTACTGCAAGAGAGGATACAATCTTTGATGTGCTTGCAGAACAGCAGCTAATGCTTGAAGATGTTCGTTTAGATATCAATCCGATTAAGAATGAAAAATCGGGGACAATAGTTGACTATCTAGAACGATGCGATGATAATTGGAAGGAACACATTACGATTCAGCGAAGACGAAGCAGATAATAAGATTAGATGTATATAGAAGGGAAGTGTTGTTATGGCAAAGTATCAAGTCATGATTGATGACAAACCTAAATACGAGAAGAATTACAAATTACCATTAATCAATATTGTGGCTGCGGTTATTTGGAGTATTCCGTTTCATCAGAAGTTATTTCCGGATGCGGGATGGTGGGTGACATTTGGTTTGTGCGCAGCATTTGTTGTTATGTATGTGGTACTTAGTTATCTTCCTATTATAGTTGCAGTACCCTCTATTGCAGGAGTTATTATTCTGACAGCGTTGTTTTGGGTACCGGCAGATTACATAGGAAATAATGTTGTTAGGATAATAGTTAAAGTGCTAATCGCAATTGTATGTGGATTTATTGAGCTGGGGATATTCGCAAATGCAACGGTTCCTTGGTTGGAAGGAAAAGAGGCAAATAAGCCAAGGATCAGAGTGGAAAAATAAAGTACATTTTTTTGCACAATATATGATTGAAAGTAGGAACCAAGATATGATGTTTTCTGTCTTAGGTTCCTTTTTTAATGTCAGAAAAACATATGTTTGTGCAACAAAGTATTGACAATGTTACACTTTTGAAGGTAAAATTTAAAAATGAGGAGGTGCCTTAAAATGAAAAAATCAATATCAATTAGCATAAGAGTTAGTGAAGAAGAATTGGAAAAGTTTAAACAAGCTGCAAGACTTGAAGCATATGCTTCTTACAGTGAGTTTGTGAGAAGAACTGCTTTAATAGAGGCATCAAGGATTATTAAAGAAAATGATATTGAAGGAGTAAAAACTGATGAATGTAATTAGTTTGTTTAGTGGATGTGGAGGACTAGATTTAGGTTTTGAAAGAGCTGGATTTAATATTCCTGTTGCAAATGAATTTGATAAAACAATATGGGAGACTTTTAAGGTTAATCATCCTAACACACATTTAATCGAGGGTGATGTAAGACAGGTTACGAAGGAAGATATTGCTCAATACATAGATGGAGAAGTTGATGGAATTATTGGTGGACCACCATGTCAATCTTGGTCAGAAGCAGGTTCACTTAAGGGAATCAAGGATGCGAGAGGTCAGCTATTTTTTGACTATATCAGAATATTAAAAGAATTCCAACCTAAATTCTTTTTAGCGGAAAATGTAAGTGGAATGCTTGCAGATAGACATTCTATAGCGGTACAGAATATTTTGGAATTATTCGATGAGGCTGGATATGATGTTTCGTTTACATTGGTTAACGCGAAAGATTATGGCGTTGCCGAAGAACGTAAGAGAGTATTTTATATAGGATTTAGAAAAGACTTGAAGATAGACTTTGGTTTTCCTAAAGGTTCTACTAAAGAAGATTCAAAAAAGATTACCTTGCGTGATATTATTTGGGATTTGCAAGATACCGCTGTACCTTCAGGTGAAAAGAATAAGCATAATCCCGATGCAATAAATAATAATGAATATTTCACAGGAGCATACTCTCCGATTTTTATGAGTCGTAATCGTGTTAAGAGTTGGGATGAGCAGGCATTTACAGTGCAGGCTTCTGGACGACAGTGTCAGTTGCATCCTCAGGCACCTAAGATGGTAAAGGTTGGAATTAACGATTGCAGATTTGTTGAAGGCAAGGAACATCTTTATAGAAGAATGACAATTCGAGAAGTTGCGAGAGTACAAGGATTTCCGGATGATTTTAAGTTTATTTATAATGATACCAATACTGCATATAAAATGATTGGTAATGCAGTTCCTGTAAACTTGGCATACGAGATTGCAGTAGCCATAAAAATGTATCTTGAAGGAAAAGGCTCCTCTGTTGAAGTTGACAGAGAGGTTATAGATGCTAAGGAGGTCAATGAGAAGAAAGTGAGTACAAAAAGTAATGATCAGGGAAGAGCTTATGAATATGCTTGGATACAGACTTTATACAAAGCATTAGCTGAGTTGAGAAAAACAAGAATAGTGGAGAATTCTAGTTTAGTGGCAAATGAAAAGGCATGGTCACTTATGGATGAAGATATGCAGGAAACTTTCATGATTTCTGCTAGTGCAGCTATTGATACGGTGTTAGAACTTGAACCAAGAATGTCCGAAATCGATAATGATGAACTTACACTTGAGTTCCAGAAAGATGGACAAGGCGTTAAGGGGGATGTTAGAGATATTGTAATTAAAAGAAAAGATATTGAATGGGAAGTAGGATTAAGCATTAAGCATAATCATGATGCCGTGAAACATAGTAGATTAAGCCACAAGCTTGATTTTGGAAACGAATGGTTTGATATGCCATGTTCTGATGAATATTGGGTTGCTGTGGAACCAATCTTCAATGTGTTAAAGCAAGAAAAAGAGAATGGAACAAAATGGTCTGAAATTGAGGATAAGAGTCAGAAGGTGTACATTCCTTTATTGCAGGCATTCATTGATGAAATCAATCGTGCAAATAAGAAGGATAGTACAATGCCAAGAAAGATGATTGAGTATCTGATTGGTATTGAAGATTATTATAAGGTTGTGAGTAAGGATAGCAAAAGACTTACGATGATTCACACATTTAATATGCATGATACATTAAATAAGCCTGCAAAGAATAAGGTATCTGCAATTACTGTACCTATTGTTAAGTTACCTACAAGACTTGTTGCACTTGAATTTAAGCCAGATAGTGATAATACGGTAGAAATGTATCTTGATAATGGTTGGCAGCTTAGTTTCAGAATTCACAATGCTAGTACAAAGGTAGAACCAAGTCTTAAGTTTGATGTTCAGTTTATCAGTATGCCGATGGAAGTTCTTAATATCGAATGTAAGTGGAATTAAGGTGGTGGCATAAGTGAGAAAGATGCTTTTAAGCTTTAAGCCAGAAGTGTATGAGAAAATTAAATCTGGGAAGAAAGTATTCGAACATAGAAGAAACTTCCCAGATGAACCTATTATGGCATATATGTATGTAAGTGCGCCTATTAAAGCAGTCACAGGAATAGTCTATCTAGGAAAGAGACATTTGCTATCGGACTGGAAGGAAGAATACAAAAATGATAGAGATGTTGTAATGCGGATCGAAAAATATCAAGAGTCATATAGATATGCCATGGAGATTGATGAGTTTCTGGAAACTACAGAAATATCGCTTGATGAACTAAGGCGTGATGTTCCTGGATTTGTTGCACCACAAATGTATATATATTTGGATGGAACACAGCTGTTAAGATACTTAGAAAAAACATTAGAAATAAAGGAAAATAAAATTGTAAATAAATTTGATGGCAATATGTCTCATTGTATATGTAAATATTAGAGGATGATATTATGGCAGATTTTATTGAAGCAGAAGAGGTAGTAAGAAAGTTTTTTCCAAAGGGGACTACTTTTGACTATGAGGGCGAGGAATACATGGTTATCGATTCTGGGAAACCATTACCTCAAAAAGGCAAAGGTGAACCAAAAACTGATATATATGTATGTGCACAGAGTGAGGGTACAACTAAGGAATTTAAAATATCATATAAAAAGAAAAATGCAGACTTTCTTGAAAATAAAATGAAGAGTGATCGAGCAGAACAAATCTTTGGAGCAAATTGGAAAGAGATTATTGAAGAAAATACTAAACGTATTTCAGATAGATTTGAAGAAACTCCGGTTTTGTTTTTAGATCAAAGAAAGAAAACGGAACCAGGATCAATGACACTAGGTTGGAGGTTTGAACTTTTTAATAAACTTCAAGGCGGATTGTCAGGAAAGATGGAAAATATGACAAGGGATCAGGTATATGAGGTTTATGCAGGTAAAAAATTAGAAGAAAGGAAGCGTAATGCGAAAGTAAATGGAAAAGTAATTCCAAATTCTGGTACAGCGGATTATATTTTGGTTACAGATGAAGTTGAATCTGCACAAGATATAATAAATAGAATGCAGCCTATAGGTGAATATATTGATGAAAACCCAGATATTTACTTTGGATGTAAGGCTTTAAACTATCGTTCCAAAAAGAAAAAAATGGAAGGCAATAGAGCTTTATCTGTACAGGTGGATTGGCATGTCGAAGATAAAAAATTAAGCATTGATATTGAATATGAAAAACCCTTAATGAGAGATGGAAAACAAATGAAGGCTGCGGTACAAACATGCTTAAAATTATTACAAAAGAAAGATGCCACAGAATTTGATTCCAAAGAGTTGGAGGATATACCAGTCTATAAAAAAGACAGTACGGAGTAATTAAGATAGGTATATGGGATAATAATTCAGACAATGGTTTTTAAGTATCAATATGGTTTAGAAATCGTGCTAAAGAGAGAAACGGTTAATGGAGAAGATGTTTATGTGGAAAGATAGCGAAACAGAAATAGATTATCTTGATTATGATTATTTAGTGAAAAGCATAGAAGATATAATATTAGATGATGATTTGTTACCAGCAAGTATAGGCGTATACGGTGATTGGGGAAGTGGAAAATCTAGCCTTATGCATATGTGCAAAAAGAAATTAGAAGCTAAGGATAAGAAAATAGCATGTTTACTATTCAATGGTTGGTTGTTTGAAAACTATGAAGATGCTAAGACAGCAATGCTAGGAACCATCTTAGATGAGATTGGAAAGAAAAAACGGTTACCAACAAAAGCAAAAGAAACATTGTCTGGATTATATAAGAGTGTTGACAAATTAAAATTAGCAAAAAATGTTACAAAAATGGGAATGGATTTTTTTCTGACTGGTGGAATCGGAACCATAACAGATATTACGCTTAATCAGATTAAAAATAAAATAGCTGGAGTACAACCGGATATAGATATTGAAAAAATATATGATTCAGTAAAAGATGAACTTGATAATAAAGAATTTAGAGAAGACATTAGAAGCTTTCAATCAAATTTTGAAAAATTGTTAGATGAAAGTAAAATATCAAGATTAGTAATCTTTATTGATGAATTGGATAGATGTCGACCAGATACCATACTGGATACATTAGAAGCCATGAAATTATTCATGTTTAAGGGAAAGGTCGCTTTTATTATTGGAGCCGACGAGAGACATATATCATATGCGGTAAAAAGTAAATTCAAAGATATTGAAGGAATACAAATCAATATTGGAAAAGAGTATTTAGAAAAATTGATTCAATATCCTGTCAAAATTCCAAGATTGAGTTCTGATGAGGTAGAAACTTACATTTCTTGTTTATTGCTTCAATCAGAATTAGAAAAAGATGTATTTGATAATTTGGTTAATGAAATTGGCAAAGCTAGAGTGGAAGATTTTGAAAAGTTTTCTTTACATAAAGTTTTAGAAAAGATGGATATTGATGCAAATGAAAGTATTGCTGTTGCAAGTCAGGTTGCAAGTGTATTATCGCAAGGCCTACATGGAAATCCAAGGCAGTGTAAGAGATTTTTGAATTCTATGTATATGAGGTTAAAGATGGCGGAATTCAAGAATAAGGTATTGGACAAGAAAATACTTGCGAAGATTATGGTGTTAGAATATATAAGACCACAGTTATTCAATAAAATAGCAAATATGACCATGGATGGAGTTTTGCAGAGTGAATTGGCTCCTTTTGAAAATAGAAGAGAAGGAGATGAGGAAATTCAAGGGGAATTGATGATTTGGGAAAAGGATGACTGGTTTAGAGATTGGTGTGAGATGGAACCAAAATTATCTGACAAAGATTTAAAATTATATTTTTATTTTATGGGAACATCATTGGATGAAAAAATAAGTAGAATTTCGTCATCTCTTTCACCAATGGCTAAAGATGTTTTAGATAAATTGATGTCAAAATCAGATATTAAAATGTCAGAGGCATTGGAAATATCAGATGAACTAACTTCTTCTGAAAAAGCTACTATTTTAAATGCTATGGCAACTAATATGTCAGGTCAAACCAAGATTGAAAAAGAACATATTGAAAGTTTTACAAAGTTTGTTGCAAAGAATAAAGAGTTGTCTGTGGAAGCATTCGCGCATTGTAGTAATTTTTCAGCAAAGCAGGTTCCTATAGGCGGATGTGTTTATATTGCTGAATTGGCAAAAAAGACGAATATGGAAACAGAGTATCGTGAGTTAGCGGTAAAATGGGGAAATATTGAAAAAAATTTGCAACAGGGTATTGAAAATGCACTAGATATGGAATAAAAGGCAAGGTGATTTAGATTGGGAACATCTAGTATTTTTTATGGTAATAATGATAGAAGTGCACTATTACCATCTGATTATGAAGGTAGTGAGGAAAATAAAGTAACAGTATCGTGGAAAACTGTAAAGACTGATATGTCTAAGTATATTACTAGTGGTGGGACCAAAGGGAATGGAAGACATATAATCAAACAATACATAAAAGCAGCTGGTGGGGCTGGGAAAATGATGAATCAATCGTCTGCTGGACTAAAAACAGCAAGAAGCATTGGTTCAATGTTATATAACATAAGTATAGATGGTATAGGTGTAACGTTAGATAATCTGGGAATTCAGTTTCAAGGTAAAAGTGTATCTGAAATTTTCTCAAGATTACTTGATGTAATGACTCCAGGAGTGAATACAAAGGAAGAGGCTGCAGCAAGAGAAGCAGCTCAGGAGACTCTTGTAGATTTATATGATTATGTTGAAGAAAACGATATGAACTTAGAATGTTTAAATCATATGGAACCATATTTAATGGATAAAGCGATGTGCAAATATATTAGCTCATATATTTGGAATATGATGCTTAAAGATTTGGAAAGTCGTTTTGAAAAGTATATGGACGATGCAACAAAAACTTGTCAAATGGAAAAGGATTTTAAAGATATTATTTCTAGTGTTGTCAAAATTGAGTTTGAAAAGAAAGGTAGCTTAATGAATAACAATGTTACAGACGCTATATCTGATTTAAGCACAAAATGCATTAAAGCATTGGAGGGAATAGAATGATATTTAATGTTATTCTTGGTTCAGAAGAACAATACACTGTAAATGAACAAGAAAAGGTAATTGATTTTACAAGAGATGATTCTTTTTCGTATACTTTTTGGAGGGACAAAAATCTGCTTCCACACTGGTATGACAAAAAAGCATTAGACCTACTTTATATTTCACTCGCCGTTTTTGCAGCTGATAGATTGTGTCTTAGGAATGATGCAGAGGATGGTTGGAGCCGAAATATAGAAATTCATATGCCGGTGATGAATTTGAGTGTATGGAATCAAAATAAAGAATTATTAGAAAAATTATTATCCTTTTTAAGTGGAGATTTCTATACATTTGTATTTAGAGAACGAGAAGAAACGGACATAGAAAAAAGTTGTTATGAAACATATCTTAAAGTAGATAAGGATAAATTAAAAGATTATGATCGATTGTGTATGTTTTCTGGAGGGCTGGATTCGTTTATTGGTGCAATTGATTTGCTTGAAGAGAATGAAGGAAAAACCCTTTTTGTAAGTCATTATGGAGGGGGAAAAGGAACAAAAGAGTTTCAAGATGCTTTAAAGGAAAAATTTTTTCAAGCTTATGATGTAGAAAAAAGAGATTTTCATCAATATTTTGCCAAGGTTATAGCAGGAGAAGAGGAAACAACAAGAACAAGATCATTTATGTTTTTTTCACACGCAATTGTTTTGGCTTCAGCACTTGAAAAAAATGTGGAAATTGTTATTCCGGAAAATGGATTAATATCATTAAACATTCCAAGTACATTTTCTAGATTAGGCACGAGCAGTACAAGAACCACGCATCCATACTATTTGAGGATGTTTCAAGAATTATTAAATCGTTTGGAGCTAGATATATATTTTGTAAATCCGTATCAATTTAAAACAAAAGGCGAAATGTTGATAGAGTGTAAAAATAAAGAGTTTGTGGAGAATAATTTATCTAGTACGATGTCATGTTCACATCCAGATAATGGTAGAATGCTTAAAGAAACGGAAGCAAGGCATTGTGGTTATTGCCTTCCATGTGTTATTAGGCAAGCAGCCATAAAGAAAGCGGGTATGCATGATCAAAGCACATACAGAGATCGTGAGTTTAAAATGGTAAAAGAAGCCAGGACAATTTTAAATTCATACAGACTTGGCATCGAGAAATATAACCCTAAATACGCTTTTTTGACAGTACAACAAAATGGACCTATTGAAGAAAAGATTGAGCAATATGAAAATTTATATGTACGTGGCATGAATGAACTTAAAGACTATTTGGAGGAGATATAATGTCAAAGTTCTATTTTGATACACACATGCATTTTGACCTATATCAGAATAGAGATGATGTGTTAACATACTTGGAAAAAAACGGATGTTATACGATTGCTATAACAAATTTACCAGATTTATTTGAAAAATATAGATTATGCTATGGACGATATAAGTACGTCAAGTTTGCACTGGGATTTCATCCAGAGCTGGTTTATAAATATAAGAGTCAAATTGATAAGTTTAGAAGTAACATACGATATACTAGATATATTGGAGAGATAGGTGCAGATTTTACAACAGAAGATAATAGAGAACGGGAAGTGCAGCTAGAGGTATTAAGTGAAATAGTTTCTTCTTGCAATCAATATGATGATAAAATCTTGTCAGTTCATACAAGAAAAGCGGAAAAACAAGTTCTAGCAATTCTGAATAATTGTAAATCGCAAGTGATACTTCATTGGTATTCAGGGACTATAAGAGAAATGGAAGAGGCAATTGAAAGAGGTTACTACTTTTCAATAAATCATCAGATGATAAGAAGTAATAATGGGAAAAGAATAATAGCAAATATTCCATTAGAAAGGATACTTATTGAAAGTGATGCTCCGTTTACGAAAGGACTTGAAAAGAATTATTCAATAAAGTTTATGGATGATATTTATCGATTTATATCTGAAACAAGAAATATTGATGAAGAAGAATTAGGAATAATTCTAAAAAACAACTTTAGAACTATTTTAACACAAGCGTGATATATGTTGATATTGAATATGTTTACTGTAGGGATGGCTGTGCTAAGCTATTCCTAAATGCGGAAGGCTCCGATTTTCAGGCAATAATGCTTGAGAGTTAGAGCCTTTTCTTTGTGCCTTCAAAGCGCAGCCATGGGTTCCTGCAGTCAACATATGAGAGTTGATAGTAGCTTTTGGTCAAGTTGACCAGAGGTTGTCTATATTGGGGTTTTAGGGTGGATACCCTATAGCACGCGACATAGGAGCGTGGTTTTTCTGCCGATAGTTTATGCAACTATAGGCGTATCCTGTTATTCTTTGTTAGTATTGCAGATCACAAGGGGTGTGGGATAACCACAAGGTGCTTGAGGTGGCTTATTTACTAGGGTTAAGAGCCTTAAGGGTCTTGAGGAGACGAAAATTTAATAATAGCAATGAGTTTTAGATACCATCAAGGTTGTTGTGAAAATCACAAGGGGCTTGGTGGTATTTTTTTGCCCTATTTTCTGTAATCACGATTTTCAGGCTCCAAGTACTTATTAGAGGTCAAGGAAAGGAGTGCTTAGATGGAAGAGAAATTAACGACTCTCGAAAAATATGGATACATATACCATATGGTGGGAATGAATCCAATCACCAGAAAAGAATTACGTGAAAAGATCAAAAAGGATAGTCCTAAAATGTCAGAAACGACATTGAAGAAATATTCTGATGCTCCGTTTGATGGGGCATATCCAATGTTTGTAGTGAAAGAAGACAAAGCGACTTTGGATATAACAGCTTTTCGTAGTTTTATTGAGGAACTGTGTAAGTATGTTGGAACAGATGCAGCTGTTCTGTTTACTGGCCCAGCTCCTGCACCTGGAGGACGAAAGGGTGACAATCCGCAGATTGCGAAGGTTCCAAATAAAGCAGAAAATCCGCAGATTCTTATTGAGCGCAAGAAGAACACAGAACTGTCAAAGCAGATTGCAGATTTAGAGAAACAGATTGAGGAGCTGCGTTTAGTAAATCAGAAAATTGTAGCAGATAGCGTGCTCGCAAATATGAGTAAGGAAATAAATATTTCGACAGTTAGAGTATTTGGAAAAGCGGTTGAAGAAGATATTTTTCTCCATAATGTGTCTGATGTTTTAGGAGAAGTCAGAGACGTAAGTAAAGTTGGAGGCATTAGACAAAGCTTTTATGTTAAAGATTCAGATAAAACAAAAGAGCTTACCGTACAGAATGTAAGGTCGAAGGTGGCAGAGATTTTATTTAGAAGTAAATTCTTTGAAAAGCTTTTCCATGATTCCTGTGCTTATGAAAAGAAAGTAAGTGGCAAGGTTGATATTACAGCCACGCAGATGGATGCAAATAGAAGAAAGTCAATAGAACTGCTTCTTTCGGATGATAAGTTAAGCAATAGGGCAAAGCTTGCATTGTATGCCGGGTGGCATGAATATCACGGAACTGAAATGGAAGATTTACTTAATTATGCTGGTGATCATTGTTTAGATGCAAATTATGTTATCAGACTTTTGGAGAAACCGGATGTAGCAAACAATTATCAAAATGTCAGAGGGTTTTTACGTCAGGCTTGTAAAGCAAGCGAAGCAAGAATGAAACGAGAAGCTGCGAAGGAACTTATCGCAGGGGAGTGGTTTGTAATCGCAGAGTACAATGGCAAGCCTTGCAGATTTCAGATGTTTCCGGTAGAGGAATTACTTTATTTTGAAAAGCTTCTTAGAAAAGGGTTATATCCTAAAGCAGTTCTTGAAATAGACAAATTGCTTGGAACATATAAAAAGTCAGCATTTGTAGATGCAGATCCTGAGAAGGAACTTGTGGTTAGAAGTGTCGGCTATATGGATTTGGATGCGGAGTATTATGCAGAAGCTTCTAAGATGATTCATCAATATGAAAAAATGAGTGGAATTGATGCCAATGTTCCTATTGAAGAGGATGGCAGCTCTGATGATTTTAAGGAATATGAGGAGGGAAGCCATGGCGAATAATAAGAGATTGTTTTTGTCACTATCAGAGGAAGATGTGGCGAGACTTGATGTGTTAAGAACGGAGCTTGGTATGAACCGCTCACAATATATTCGGTATGTATTGTCAGGTCAGAAAAAGAAACTTGTACCTTCAATGCAATACAAGGATGCAATAGGAAAGCTTTCAAGTATTGATTTGTCACTTAGGGTTATTGCACTTAATGAGAGTTTGGCGGAAGAGGACAGGCTTGCAATATATAGCGAGCTTGATGAGATAAAGAAAATATTTGGACAAGTAGCCTTTGGTCAAGTTGACCAGAAGCTGTCATCGGAGGTTTAGATGGACGAAGTAGAATTTGATGTAAAGGAATTATTTCATTTTATGAATACACATACGGATGAATTTTTTATTCGTGTTCGATTTGACGAGGGAGGAGGATTATGTGGAGAAACAGATAGATGTAGTAGCGGTGAGATTAGTGAAGGATGGGACGATTATGAGTCCGAAGCCGATTACGATGCCTATAGATGTGGTGGAACTTCTTGGGGAGCATATGTGTGAGCTTGATAGGGAAGTGGTCTGCGTAATCAATTTGCGCTCTGATGGAACTCCTGTTAATTGTAATTTTGTAAGCATGGGAGCTGTTGATGAATGTGTGGCACATCCAAGGGAAATATTAAAGAGCTGTATTTTGACTAACGCAGCGTCTATGATCATGCTTCATAATCATCCTTCGGGAAAGCTTAATCCTAGCAAATGGGATACTATGATTACCGATAGGATGCTTAAGGTAGGAGAGCTTATAGGTATTCCACTTAGGGATCATATTATTGTAGGTGGAGATAATCATTCTTACTTTAGCTTCCGTGAAAAGGGGCTTATGGAATTTGAACATGTGAAGCTGGAAGAGGATTATCTGAAAATTGAAAAGGAAAGATTTGCTGTGGCAGAAGCTGGTGCGGAAGAAATAGCTGCACCTGTAAGAAGGAAGCGTAGCAGATAGAAAGTAGCTCGGAGAGAAATCTTCGGGCTATTTTTCTGTAATTACGAATTTTAGGCTCCAAGTACATAGTGTAGATATTTTCTAACACTTAGGGAAAGGAGGTAGAGGCTTTGAAAAAACCAAAGGTTAGTAGAGAGGAAAAGATGAGTCTGATTCAGGAAAAGTTGGAAACAGGAGTTAGAGAGATTTTTGAATCTGAAAAGTACCGAGAGTACATAAGGACAATGGCTAAGTTTCCAAATTACAGCATCAATAACTGCATTTTGATAGCATCGCAAAGACCAGATGCTTCTTATGTATGTGGCTATAAAACTTGGCAGACAGAATTTAATCGAACTGTGAATCGTAATGAATCTGGAATTATGATTATTGCTCCTGTGAAATATAAGGCTGATGTTGAAGAACCTGTATATGATGAGAATTCTCATCCTGTAATTGGTGAAGATGGAAAGCAGAAAATGGAAAAGGTATCAAAGGAATTCCAAGGATTTCGACCGGCATATGTTTTCGATGTGGAGCAGACAAGTGGGGAACCGTTACCATCATTAGTGCACTTACTTCAAGGTGGTGTAAGAGACTTTGAAATGATTAAGGAGGCGCTGATTGCCATTAGTCCTGTTCCAGTAACATTTGAAGCAATAAGTAGTGGGGCAAATGGATTTTATAGTCCTAGTGAAAAGCGAATTGTTGTTAAAGATGATTTACCGGAATTGCAGACGATTAAAACTCTAATTCATGAGATTGCTCATGCGGAGCTTGGACATGGAAGCGAAGAGGACAAGTTTGATCGGAAAACCAAAGAGGTCCAGGCTGAGTCGGTTGCTTTTTGGGTAGCGGCTATGATTGGTGACGATGGCGGACTTGACACATCTGAATATTCATTTGGGTATATATCCGGGTGGAGTAAGGATAAGGAAGTTTCTGAATTAAAGGAAAGTTTGAATTTGATAAAAGAGACAGCAGACCGTATCTCATCAAATTTGGGAAGCAAGCTTGAAGAACTGCAAAAGGAGCTGCAGACAGAAGTAAAAGAAGAAATAACGGAATCATCTGCAGAAGTAAAAAGAAAAAAATCCAGATAAATTTTTAAAAATTTCTGTAATCACGATTTTGAGGCTCCAAGTACTAAGTGTAAGGATAACAATCCAACAAATAAGCGAAAGGAGAATAAAGATTATGGATTATGTATCTAACGGCAATGTAGTCATTGCAAAAGAGAGCAGATCAGATAAGGCAGGAACACTTCTTGCATATGATATGTATCTCGCAAAAAACAGAAAAGGCAGTAAGAGAAAGGAGAAGGAAAGACATGCTTAATTTTCAGGAATTTCAGGAGTATGTAGAGATGAACCTCAAGGAGGTTTTATCAGAAGAGTACCAGGATGCAGTCGTATCATTAAATGAGGTAACCAAGAACAATGGTACAGTTCTTCATGCGGTTACAGTAAGACCGGAGGATTCAAATATTGCTCCAAACATTTATCTTGATGGATACTTCAAGAAGTATGAGGAAGGGGCAGATATTGATATCGTAATGGGTGAAATCGGCAGAGTTGCTATGGACAACATGAGAGCACCGGAAGAGTTTGCTTCTATTGGAAGAGACTTTCAGAATTTTGATTTTGTAAAGGACAAGATCATTATGGTAGCTGTTAATGCGGAGAGAAACAGAGATTTACTTGCAGGTGCACCTCATCAGTGCAGAGAGGATCTTGCTCTTATTTATAAGGTCATGATTGGAGACAACAAAGATGGTATCGCAACAATTACCATTAAGAATGAACATATGGCAATGTGGGGCGTAACCACAGAAACAATTCATGACTTAGCAATGGAGAATACAAAAGAGATTCTTCCTGTAACTATTCAGTCTATGAATGAGGTTATGAGAGAGATGTTTGCGAAGGATGGAATGCCGGATGAGATTGCAGAGGCAATGTTTGCAGATATGCCTGCGAACCAGCAGATGTATGTGATTTCAAATGCCTCAAAGGTAAATGGTGCAGCTTCTATGTTCTATGAGGATGCATTATCAGGTCTTGCAGACAGAATTGGAACGGATCTATTTATTCTACCATCATCTGTGCATGAGTGCATTGCAGTATCTACTGATATGGGAACACCGGAATCACTTGCTGAAATGGTTCAGGAAGTAAACGGAACTCAGGTTAATTTGGAAGAGCAGTTGTCGGATCATGTGTATCGTTTTGATGCAAAGGCGAAGACGATTTCACTTGCAGATACAACTATGGAACAGTTAGAAGCAAAGGTTTCTGAAAACACTCAGGAATATGATGTTTCACAGTCACAGACTGAGGGTTCTCGCCCTCGTCATCACAGATAAGGAAGGAGATTATTATGCAGGTATCGGAAGTAAGATTAAATCTGTTAAAAACAGATACAGCTGTAAAGGCGATTGGTAGTTTTGCACTTGATGGTGCATTTGCAGTAAGGGGAGTTCGTGTAATGGAAGATAAGAATGGTCACAATTTTGTGGCTTTTCCTTCCAGGGAAAAACAGGACGGAAGCTATGAGGACATTGCGTTTCCTCTAAGCAAGGAGTTATATGCATCCATCACAGGAGCGATTATTGATGAGTATAAGCAACAGGTGGAAAAGCAGGAGCAGGCACAGAATCAGGAGGCTTCGAAGGAAGCGACCCAGACAGAGGCAGAGAGCGCAGCTGCACCTGCTCCGAAGAAAGGCAAAAGCAGATAAGGAGGGTGTTTCGTGCAGGTAACAGAGGTTAGACTTACAAAGGCTCCAAGCGAAGATAGTTGTTTGGCA
This sequence comes from Roseburia sp. 499, assembly GCF_001940225.2. Lineage (NCBI taxonomy): Bacteria > Bacillati > Bacillota > Clostridia > Lachnospirales > Lachnospiraceae > Roseburia > Roseburia sp. 499. The sequence goes on from NZ_CP135164.1 coordinate 3,323,772, forward strand.
TATGGCAGTTTTACTTTGGATGGGGATTTTGTAGTCTGTGGAATAAGAGTCTTAAAGACAAAGGACGGAAATCTCTTTGTAGGCTATCCGTCAAAGCAAAATAGCAGAGGGGAATATAAGGATGTTTGTTTCCCGATGGCTAGAGCACTTAGAGAGGATATTTCTTTAAGAGTCCTTGAAGAGTATGAAAAATTATAAGTAGTGTATTGGTTAAAATGTTCATGTTTAATTACCTCCCGATTGTGGCCGTCCAGAAATGGGCGGCTGCTTTCATATAGAGAAAGGATGGTTTATGGCAGAAGGAATTGTAGTAAAGATATGGAATGTTAGCGCAAATAGTAGTACGAGGTCTGGTGCATCACAGATTCAAAGTTCGATTGCATATATTGAAAACCCCGAAAAAGTTGGTGTGAGGATAGGGGATAACACTGGAACGCAAGTTGGAAATGAATTGTCATATGTGATGAACGATATGAAAACCTTGGATGGTTTATATGTTGGTTGCAGACACATCTCAAATATAAAAAATGCTACAGAGGAAATGATGCAAATCAAGGAGTTTTATGGAAAGCTTGATGGTCGAGTGGCAACACATGGAGTGATTTCATTAGATGAGAGTGAATCGAATCCAAAGAATGCCGGTAAGTTGATGCTTTTGTTAGACGAACTTATGCAGAAGGTATTTCCTGATAATCAGGTGGTATATGCGGTTCATACGAATACAGAGAATCTGCATATCCATTTTATATTGAATACGGTAGGTCTTGACGGAAAAAAGATTCATATGGATAAGAATTTTATGAAAGAGATTCTTGAGGCAAATCTTAATGACTTGGCGGAAAAATATGGATTCACTCCTAATGAAAAGTGGCAGAAGAAAAAAGAGCCGGAAACAATACCTCTTGTGCAAAGGAAGATTTTGCTTAGGGGGTTGATTGATAATGCTATAGAGCAAACAGATGATTTTGCTGCATTTATTGCATATTTAAGAGCGGATGGATTGACAGTAAATGTGGGTAAGAATCTGTCGCTTCAAATGGAAGGTATGAGTCATGCTATGCGAACAGGTCAGCTTGGAAGCAATTATACCATTGAGGGGATATGCAGTCGTCTTGCTTCAAAGTTAGATCCTCTGGTATGGAAGTCTGTTTCTGAGCAGTCGCATTATATCTCAGAGAGAGAAATGCTTTTATTTACACCAAATAAGATGAAAAATTATGCAGATATGGAGAAGGATGAAAAGACAGATGCAGTGAGATTATTAAAGCTTGGCAGAAATCCGTGGGTCGAAGCAAGGTCAGATAATTGGCAGATAGAAAGGATGGGTAAAGAACTAAATAAAATCGGATATGTATATGAACTAGTACATTTTTATTCCAGGGGAGCTGACAATACGGATGCTGCCATGAAAGCTATTATTGAAAAGCGAAAGATTTTGGCAGAAGAGCGTAAAGAGATACGGGCTAATCTTAAAGCTTATAAGCCTATTATTTCTATTTATGAAGAAATGAAAAAGTATATGCTTCGTGCTTATTTATATGATGCATATGGCAGGACGGAGTACATTGATGATTTTCAGAATTACATGCAGCTGTCCGACAGGCTTATAAAAATATATGGTAAGTCGGTGGAAGAGGTGGCGGATTATATTGCAGACCAGAAAGCGCAGCTTTTATATGCCAAGGCGCAGGATGCTGAACTAAATGAGCAATACAAGGTTATTAGAAAATATGTTGATGAAAAGAGATTTCTTGTTGACGAAATGGGACTCTCTTTCTTTAAGGCAGTTGGTCATAGTGAGGCAAAAAAAGATGCAAGAGAATATGGTGTATTTGCCAGTGATATTAAATATATAACTGCGAAGGATATAGAGGATGTCATTGTCAGAGTAGTGACTACTCCGGACGTTATTGATGGTAAGAATACCGTCACAACGACTGTAACTGTTATGACAAATGATGAGAAAACTATCAAAGAAATATCCTCAAGGGATATGGATGCAAAGGCATTTAATGATGCTTTATTTGAATTATCAAGTGAATATGGTTTAAGAGATTGCCAGACACATAGAAAAAATATCAGAAAAAATGTGCTGTAAATCTGTAATCACGATTTTTAGGCTCCAAGTACATTGTAGGAGGCGAAAATAATGCAGAGATTACAGTATCAAAAAAAGACAGATGGTTCCCTGATACAGGAGCCAAGTCTTTATAAGGTAAGTTCTATTTTTAAGGAAAATGAACTTGCAGATATGTTTCTAAAGCTTAAGGCTAATGTGTGTGACCTAAATCCTGCTTTAGTAACGAAATGTATTACCGGTACTGAGCAGGATTTTATTATGCTCATGAACCGTGCAAAGGAATTTGTGGAGTTTAATTATCCAAGAGCGGGACCAGATGTAAAGAGAAAGCTTCTTGATATGTTTCAGCAGTGTGTGTTTGGCTATTATGTTTTAACGCCACTTATCACTGCAAAAGATGTATCGGATATAAAGGTGTTGGGCTTCGACCATATTGTTGTAAAAGCAAATGGCGAGAGGTATGTGGCTGATATTAGCTTTTTTAGCGAGGACGATTATAAATCCTGGTATGAGAGAATCCATAGAATTCACAAGCTTGGTCGAGCAGAGGAATTTGCTTTAGGACATTGTACGGATAGAAAAGGTGTAGATGCTTTTTATTTAAGAATTGATGTCCAACATGCTTGTATCACATCTACAGAAAAGAACAATATTCATATTCGAAAGATGCCAAAGGAGAAACTTTCTTGGGAGTATCTTAAGGAAAACGGGATGCTTGATGATGAGATGATGGAATATCTTGCTGATAGAATTGGTGCAGGTTACGGTTTCCTAATTTCTGGTCGAGGTGGATCCGGCAAATCTACCCTTCTTAATAATATGGTTGACTGGATTCCCTTCAATCAATCCATTCTTGTTTCTCAGGAATCGGATGAGTTATACAGCAACGTGCATCCACAGATTCAGTTTGAGCACACCATGACAGTTAGAAAAAATGATGTAGTAACGGATTTTACACTGGAAGATGAACTTAGGCTTGGGCTTTTGCAGGATATTGACAATTTTATCATAGGTGAGATTAAGGGCGGTGAGGCACTTCATGTATTTACGACTGCTATGAGTACCGGTGCAAGGTTTTTTGGAACAATTCATTCCAATGATGCAAGAAGTTCTGTGACAAGACTTGCGCAGTGTGCCAGATATGTTTCGGATTATCCTATGGAAACACTGGAGGAAATGCTTACCTGTATGCCTTTTGTGCTGATTCATATGAGTCATTTTTCTATTGATGAAATTGTTGAGATTGATGGATGGGATGCAACTAATAAGAAGCTTAAGTTTGCACAGGTATATAGGAAGGAGTGCAAGTAAAATGACAGTTATGTATTTGATATTGGCGGTGCTTTCGATTGTTTATCTGATAGTGGCAACTGTCATGGACTTAAAGGAGCGAATGGTATTTGTGTTCCCCGCAATTGCCATAAATGCACTGTGGAGTGCGTATCTGCTTTTTAGTGGTTCATATGACAATACATTTTTAAGTGTGTATTGGATGGTAAATCTGATTGTTTATTTACTTCTGAACCACTTTGGAATCTGGGGCGGAGGAGACAGTGATTTGTTCCTTTTGATGGCCAATGTGTGCCTTGCAGCAGGCTCTGTTTTGAATGGATATAGTGCGGCATTTCTTGAGTGCATTTACCTGTGTGCAGGCCTTGGATTATCCATTGGCATTAGTCGTGTTGAAGCGGGAATCAAAAGAGAAAAGGTAACACTTAATCGCGGTGTTGCTGTGGCTCCAGGGATAGCGATTGTGATGATTGTGCTCCTATTGAAAGGGCTTATTTGGAGGGTGATGTGATGGATGAAATACAAATTATAGAAAGACTTCTTCCTCAGATGTCAGAGGTTATGAATGTAATCCCAGGAGAAGAATTTCGAATGAAGGATAACGATACTTTGCTGATCCTACAAAGGCGAATGGAAAACAGTGATCTTTGTATGGAACTGCAGGCCTTTAATGAAATCTTTTCAGATAAGGATGGCTGTAGTCTTCACAAGCTTAGAACATCAGCGGTTGCACTGATTAAGATTCGACTTTTGATTGAGCGTAAGGAGAGGGATTTTAATGCTAGAAGCTTGAGACTTCTTATAAAGGAATTCCATGTTCAGAGTACTAAGGTTGAGAACATTATCCATTTATCAAGTGTGAATGCGATGGCGGCTAGCGATTATCAGAGGGAACGAATTGAGCAGACACTTAAGAAGAATAATGCATTTCTTGATGCCTTTCGAATTGAGATAGAAACCTTAGAAAAGCGAATTGAAAGAATGCCCGTTTCAGATGAGGAGTTAGAAGAAGAGAAGTCTTCTGATTCTAGGAAAGGAAAAAAGAGTGAAGAAGTTGTAGCTCCAGTAAAGGCAGAACGAAAGAGTCCTTTTGGCTCAATTACAAAGCGATTCCAGGAAGCAAAGGAAAAGCAGGTAATAGATGAGCAGTTAAAGGTAGTGGAGAAAGAACAGTCGGTTACAAGCTGTGAGGAGATTCCATTTTATGAGAAGAGCCTTGGGTTTACAGAGAAGTATGAATGCAAGGATATTCCAGCATATTGCATTTTCAAGCGCAAGAACAATTTCTATTTTGGGCTTACTCGCAATGTAAATAAGACCACCTATGATAATCTTGATGGAAGCCTTATGGAACTAACAGAAGCAACAGATGATTTCTTGCAGTTTATGACTGTGGATCTTTTGTCGGAGGAATATAACTTAGTGCCTTTTTCTGATAAGGAGAAGGAAGCACTTCGAATGTATTTTAACTTCGTATCTGGTTGCTTTAGAAAGTATATTGGCGTGACTCTTACGGTGCAGGAATATTTGTCCTTTAAGGGTTATTACAACAAGCTTGTGCTTAAGATGTTCGAGCTTGAGAAGAAGGAAAAAGAAGACTATTACAAAGCATTGATATTGGCAGATGCCTATCAAGGATACATGGAGGGATATGACCTTAAGTGCTCCGATAATGAGGAAACAATTATCGCCAATATAGTAAAGGAGAAGCATGGAAATTATATCGATGACCTTAATCTTATTATGGACAATCATATTTGTGATGAGGCTGCGAGGGCTGATTTAGTGGAGCTGATTCAAAAAATTAGAGATTTCAATAAGCCTATGGAAATAGCTGAGGTTAAGAAGGAAGAGCCTGAGGTAATTTCTCCAAAACCACAATATGATTTGTTCCCAGTGATGCCTCAAATGTATGGAATGCCTATGATGCCAATGAACATAAATCAGGGTGTTATGCAGATTGTGATTCAGATTTTGAATCGAGACATGGAGGTTGTGGATGAGGCTTTATATGCTGGTAGCAATATTAGCCAGGCTCTTTATGATTATCAGTCGAAGGGCGGATATATCAAGAGACTTGGCTTTAGAAATAACGGACAAGACATTTTTTGCAAAGAAGAAAAGGAGATGATTTGATGAAGAAAGAAGGGAAAATTATGTGCGTTGGAATTGTAGTAATTGTATTAGTGGTTGTGGCGATGATTACAGCCAAGAATAATCATGGTACTCAGATAAGTGGGCCAGATGATATTGAAGTATCTGATCTTGTGTTTCGCGAAGAAATAAAAGATAAGGAAAAGAATAAGCTTGATTCGAAGGACAGAATGGAAAAGGTTATTTCCGATTACGAAAAGTCTTTAGGGAATGCAAGGTTTATCACGGTCGAAAAGGTGGTTCGAACTACCACAGAAGATACAGAGGGGAATTATAGTACAGTCTATGATTCCTATCTGGTATCTGATGTAGATCTTGTAAAGGGTAAGGATTCGACTGAGGAATTTGCTAATGCAGTATCAGCAGCGGAGTATGATGATAGCTTAATTCAGACTGTTGATTTTGCAGATGGATTTGGTTTTTCTTATCAGGGTCTTAATGCTAGAGGCATCTATGAGGCTCTTCTTGAATTAGAAGGCTTTGATGGAGATTTGTCTAAGGTAACATTTGATAACGAAACTCATGAGATGACAAAGCAGAATATCTATGTGCTTTTAGATGAGGGAAGTATTATTAAGAGACTTTTGCCGGAGTATGAAAGTAAGGATGTGATTGAGCAGAAAGTATATTTCCAGACCACAAAAGATGGGGATATAGAAGTTCCAGAGTGCTTTGTTGCAGTCATTAAATATCGTGAGGAGGATAAGGTAATCGAGAAGAGCATTTACCTTCAGGTGTCAGTGAATCATTGGGAGGTGGTATAAATGTCAAAGTTTAAGAAGTTAATGGCAGGGGTAATGTTTGTAATGGCATTGCTCCTGTCTTCAACTACAGTAGCCTATGCTGATGATATTGGAGCAGGCGGAACTGGAGAAGGAGATGGATCTGGATCTGGAGGTAGTAATGTGTATACCTTCTCATATCTGTATGATGCTGGTAGTGATTCTATTCAGCTTAAGGTAGATACCAAATATCCAATAAAGTCTTTTGGAAATACGACATCACACACCTTTACAAGTCCGTCTGATAACATCACTTTGTATACTCAGAATCCTAGGCTTGGTAGCTCACTTGATGGAGCTATTTCATCCATGATTTCTCAGGGAGGATACAACTTTACTGTTGCAGAAGTAAAGGAAAAACTGAATGCTCTTGGATATTATGATAAGGGTAATGGCGTATGGAAATATGATGGAGGTTATCTGACATATATTTCAGCAACCAAAATTAGACCAAAGCCAAAGAATCACACGGTAGCCTATGATGCTAATGGTGGTACAGGATCACCAGGTAATCAGACTAAGACAGAGAATGTAACTTTGACACTTTCCTCTAAGAAGCCAACAAGAACTGGATATAGTTTTCAGTATTGGACAGCAAGTATCGGTGGAACCTATTATCCTGGCGGTAGCTATACCCATGATCAGGATGGTGGAACCGTAACCATGAAGGCAAATTGGAAGGATGATATTGCTCCAAGCTGCAGCTCCTTTACCGCAGTTCCAAATTATTGGAGCGCAGGTAATGGGACAGTTTCATTTACAGTAAGAGATCAAGGAACAGGCCTTGCATCCGTTAAGCTTCAGAGATATTCCGATGTAAGTAAGTCTTGGATAGATATTGAAACTTGGACTTATAGTGGTACAAAGGATTCTCAAAGTGGAAGTTATGAGGAAACCTCAGAAGGAGTTTTTTATTATAACCTGAATCCGTGAAACTTAGTTGTTTTTTTACAGGAACTGCCCAGAATCAATGTTATTCATTGCTTTACACCGAATTTTAGTACACAATTCCTGTTTGTTGCGAGATTTATATCTATTTGCAGCTTATAAGGTGCAAAAATGACGCACCTTAACAAGCCTTTTTCTGTTTTGTATTCTTAGGCCAGAGCAAAACGCTTATAAACATCCATAAATGCATGACGCCATACATTACTGCAACCAATTGCCAAGACAATCCGTCGTCCATGAGTTGTTACATGTCCGGCGATTTGAATCAGATTCCCTATCACGGTTCTGATACGTCTTCTTTTAACAGGGTGTTTTGTTTTAGGAGCTCGCCTGCTTTTTAACGACTCCTGACCTATTAATCGCAAAATATTATACGCAAGCACAGTTAATTCAAGGACCAGCTCATTTGTATCAAATTTGCCGGATGGAAGTCTTTCAACATCCATATCCGTCTTGATTTCACTGTGAAACTGTTCGCATTCGCCGTGAGCATGATAGCCATTTATGATATCATCATCGCTCCAGCCGAGATTGGTCCATATCGTATTGCACTCGATATCCGGAACCAGAAGGAACTGTCCGTTTTTATCGGTTGTTCGTTCAATCACCTCATATACAATGCGCATGGTAATGGTTTTTGATTCTCCTTCGGAATCTGTATACGCTACATCTTTCCACGAAGAACCTATGTAAACAGTTTTTCCATCACGAGGATTACGGATGTCCTTACAGCATTCCTTTACTTTGGCAATCCAATCTTCTTTGGATTCACCTCTTCGAAGATTTCTTTTTACAATAAACCAGGAACCGTCTTCGATTAGAATGCCTAAGTTTTCAGCAGCATCATTCCCTGCGTCCATACGAACCAACAGTTGCTTGTCTGTCAGTTGATGTCCAAGCCGAAGTGTCTGCTTTAAAAATGCGGGTGTATTGCACTGGCAATGCTGACTTCCTTCCCGTAGCTCCGTATTTGCAAGAAAGCCTTCTGTGCCAATGTATGCCATCATTGGTGCATAACCATCAAATCCTTTGTATGTGTGTGCAACTCCTTCCTTATGTGTTTTTGAATTATCCATAGGAGTGACGTCAAGATCCAAAGGAACTAACCCGGATTCTAATGCGGAAGGCTGAACATGGAAGGTATGAAACATGGCAACATTTGCATTTAGGATTTCTTCCCTCAATGAAGACCCTATATCATCCATACGCTGACGTAAGGTCTCAGCAGATGGAATCGCCCTTGTGATACCAAGAGCAAGCTTGTAATACTCAGGATCATCAGACATCTCATTGATAGCATCATAAGAAGTCTTGCCCTGACAAAGAAGTCCGATATAAGAAAGAAGAATATCTCCGTTTTTGATTTGGCTCTGGGAACGTTTGCCATCAACCTTCATGTTATTGCACTTTTTAATGAAGCTGCTTTTGCCAAGCATCTGTCCCACAAGAGATAATCCGCTGGGAGTAATTAGTCTTTCATTGGAAAATTCGATTACGAGTTTTTTCATAAATATCCACCTCATATATTGATACTTATATTTTACTATATGAGGTGCTAAAAACACAGAGGAAATATGAGAAAGTCATATGTTTTTATCTTCACCCATTGGGTGAAAACAAAAACTAGAAATGAAACCGTGTTACACCCAGTATTTATCGGGTATACGCCCGAAATAAGGTTATCAAGTTTCACGGATTAAGGTATAAGTTAACTATTAAGGATAAGGCTGGAAATACAACAACAAAAACTTATAGCTATATTTATCTTGATCATAGTAATCCAGTGATTTATGGTACAGAAAATACTGTGACGACTTGGACAAAGGTTGCACCAGTGATTAACGTGATTGCGACAGATTATCTGTCAGGAACAACTTATAATGGTTCGGGATTAAAAAGTCTTGTAATTAAGGATTCGTCAGGAACAGTGGTTAAATCTGGAGTAAGCAGTGCGAAATATAAGTTATCTGCAGCTTATCAGGGAACATATACTTGGACGATTGTTGCAACAGATAATGTAGGACATACAAGTACTAAAACAGTAACAACAAGATACGATAAGACAGGACCAGATTGCAGCAGTCTTGTGGCGACACCTAACAGTTGGAGTGCAGGAAATGGAACTGTGACATTTACTGCAAGAGATTCTTGGTCTGGGTTATCCTCAGCCGTGCTTAAGAGATATTCTTATGTGACTGGAACATGGAAGGATGTGAAAAGTTGGTCGTTTAATGGAACAACAAGTTCTGTAACAAGAACTTATACGGAAACTGATGAGGGAGTCTTTTATTACAAGCTTGTATTAACAGATGCCCTTGGAAATACATCTTCCCATATATCAGCTACGATTTATCTTGATCACAGTAATCCGGAGATTTGGGGAGTTGAAAATACTGTGACAGATTGGACGAATGTAGCTCCAACAATAAGTGTATCAGCAACAGATTATCTGTATGGTACAAGCTACAATGGTTCAGGCCTTTCAAGTGTTGTGATTAAGGATGATTCGGGAAGAGTAGTAGGCTCTGGTTCAGCATCTGCTAGCTATACTCTTGAAAAGAAATATGAAGGTAAGCATACTTGGACAATTGTTGCTATTGATAATGTAGGGCATACAACAACCAAATATGTGACCACAAAGTATGACTGCACACCGCCTGGTATAGATGGAACAGAGATTACCTTTGTTACACCAGATGGGCAGACCGTGTCTGGTTATTGCCAGGATAATATTATCAGCCAACATATCGATGATGAAATTTCAAGAAGTCCAAACGGAGCAAACCTAAGCTCAGGAATTCGAAGTGTAATCTTGTATCGAGTGACAAATGGTAATAAGGTTGCTATCAATACAAGTAGTACGAAGAAGCTGTTTGGAAGCTCAGATACACATTCAGCATTTGATATGTATTATGAGATTGCTGCGAATGAAAAGGTAGCAAGCTATTATGAGATTATCGTAACAGACTTTGCAGGAAATACTGTAAAGAAAAAGCTTACTAGCCAGTACAGTTTGCTTAGCTGGTTCCATACGAGTATTGATAGAAGTACTTATGAATAGGGATTTAGGACTCCGAAATGGAGTCCTTTTTTCTTTTATAAAAAATTTCTGATTACCCGTTGACAACCATTTGAATATGTGCTATCTTAATATCAAGTTGATTACCATTTGATTACAAGAAAAGAAAGAGAGGTATTTTTATGTTCACTTACAAAATGAATGCTCAATTCGTGAACGGAACAAGTTTGTTTGATGATAGTATCAGAGAAGAGGTTAAGAAAGCAATTGAGAATTACAATTCAAAATCTTTGATTGCTAAGAATCCAAAGCAGATTGTTGACTACAGTTATTCAAATGATGGGGTTACGCTGATCATTGAATTAGAAAGTGAAGCAGAACTTCCAATGCCAACAAAGGCTCTTAGAATTTTAAGTACATATTTATCGGAGTGCTTAGATAAAAGCTATCTATCGCCAAATGGAAAGCAGCTTTTTAAGATGTCTGTAGTATCGGATGCAGATGTTGATAGTAATGGAATTATTGATAGTGATGATAATTTGTCTTTAGAGGAGTTCAAGTCATTATCTGTAGATGATAAATTAGTTGAAATTTATAAATTGTTGACCAGAAGATAGGAGGATGAGTGTATGTATACTAATAAATATTCTGTAAAATGGTTTGTGCCAATGCGTATTCAAGATGATTTTTCTGAAACAGAGAAAGCCTGTATTCAACGAGCTGTGGAAGCTTTTAATGAATATTTTAAGAATGCGACACCTAAGATGGTTTCAAACAAGAAATATATTTCTGACACAACTATAGACCATAATAAGGTAATCATAAGATTTGAAACAGAGAAACCGTTGGTGTTTATGCGTAGAGGTAATGCATTAAGACAGTTTTCAAGATTTCTTGCAGAAGAAGGATTTGATTTATTTGTGGCAGATCATCGTTTAATGCGAGCTAGTGCATAATTACTGTGTATGCTATATTTTTAGAGTCCCCTCCTGGGAGTTCGGGCAAGGAGGGCTAGGGTGGTTCGGAATGGTACCATCATAAAAAAACAGAATAAAATTGGAAGCTTAACTGCTCCAAACAAAGGAAATCTCAAGGAACGAAAAATTCTTTGAGATTTTTTTGATTTTTTCTGTAATCACGATTTTCAGGCTCCAAGTACTTAATGTAAGCGATGAGAGTTGAGCTTAAAAAACTTAAATCTTAGCTTGCGAAAAATAGGAAAGGAGAAAATTGTCGAATGGAAAAGCTTAGAAACAAGATTGATTCTGCAATCATTGGAGCAAAGTGCCGTCTTATGGCAAAGCGTGAAGGTAGCGACCAGCTTATCGTAATGTTCATCATTATCGCGGTAGCAGCAGGTATCGCAGGACTTCTTTACCTCTTCGGTAAGAATACATTGCTTCCAAACATTCAGAATAAATTGACAACTTTGATTGACGGTTGGTTCAATCACGCGTAAGGAGGACTCATGGGAAAAAACGCAGGTAAAAAAGCAATCCTAAGAGAAGAAAAAAGGCTTCAAAAAGAGAAAAAACGTCAAATAGAGCAGGCCAACAAAATGCTCATTCCAGTGAGTAAAAAAACAAATCAGTCACTTGGAATCATTTCATTTGACCCAGAAGGGACATTTCGATTTGTAAATAATCGCTGGCTTAGAGTATTTGTGGCAACGGAAGACACCTTATGTCATATGGCAAAAATGAGCCTAAAGCTTCACGGAAGGATGCGAATTACCATGCACATGAGCGGAAGTGGTGGCAGGGAAACCTGCCACATTTCTCTTATGGAAACCGGAGAAATCTATGAGGAAGTAAGACAGAAATTTAAGCACGATGAAGAATTTTTAAGAACTATCGGGGTGCTTAAACAGATGTCGGTTGATGAGGTCATGAACACAGTGGCAGAGAATTTCTTTATAGATACGAGGTTTTCATATGCTTCCTATGTGCGTGGAAACAAGGATTGGGAGAAGGAATGCTTTGCTAAGGTAACAGAGAGTGATGATTCGTTTACTACTGGAAGGTATTACGGAGAAGGATTTATTACTTTGGCAATGCCAACTGCCACTCAGGCAGATCTCATAAAAAGATTAAAGGAATTAGGATGTGAATTCTTTTTTGGAATTGACATGAACGCTTTATCTGTCGAAGAGCAAAGCGATTTCAATAGAAATCTGGAAAAGAGATATAACAGAAGATTATCTGTGAATGGAGCAGAGGATTATGTGAATACATCTATGATTCTTGCAATTATTTGTGATTCGGACGATGCAAGAAAGATCGTGGAACAAACCTTTGTGTCTGTTTTTGAAGGATATGGATTTTGTATGGCACCGGCATTTGCAAATCAGAAGCAGGTATATCATAGTCTGCTGAGCTTTGGAATTGTTGATGCGAAGGTAATGAGAAATGTAGATGTAAATGTTTTATCGGTAGTGTTTGGAGGTGAAAGTCGTGAAAATGCCAAAGTCGAAGTATGAGCAGACAAAGGTTCCGGATGAACCGCTTATAAAGGAAATGTCATCGGTACAGGATATTTTTTCAATTCTTAGCATCGATGACAGCGGTATATTTGAACTTCCGGCGAGAAGGTTTTCAAAGCTTTATGTACTCAGCGATATTAACTTTGCGGGAGTTACGGATGAAGAGCAGAAAGCTATTATCATAAACTTCTCAAAGGTGCTTAAGACAATTCCGTGTAGATTTTCATATTCTGTAGCCAATGAACATGTAGACGAGAAAAAGTTTCATGAAAAGATTTTGTATAGCATGAAACACGATAAGTATGACGGTTTAAGAAAAAGTTATAACAAGATTATTAAGGATAAGGTAAGCGATGCAAAGCAAGGGCTGTATCAGACGATTTATTTGACACTTACTATCATGGCAGAGGATATGGCTGATGCAAAAGGAACATTTAGTTCCATTGAGAGTGCGGTTAGAAGTGCTTTTGTTGGTATTGGTGTAAATGGTATCCAGGGCTCAGTCATGAGAACAGTAGGTATCAATGAGAGGATGCAGCTTTTATTTAATCTTACCCATATTGGAATTGAGACAGAATATGAATTTGATTTTGACAGAGAATTAGCCGCTAAGCATGATTGGGTTAATATCTTGTCTCCAGCAAGTGTACGTTTTGAAAATGAGCATTTTGTAATGAATGGACAGGTCGGCAAGGTGTTTTATATTCATGAATATCCAAAGAGCTTAGAGAGTGACATTATATCGGCACTTAGTAAGATGAACTGCACAAGCTATGTAACCGTTAATAATGAGCTTCTTGATATTTCGGGCTTTAAGCAAGAGATAGCAAGAAAGTATATGGGTGTTGGTATGAAAATTGAAAACGAGAAGCAGAGAAATCGTAATAATAACGACTATCTTGCGGATGCTAGCCAGAAGCTCTTAAACGAGAAGGAAAAGTTGGATCAGTTTTCAAAGGAACTTGATACCAATGATGACCATTATTTTAACTCTACAATGATGGTACTTATTATTGCAGACGATATGGAAGAACTTGCAAGAATTGAAGAAAAGCTTATGAATGCAGCCTCACTTAAGTCATTAAAGCTTAAAAGCTGTTTTGGAAAGCAAAGAGAAGGACTTAATTCTGTTTTGCCACTTGGCATTCAGGAATTTAAAAGGGTAGTGAATCTTTCTTCAAGTTGTCTTGCAATGTTAATGCCATATAAGACGCAGGAACTTAATGATATTGGTGGCATTTATTATGGTGTGAATCAATTGTCTCAAAATGTGATATTTGCGGATAAAAAGAAGCTTAAGAATCATAACGGTCTTATCTTAGGACAGTCAGGTTCTGGTAAGTCAGTATTTGCAAAATCGGAGATTATCTGCACGTATACCAATTACGAGAATGATCAGATTCTTATCGTGGCTCCACAGCTTGAATATAATGGGTTAGCTGACGAAACGGATGGTACAGTTATTTCCTTTGATAGCACCAAGGAGGCTTATGTGAATCCTATGGATGTGGATTTTGAAGGAGTTGATTATGGGCGACTTAGAGAGATTATCTCTGATAAAGCGGATTTTATTTTGTCGTTATTATCGAGCTGCTTAAAAAGGGATATGCTTCCGGAAGAGCAGGGAATCGTAGATAGCGTTATTGAAAAGGTTTATTCAGAAAATTATGCCATGAGAAAAAGACTCAATGGTATATCTGAGGAAGAATCAGAATATAGCGTGCCAGGATATATGCGAAGCGATTCTGTTGTAATTACTGCAGAAACAAATATGAGCAATGAGGAACAGGTTAGAGCTTATTCGCCCACCTTACAGGATGTGTATCAGGGGCTTTTGGATGAGGGAAGCAATCTGGCAGTTCATTTAGCAGCGGCTATGGAAATCTTTGTAAATGGTTCACTTAATCTGTTTAATCACAGAACAAATGTGGATCTAAGCAATAGATTTATCGTATTTGATTTATCTGGTCTTAAGGATAATCTTCGTATCACTGCGATGCTTATTATGATGGAGACTGTAAGAAATAAAATCAAGGAAAATGCGAAAGAAGGACGTTGGACACACCTTTATATTGACGAATTTCATGAGCTTTTAGCGGTGGAACAAGTGGCTTCCTTTGTACTTAAGCTGTGGAAGGAAATCAGAAAAATGTCCGGTATCTTAAATGGTATTACTCAGAATATGTCAGATTTACTGAACAATGATAATGGCGGTAAGCTTCAGGCGATTCTTTCTAACACGGAGTACTTTGCGCTTCTTAGCCAGTCAACGCTTGATAAAAATAAGCTGATGCAGTTTTTACCAAGTATCAGTCCTGCAATGTTTAACTTTGTTGATAATGCAGCAAGTGGTACTGGACTTCTTAAGATGGGGGCTGTAACCGTACCATTTGATATGAGAATGGATAAGAATAGTGAAATCTATAGAATTGTAAACACTGACGGAGGTGGCAGCTATGGAGTTTAAGAGTAGCCAGGTTGCCTTTAAGTCAAAGAACAATTTTACAGATGACATGAAAAGATTTGTGGTTGATGAGGTAGCTAGATTTACTACTGATAGTAATGAAGCTGCCTCTGCTTCGTTAGATGAGATGGCAGAAAAGGCAGTGAGGTTATCGGCTGATAAGAATAAACGCTCAGTAGAAGAACAAAAGCAGATACTTCATGAAATCAAAGAAAAGAAAAAGGCTCTTAAGAAGGAATCAATCAATCCATCAGATCCAGAGATGATTACCAGAGGTTCTTCTTATTCCAAATCAGAAACTGTTGCTAGTTCATCCAGATCAACAGTTGGAAATGTTTCGAGTTCGACTGGCTCATTTGCAGATACAAGCACAAGTTATTCTTCTAACTCTGCAGGAAATTCTAAGTCTACAGAAGGTAAATTTGGAGGCGAAGAGGTAATAGAAAAGGAATTCACGAAAGAAACAGATAAACATTTTTCTGATGACACTAAGTTTGATAAGGAGACAAAGCAGAAGGAACTGAACAAGAAGCAGGACACAGCAAAAAAAGAAAAATCAAAGGAGCAGAAGAAGGCTGCATCAAAGACTTCCATCGCAACGATGCTTCGAGCAAAAAAGGATATGGCAAATGACCTTGCTTCCGATAAGTCTACAGGAAATGCTTTCGCGGATGGAGTATCAGGACTTATGAAGACCTTAGTGGATTTAGTAAATCCGATGCGATGGGTTAAGTCGTTACTAGCAAAGCTTGGAGCAATTCTTGCTCCATACATTGCAATTTTTATGGTGGTTGCAACAATTGTAATAATTATTGTGATGTTTATCTTTTCGGTATTACAGCCACTAAAAGAAGTGAGCGATGCTATTACAGGGTTCCTATCAGTCTTTTCTTCGGAGCCGGATGTTTATATCAATTCTACCATGTCTAGTGAGGATATTGATGAAATTGTTGAGGCGATTACTTGTGATGAAACACAGGAGAAGGTAATCAGATTTGCATTAAGTAAAGTTGGTAGTCCATATAGTCAGGCGAATAGAACAAGCGGAACAGCATTTGATTGTAGCTCTTTAGCATATTATGCGTGGGATGCAGCCGGAACAGATATTAGTTATGGGACAAGGTATCCACCAACAGCTGCAGAGGGAGCAAGGCTTCTAAACGAAAAAGGAAAGACATTAGATACCATGGATTTGTTGCCGGGAGATTTAATCTATTATGGTGGCAGTAGTAATGGAAGATACATGGGAATCTATCATGTTGCTATTTATATTGGAAACGGAAATGCAGTGGAAGCATTAAATGAACGCTGTGGCGTGGTTTACCAGAAGTTGCGCACAAAGAATGCCATTATGGTCGCAAGACCTAACAAATAGAAGGGAGAGATGAAAGTATGGCAGATGAAATTTCACAGGTAGTAGAGATGGAGTATAAGGGAGTGTATTACCTATTTAAAGGAAGTAAAGCAATGGTTGCCTTGATTGCAAAGGCGATTAAGGCTTTAACTGACCATCATTACAATAAATATTTGAACAAGCCAGGAAACTGTGACTGGAAGAAGATGCAGGAGATATCAAAAGGGGTTCCACCTATTTTAGAGTTTCCGAAGGAAATGTTTGAAGAAAAGGTTATCAGAATTGATTCTGATGGAACTAAGATTATGAAATCAGACTTTGACCTTTATTGTGAAAAGTACAATTTGAGATATTGTATTATGCCAGACCTTAATCCGAATGATGACTATATTCCGGTTGCAGTTCCAGCTCAGGATGTAGGAATTCATAAGGAACAGATTAAGGCGGTTATGGAAAGACGAATCAACAATGAACAGGATAAGGACAAGGCTATTGATGCCAAGATTGTTATGGTCAAAGAGAAGATTGCAAATGCTACAAGTGATACGGAAAGAGAGGCTGCAGAGAAGGAGCTTGCAATGTTACTTGATGCGAAGGCTGAGAATGCAGATCTCTTAAAGGAATCAAAGGAAAAGGCAGAGCATGAGAATGAGATTGATTTTGCTGAGTACTTAAAGCAGGGAGAGGGCTGTCTTTTTGCAACTGATCCAGAGAGAGCATTGGAGCAGGATGAGGTGTGTGGTATTGTCCGTGAATACACGCCGTATGATTGTATGTGGCCAGTAAGAGATGAAGACCATATTCCAGAGACTGGTGAGGTTTTCTACAGTCAGGTTACCAGTGATGAAAAGATTCATATGATTAAGCGTGAGTTTCGTAAGGATGATGCAGGCCATATTTATTCTGAGTATAAGGTTAGAATGCCAGGATCTTCGGAAGTGAAGATTTTCTCTGATTATGGATTAAGCCGTGAACAGTGGAAGAAGCAGATTCCAGCCATGCTTAAGGAAGCTGGTCTTGAGAATGGACAAAAAACTGCAGTTGTTCAGTCTGAGGAACGTTTCAAAAAATATCAGGAGTATCTTGAGGCAAATTTTAAGAAGGCTTCTGAAGGAGAAAAGCCGGCAGAAGCGGAGTACAGCAGTGAGGAAGCCAAGGAATTTGTGAAGGGATATAATGCCAAAGTTCAGGATAAAAAGGAATATGAAGAGACGCTTTATTCTACTGTAGCAGTTCCAGTTGCAAAGCTTATGCCGGACGGAGAAGAAGTAATGTGCATGGAGATTTCAGAGGGGCTTGTAAAGGGTGTGATGATTGAGTCTGTAAATGACAAAACAGCACATGTTTTTATTAAGGATGATGCAACATATTCGGTACAAAAGCACGATGGAACCATGAAGGAAATGTCAGGATCAGACATTGCAAAGAGTGTATCGGAATCTGCAAAGGAAGCAATTTCAAAGGTTGCAGGAAGGAGAAGATAGTCTATGGGTAAAACGGGTGGAAGTTCCATAAAGAAGCATACAAGAACACTTAAGGAAACATTGATTATGTATGGCATTGGTTCAGTTCTTTGTATATATCTTGGATTTCTATGTGGCGCTGTATGGATGCCAGATAATAATTTGTGGGAATTTATGGCGAACTTCAATGAGTTTATTATCCAAAGACACAATTTTATAGTGGGGTTTACGAAAGCAACCCCTGCTTTTATTGCGGTCTTTTGGGTAATGTTTTCTATGGCATTCATTATTATGGCAACAAAATTTGAGCATCCGTTTGCAGGTCAGGAATATGGTGTGGCAAAGTGGGGAAATGCAAAAGATTTTACAAGACAGTTTGCAAACCATGATCCAAAGAATGAGATTGAAGTAGTAACCGGAAATGCGAATATATCAGAGAAACTTACGGTTAATTGCAAGAACTACTGGCTAGCAGAGGGTGTGTATCTATCCATTGATAATGTGAAAACCTCAAATCTTAATATGCTTGTTGTAGGACCTCCAGGTTCTGGTAAGTCTTTCAGACTTGCACGTCCGATGCTTAGTCAGCTTTGTGGGAATTTCCTTGTAACTGATCCAAAGGGAGAATTGTATAAGCAGACAGGACAGTATTTTGAGGATAACGGTTATGAAGTAATGGTCATGAATGTGGAATCAGAGGATGGTATGCCAATGAGTATTCATTTTAATCCATTCCGATATATTAGAAACGAGTCAGATATTATGTCCATTGCAGGTATCTTAATGAAAGCGACAACTCCACAGGATGAAGCTGGCGGTGGTAATGATCAGTTCTTCGAGCAGAGTGCAGAAGTGCTTTTGACTTCACTGATTTACATCATGAAGGAATATATCGTAGAGGAAGAAAGAAACTGGGCAACCTTTGTAAAGCTTCTTAATGCGACTACAGTCTATACAAAAGCAGATGGATCGATTGATAACAGACCAGGGGGAATATTGGATATTGCAAAGAAAGCACAGCTTAAGTGGAAGAAGAACCATGATTCCGATTTCCCTGGGTATGTTGCTATTGAGAAGTATTATAACGGTGCAGCGGAGACAACATCCTCTATTGTAGCTTCTCTTGATGCACATTGTAGATATATGAAACTGCAATGTGTAATTGATTTGTTATCAGAGGATGAAATCAAGATTAGCGAAAGCTTTGGCTATTCAAGAAAGAGCGAGAATTCAGCAACTGGAAAGAGAATACTGTTTATCGTAACCAGTGAGGATAAGAGATATTATGACTGGATTCCAAGTATGGTTTATTCATTATTCTTTGATGAACTGTATCATCTTACAGCAATTGATCCAAAGCTTCATGAAACACTGCCACATCATTTGACATTTTTGATGGATGAATTTGCCAATGTTACTTTGCCGGATTCCTTTGTCGAGAAGCTATCAACTATGCGAAGCAGAAATATGTCAGCAGTTATTATTGTGCAAAACTTAATTCAGCTTAAGCGCAAATTCCCAAAGTTTGATATGGATAAGGACCTTATTGGTAACTGTTCCATAATCGATATTTTGGGTGCGCCTGATATGGACTCCTGTGAGTACTTAAGTAAGCATTTTGGTACCCAGACGATTCATAAAGCAAGTGATTCTGATGCAAAGGATTACAGGGGAAGTAGTTCAAGGTCAGAGGATGTTATGCAAAAGCCTCTTTTATCTGCAGAAGATATTTTTGCGATGAAAAAGGATGGTGAGTGCGCCATTGTCATTAAGGGTGCAGACCCACTTTTTGAAACGAAATGCCGTATGGAGAAAACTCCTTTTGTGAAGTTACTTTGTAGAAAGACAAATCCTTATGATCCAAAGAGAACAAGACAAAAACGAGAGAAGTTTAAGATGGAAAACAGTATGTTTTTCTTAAGTGGAGAAGAAGCAGTTACACAGGCAAAGAAAATTAGGGAATCAGGTAGTACAATTCTTCGATTGACGGAGAATGATGTTGAAAACCTGATTTTGGAGGGAAAGATGGATACTCCTGTAACAACTTTAAAATTCACAGAAGAAATGCAAAAGAAGCTTCATGAGAATTATGAGAGATACATAGATGAGCACTCTACAGCTCCTATTGATTTTTCAATTTATAAGGAAAAGAATGATGACAGTGCGGAGGCGAAGAAGAAATATGTTAGTCGAGCAGAAACTGTACAAAACCTTATTCAGTACGGATATTCTAAAGCTCAGATTAGGTTTTTATATGAGCTTATTATGGCAGATTATGACGCAGAAAGAATACGGAATATGTTCCCGACCGACTGCGCCATTGAAGAAATAAAAAATTTTGCAAAAATTCTATAGTTTTTCTGTAATCACGATTTTCAGGCTCCAAGTACTTAATGAAAGGGTTAAGGAATTAGCTCTTACCAATAAGGAAAGGAGAACTAAAATATGGGAAACATGATTTTGGCAGCAACAAGTTATACAAAGGCTATTACAAGTTTAAAGTCTGTGCTCCTTACACTTGGTAGTGCAATTGGAGCTGTAATGTTGGTTTATGGTGGAATTAAATTTGCTATGGCATTCCGCCAGATGGATCAACAGGGTGAGCATCAGGCTGTTTACTCAGTAGTAGCTGGTGGCGTTCTTGTAGGATTAAGTGCTCTTGTTTCAGCACTTACCTAAATTGGTCCCGGCTCTTTTCTATGAGGAGCTGGGATTTTTTCGTTAACAGGTAGTAGAAAGGAGACGTTTATGGAAGGCATAGTAAAAGCGCTATATAACTGTGCGTTTACCGTCTGGAATGCTCTCATGGAGATTGCAATGACGCTCTTTACTACAAGTCCTAAACTGGCAGCAGGAGGAACACCATATTCAACGGTGCACACATTTTATAATGCAATAGCAGATGCGACTGTACCAATTGCGACAGTGTTTTTTATCATTGCAATTTATAAGTCAGTCATATCGGCACCGCCCGGACAGCAGGCACAAAGGTTTCTGCATGATGCGTTAAGATACTGCATTATCTTATATATCGCAGCGAATATGTGGAGCATTATGGGTTACATCATTGATTTCACAGATGGAATTACAGGAAAGCTATCTGCAGTTAGTGGTTACACATTATCCGTAAGTGGAGATATGGAAACGATTATAGAGGATTGCTTGAAACTACCAAGTTTTGAGCTATCTGGAGAGTGGCTTGAAAAGTTCTGGAGTACAATCGGATGTTCATTGTTGTTCTTGATTGGCGGTATCGTATTGCTATTTATTATGGTTGCAAGTTGTTTATCTATCATAAGTAGCGGATTCCAGAGAATCTTAAAGCCACTTATGATTCTGCCATTTGCAGGAATTGCTATTGCACTTGGAGCTGGAGGTCACGATATTTCAAGATCACTTGTAACATATATCAAGACTTTCTTTGGATTCTGCATATCTGGAGCTTTGATGGTAGTAGCGGTAAAAACGGGTGTATCGTTATGTACGAATTTGGTGAATTTTGATCTCGCAGGTGCATCGAATATCTATAAGTGCATCTTAATTACCGTTCAGATGGCAATCACACCAATTGTAATCAGTGGACTTGTAAAGGGTAGTGATGCAATCACTGCAAGAATGTTCTAGGAAGGAGAGATTAGTTATGGCGCAAATGAACAGAAATGTAAATTTGGAAGAGATTGATTCGGATGCATTATTCGGTATCGATGCCTTAAAGAACCAGACGATATTGCAAAAAATAGTGTTTTTCGGAAGTGTCATTGCAGGAGTGCTAGTTAATGTGTTGCTCCCACTGTATTATGACACCCCAAGAATAGTATGCATTCTTATCTTTTTGGGGCTTCTATTAGTGGGAGTAGCAATTGGCTGTAATTATACAGAGGACATGACTTATGGAAAGTATCTGTATTGCTTTTTCTTTAAGCCGTCTATATCCCTTCAGTATGTATCAACAGAGGATGTAGAGAAGGTAAAGGAAAAGGCCATTGTCTTAAAGAAAGAGGAAGAAATGACCTTAAGTCGACAGCAGCAGGCAGATCCTGCAGAGCAAAGAAAGCTTTTGATTAAGTTAGTTGCTTTTGTGTTGGTTATCGTAGTAGCGATTGGTTCGGTATTTATTTACAAAGGAATTAATGAAGGAAACAACCTCCACCATGAGGCGGGGGAGATTATGGAGGAAACAGATGAATAGAGAAATGAAAGAATACGCAGATTTAGCTAGACTTCTTGAAACTGAATTCCATGAGAGACAGGATGCAGGAATCTTAGCAAATCTCAATAAGAAAAACATTGAAGGATTACATGTCACAAGAGAGAAGATTCTTTCAGACATGAGAAGACAGTTAACAGAGTATCAGGATGAAGAGGGTAACGAGCTTACCAGTGAAGAAAAGGATCTTGTGATTGATCTCATTAAGAAAGAGTTATGGGGTTATGGGATCATTGATGATCTGATTCATGACAAGGGAATTTCTGATATTAAGCTTTATGGGCCAAGTAGAGTCCGTACCAAAAGAACAGGTAAGAGAGAAGAGGCAGCAGTTACTTTTGCTGATGATGCAGCTTACAAGATGTTTGTTACAAAGCTTCTTGAAAGAAACAAGGTAAACCTTGGTACTGCCAATGCGATTCAGACTTTTACTGATGCAACTCAGGATGATTTTATCTTACGAATCACGATTATCTCTGGACTTTTGGTGGATGGTGGAAAACCAGTAGTGGCGATTCGAAAGATTCCAAAGGATAAGTACACACTTGAGAATCTTGAAAAGGCTGGAATGTTTAAGCACAGAGCATCCGGCAGAACTATCAAGTTGGATCGTTCTGGTATTAAGAAGTATTTTTCTGAGGATAATACAGATTTCAATACCCTTATGAATCAGATGATTCGATCAAAAGGGATTCTTTTTACCGGTAAGGGAGCAAGTGGTAAGACAACTCTTATGAATGCCATGATTGCTGAAATCCCATTTGATGAGTCGGTGATGATTTGCCAGGAAAATGCAGAGTTATTTGACCTTGTGCATCCAGACTTATTTAGTTGTCATGTAATGACCAATCAGGGTGATTCAAAGATTAGCTATGAGCTTGGTGATTTAACAAGAGCAGCACTTCTTGTTGACCTTGACCGTGTGATTGTAGGTGAAGTAAAGGAAGGTTCAGAAGCAGCTGGTCTTTCAAAGGCATCTATGACAGGACATAAGTGTTGGACTTCTGTTCACGGAGAAAGTTGTGAGATGGCAGTAGATAAGATGGCAGA
Source organism: Roseburia sp. 499 (assembly GCF_001940225.2). Taxonomy (NCBI): domain Bacteria; kingdom Bacillati; phylum Bacillota; class Clostridia; order Lachnospirales; family Lachnospiraceae; genus Roseburia; species Roseburia sp. 499. The sequence continues at coordinate 3,347,065 of NZ_CP135164.1, forward strand.
TTATATCAGCCAGGCTACTGGATATTCCACAAGAGATTCTTTAAAGCAGTTACAGGGTTTTGAGTATGTAGTGCATCTTCGTAACTTTATGGTAGATGAGATTATCAGAATCGCTGGCTGGGATAAGGAAAGAGAAGCTTTGATTTTTGAGACTGTATATCCTTTTGTGGCGAAAGGAGTAGGAGATGAGAAAACGAGTTGTTAGTTTGGCACTTATTACAGCAATGGCATTTTCATTAACTGGATGCGGAATGTTTAATACGCTTCTTGGTTTGTCAAATGATAAGCCTACAAGCTTTAAGGATGTAAATGATCTTGAAAGTGGAAATGCTTATGTATGGCATCATGAGGGCGGAAAGATAGAAGAGGATCTTAAGAAGGCCAGTGATAAGAATGTATTTTTTACCTGCATTACTGGGAATTACAACTTTAAGAAAAAGGAACTGGAGGAAGTAACAGAATATCCAAGAAGCATTTGGATTGATACATCTACGGATTCAAAGATTCCAACAGTGATGGCAGGAGATTATCTTTTATACGTGCATGATGAGACGGTACCGGAATCCATTGTCTTTGAACGATTTGCTGATTACGGATATACGATTGGTATTTCTAATATGCAAGCAGATATGGGAGGACATTATTATCTGATGTTTGCTGATGTTGAGGACGATGATTACAAGTACTTCATTGACATGGAGTCAGATGCATCGGAGCTTACAAAGCTTGGTGTTATCTCAAAGCTTTACCTTGATAAGGTAGGGAATATGAGAGTAGATAAGGATTCGGTATCGGATGGTGGAACTGTTCTTAATCTTAAAAAGGACAAGACATACACCTGCGAGTTTTACACAGGAACTTATTATCAAGATTTTAGCTTAAAGGCCAATATCCATAGTTTTGGAAGCTTTGAGAGATTTGTAAGTTACGATTACGAGTTTATGCATAGCAATGTAATTGCGATTAAGATTCCAGATTACTTTGTCAGTGGATATTACTTTGTAAATGGTGTAGGGCTTTTTAGGTATGTATCTGATACTGATGCAAAGGCATATAACGGAGAAGCTTATGATCCAAACATCAACTGGAACGAGCCTATGATTCTTTATAACGAAGATGGAACCGTTTTATATGATCCAAGTGATCCTGATAGCAACAAGCCAAACATCGATGATATCTCAGACCCAGGAGATTATGGGGATGTGGATATAAATGTGCCAATAGAAGTAGAAGAAAAGGAGGAAGATGCAAGTGGAGGTAGTAGTTAAGATGATTCCCTGGGCGCTCATATTTCTCTTTGCATTTCTCTTTATGTTTATTGTTCATAAGAGATTTGTTGAGAACAATGTCTGGGGAAAACTTGTAAAGAAATATAAGGATAATGTGGATGCAAAGGTGTTATCGGAAGCCGAGTTCGTAACGAGATTTGGTGCCATTGAGAATAATTCCCTTTTGTATAAGCTTGATCGAATGATGCTTGTCAGTGGTATTAAGAACAGATTTAAGTTTGCAAATGGCGAAACGTTCTTAGGAGCGCTGATTCTAGCTGCGATTGCAGGTTTCTTTGAGGGGACGATTCTCTTTCAAAATGGATTGGTTGGTATCTTTTTAGCTTGTGCCCAGGCAGTAGTTCTTTATGGAATTGTCATGGCACTTGCAGGAAAGACTTACAACCAGATTGAGGATAACACAGCGATTTTTATATCCATCTTATCTAATCATGCAAAGGGTAGCAGTGATATCGTAACAATCTTTCAGAATACGATTCCGTCTCTATCTGGTCCACTTAAGCGAATTGCAGAGAAGTTTGTGATGGACGCAGAAGCAACGGGAAATGTAGATATTGCTTTTGATTATATGAAAGAGTCGGTAGACAACAGACAGTTGCAGACCATCATTGTAAACCTAAAAAACTGTATGCATTATCAGGCAAATTATGAAGAGGTGTTAGCTCAGATGATGAGCCAGGTGGCAGCAGGATTATCAGCGCGAGAAGACAGAAAGAATATTCTGTTTTCCATGAAGATGACACTTGTTGTTATCAGTATCATGGCGGTAGTTATCGTTCTTATTATTGGAGCGGGTCTTGATATTGATGTAGCAGGAAGTTTGACAGGAACAATTGTAGGACAGATTTTACTTCTGATTACTGGCCTTTTATATCTGATGGTCGGTATCAAGATGTTTAAGACAGACAAGTAAGAAAGGAGGACGATGGATTGATTAAGATTTTATATGCATTATTGTTTATCATTGCATTTTCTCTTGCCCAGGGCATTGTATATCTCATCAGAGGTACAACCCCAGCAAAGGAAGCAAAGAAGACAATCAATAAGGTGAAGAGTTCATCTGTATTAACAAGGTTTGTCGCTGAGAAGCAGATTGAGCTTAAGAAGATGGGAGCCGGAGTTCTCCTTAAAGATCAGATGACAGTAAGTCAGTGGTACATGTTTAAAGCTTTAATGGCAGCAGCATTTGGAATGATTACATTCTTTATCATAAGTGGAGTTATGAATTCAGCTGTTGGTAAACCATTAACAGTTGTGGCAGGAGTACTTGGCTGGTTCTTCTTAGATGTGATTTTAAGATTACAGAACAAGTCATCTAATGACGAGATGATGCCTGACATCATGGAAATGAGTAGATCCGTGCTCTATGGAAAACGGGGCGGTCAGTACATTGCAGATGCACTTAAGGATTCTGTAATCGTAGTTGAGAATAAGCGTCTTAAGACAGCGCTTATGAAGCTTCGAAGTGAGCTTGATTCTGGAAGATCCTTAGATAGCTGTCTTTATGAGCTTGAGATGAGCTTTTCCAATGGTGAGATTAGTTCGTTCTGTACTGTCATTAAGTCCTTGCAGTCAACAGGTCAGGTAGATGAAGCGCTTCGTACACTAGAAAGTAACATTGAAAGAGAGCAGGTCAGTGTAAATAAGAGACGTTGTATTGTACTTGAGCAGAAGACAATGCTTTATGTAGTATTTATCGCTATGGATATCTTAGCCATGATACTTTATTGCATTGTTATGAAGTTATTAGAGCTTCAGATTGGATTTTAAGGAGGTGGCAGCATGAAGTTATTAAAGAAAAAGCGCAAAGCCTCCGTCATTGAAAACACGCTTGTGATGTTTATCAATCTGGTTTTAGTCTGTGCATTCCTTGTGATTATCTTTGGTGCCTTTTCTGGCATCAGTGATAAGTGGGGAATGAGACAGGTGGCAAGAGAGTACATGCTGATTATGGAGACAGAAGGATATCTTAAGCCAGCAGATCAGGCAGCACTTAAGGCAGAGCTTGAAGGTTATGGACTGTACAATATCAGTTTTTCGGGAACCACAACCAGTGAAGTGAATTATGGAGACAGAATTTATCTTTGTATCAGTGGAACCTATGATGACAATATTTTATCTTTTGCCGGAGCTATATCTAAGTATACGACTCATCCAAGTACCATTACGATAAAACGCCAGACAACGGCGAAGCAGTAAGGCGGTGGTATTGTGAAGAAACTGATTAAAAGAAAGAAGCAGGCGACAGGAGCTTTTGGATATTTGTTTATGTTCATGACGGTGTTGATTGTAGCAATTATCACTTTATATATGGCGCAGGTAAGTAAGCTTATGACTCATCAGCATCATGTGGATGATTCGTTAGCAGATGCAGTTTTAGCAAGTCTTGTAGCAGATGATGTGTACTATTTTGAAACTTATGAGCTTACAGGTACACCAGTTGTAAGATTTAGAGATAAGGATAAATCTTATGCAATCTTTAAGGATTGTATGAATGATTCGGTATCAGAAACAGATGGATTCTATTACAACTTTGGTTTTGATACCTTTATCTGTTATGAGGTGGAAGGTAATATCGTAAAGGCTACGGAGTATTCTGGTAATGGCGGTTATAAAAGGACATGGACTGCAAGGATTGGCTCTGAAAGAACTCCCACTGGAGAAGTGGTAAAAGAAACATCAGCCTATGGCAGGGTAAGATTTGGAATCAAGAGCATTATTAATGGAAATTTGATAACAAAAACCAAAGACATTTATTGTACTTTGGAAATCAACAATTAGGAAGGAGACTATTATATGTTTGAAAAAAAGATAAGCGAAGAGCAGAAAAAGAAGATGGAAAAAGAGACAAAGAGATCTCTTAAGAAGGAAAAGAAGGACAAGGCAGCAGACAACAAGATTCTTTCGGTAGTGAAGGTAGTTGTTTTACCGCTTTTATTTGCAGGTATTGTGGTATGTGCAATCTATCTTGCTATGCAGCAGAAAGCAGTTCAGGATGATCTGAAAACAACGGTTGTCTGCATGAAGGAAGACGTGCCTGCTAATACCTATGTGGAATCAAAGGATATTGAAAAGTACTTTACGACAGTGAAGGTACAACTTGAAGCAGTACCGGAAAATGCATACAAATCACTTTCGGATTTTTCAAAGGATGGATTCTATATTGAGAATTCAATGAAAAAATCCCAGATGGTGCTTTCTTGCAATATTGCTTCTAAGGATGAAGTGATGGACAAGTATTTAGCAGGTTATGAGGTAACATCCTTTGATGCCCAGAACTTTTCTGATGGTGTAAATGGTTCTCTTAGACGAGGGGATATCGTGGATGTATATGCATTGGATCCTGCAACAGAGCTTTTGACTTTATATGCAGAAAATGTATATGTGGCAGAGGTATATGATAATTCCGGTAAAAAGGTGACAGAGCCTGATGGAATTGCAACAGCATTTACAGTATGGGTAACACCAGATGAGGTAGAGAGCTTAAATTTGGCGGTTGTGTATGGCGGAGTGCAGATGTATTTGAAGACGGAGTAGAGATTTCAATAACTCTTGAAATACGTTAGGAAGCAATCTTGGAAAATAATAGTTGACAAAATAATGGTGGTGGAATAAAATGATATTTACAGATGTGACTCTACAAGATGCGAACTACGAAAACGCTGAGTCGAAGTCATTACCAGTACACGATTTTAGGAACACCACCTTTATCAAGTATGCGGCGAGAGATTTATGAGATGAGTCCGTGCATACGCACGGTTTTTTTTATTTTATAACCTCCTTGTAATAGTCATGTCTGATGATAAATTACAAGGAGGTTTTTTCATTATGAGAAAACGTGAAATGACAAAGCTTATGGCAGCTGAGGCACATAAGCGAATGAAATCCGCACAGTCGTTGGTAGTCATTGGTCCAACATCGTCAGGAAAGAGCACATTGGTTTATGCATTGGTAAATCATAAGTTGATTAAGTTCATCATGGTTGGTGTGGGTGATAAGTGTCAGACAACCATAATTCCATGCAACTTTATGTTTGATGCGAGAATAGAGAGAAATGAAGATTTTTCAATCCAAATCAAAAGTAAGTCATTTTCTACAAAGCCAATTCATATGAAGGTTATGGAGATGCTTGCAAAGCAATTTGCTGCAAATGATTATGATTGTGCTGATACTATTGATTCAATTGATGAAGCAGCATTTCAGATGGTTCTTGAACCTACTGATGCTTCATATCATCTCGGAAAGCTAGCGGATGAAATTTCTATTGAACAGTTTAAGCTAGTAATTAATACAGCACTACTCACTATTGAGAATGCTGAAGAACCTTTCCTTAATCGAGTAAAAGCGAAGAAGAAAGAACCGGATAAGCGCAAAGTTTCAATAGAAGAGATCAGAAATATTGTGATGGAAGATATGTGGAGTGAGTTGAACCCAATCTTGTTAGAGGAATACCAGGCTTGGTTAAATAGTATTGGCAAACTTATTTCTGATAGATTAGACAAGTGCCTTGGTTGCATAGATGACCCTAACAGTATACTTGAGTACACTGTTGATGAGAATGATGCTGAGCTAAAGTATGGAGGTGCGATTTTACAAAGCCTTTTTGATCCTTTTGAACCATATAGTTTAGTAATCGAGGATATGACTGTTGCCTGCAGACCTAGAGAGGAACTTATAAAACAGTTCGATGATAAAATCCCTCTTAGATTTTGTTTGCGAGACACCATGGGACTTAATCAGATTAGTGCAGACAATAATTCTATAAAGGATGCGCTTGATATAGCATTAAATTGTAGCCCGGATAGCATTTTACTTTTAATGAATTTGGAAGAAAAGGATGAGGTTATCATTGATTGTTGTGAGGCAATTAATACAAGGGTAAGTAAAGCACAGAAACTTGATATTCCAATCTATGTAATATTTACTAAAGCTGACAGAGTGATTAGTAATATTATTAATAAAGCAGAGCGCGATACGGTTGAATTAAGACAAGAGGATTATTCGAAGAATATCTGTGGAGCTATTGATACTATGGAAAAGAGCATTAAGAAATACCTTACATGTCTCAAAAATCAAGACTCAACGTGGCTTTCAATCAGATATATGGAAGAAAAAATTGATCCAATACAGACTGCATTAAGAGACTTAAATGATGAAAGACGACGCAAGTTTACTCAAGATGGTTTGTACGAATTCATTAACGAAGTACTGATGGAAACACAGATGAGAATTCTTCCAAAGGGAATGAAAGCCCCTTTATTTGTTACTGTGAAAGAAACAAGCTCGCCTGCTATCAATATAAGTGTAATACAAGGGGTTATCAGTACAGAATACAGCCAAATTGTTTCAGCACTAACTACTGAAAAGGCAATTGTAAATGGATATCAGATTACCGACACACGTAGGATTCACGGAAGGAGTGTAGTTAGGTATTATGAGAACCTTCAGGTGGGCTTAGGGTATACGACAAATGCGTATGTATATGGTAATTTTAGTATCAATATGAAGGGTATGTTAAGAAAAGTGCTTGAAAAATATATTCCTGATTTCCTTACATTGTATGAAAGCGAAGCTATCAAAACTTTGGCTGATAATCTAGATGATGTCGAACTGGATTATATTATAGAGGAATTAGACGCAAACAAAGATATTACAAGATTTGCGTTTTCGGATATTAATCCGGCGGTATTTGATGGATTACCTGAGAAGGCTAGAAAAATTCAGAAGTTACACTTGATTTTCAGACATTACTTTGCTGCTTCTGAGAAGTACAATATGGTTATTGATAAGGTTGCATTTAATCTCTCATATGGAAATAAGATTATTCGCAATATGGTTGATCAAAAGTACAATGAACCATATATAACATACGACCAGACTATTAGAGATATGCAGGAAAACTTTATTAAGTTCTTCTCTTCCGAAAGATTTGCAGACATGCTTACTACAGAAATTAGTAATGCAATGACCGAGATTGTAAACAAGATGTTTGTGATTATTTAGGAGGGCAATGCTAATGAATGTAGATAATATTGTAAATCTCAATGAGTTAGAATCCACAGGAATTATTGAATGTCCCTATTGTGGAAAGGGCAAGGCATACATTTATGGAGCGACTGGAATGCAGTCGAGTGGATGTAGTGTATGCAAGAGAATAGTCCTTTGGGATTTTGACAACAAAACAGCTTACAAAGCTTCTGCAAAGAAATTTGCAAGTTAATATATAGATGCTACTTGAGCACCAGGGGCCGCATAGCGAGCTACCACTTAGCCGGGGCAGATAAACATTTAAGGAATAAGTTCTTTGTGTTTATGTGCACCGGTTTTTTTGTTGCAATTCGATGTCATCTAAAGACATTGGAATAAAAAAATTTTTCATGCTGAAATATGCATAAAATCTAACTTTGAGAGATTTTGAGGTTTTGCAGTGCAAAATAATACTTGAAAAATTCTCCAATGCAGAGTATTATACAAAAAGAACAAGTGTTCGATAAGATTGAATATTTGGGATCAGCTAGAGTATTCTGCAGTGGGGGACACGGGCTCGGTGTCTTACGGAAAACCCGCTTCATTAGCCGCTAGATCAACGGCTATGGCTACATTTGCACGAGAATGACAATTCCCTTTTTTCTCGATGAGATGAACGTTACTATTTATCTTTATTGGAGGTGAATTCTGTTGCAAGAGATCACATTTTATTGCAAGAACTGTAAGAAGAGTTTGCATATGTCATATATTCTTACAGGAAACGATGATGCACCGGTGTTACCGAGTGTAACCATCAAGTGTACATGCTGTAAGCGTGTGTTAATGCTTAAGAAGTACACAGAAAAGAAACTGTTGGAACATGCTGTTGGGGATAGGTTTTACATCTAAGCAGCTACAAGAACACTATACAACTGAATTAGTGCTCATCACGATACACGGGCATGACCCAAGAGAGGCGTGAAAAACATTTACCAGCGAGGACTGGGCGTTTTTCACGTCTTATTTTTTTATCTGAATATGGAAATCGAAGGCTTTCTTCCTGGTAGCAACCGGGAGGGAGGCCTTTTCTTTTAGCCAATTTAATACCCAGAGGATGTGTGCGCTTCCTCCCAAGACAAATTTTTTAAGTCGCAGGAGGAAAAGAATATGCGTACAACATTAACATTTAACAGTAACTTGGAGTCTTTGTCAGATTATATGACAAGAGTAACAGCAATCCTTAGAGCTATAAGGGATAGCGTACCTGCAGCAGATGGCATTGATTACAGTGTTGAATTAACTAAGGCAGAGAAGATTGAGTTATTTCAGGAGACTTTAATTCTTGCCATTCAGGAGATGGAGAGAACTACAGGAAAGCATTGCACTCGTAAGCACCAGTTTGGACAGGATGAAGAGGATTTTATTAGTAATTTCAAGATTGTTATTTCTGATAATTTGCTTTCGTTCAATGATTCTGTTCATCTTGAGGATGGAGAGAAGCAGTATCAGTTTTCAACATTTCTTAAGCATCTTTCATCCGAAGCACTTATTCTTACCTATGCCGGTATGCATGGTGTAACCAGGGATGTTGAGAAGAAGTTTAATCAGATTCTAAATTTAAGAAAGAGACTTGCAAAGGATAGAGAAAAAGACATTTATTCTATTACTCCAGAAATGATTCATGAAGTGAAGCCAGAATACTCTGTTAAGGATATCAAAGCAGTGTTTGATTATCTTGACGGAAGGATGTCAGTTGAACAGATGATTGAGGAGGACGGTATGGAAGGAGAAGCATTCGAGGATAAGAACCATGAAGGTCCTGATCTTAAGAATGAGGTAATGGATATTAACGTTCAGAAATTCTTTAATCTTTTCCTGGGAAAGATGAGTGATTTGGAGAAGTTCTTTGCCTTGATTGAGATTGGCTGTTCAGACAAGTACGCTTCTATGACTGTATCTCAGCTTGGTGTGGATCCGGTGTTTATGAATATTGTGGCTGCAGATTCAAGATATGCAAAGAACATTATGACTGGTGATGTGGTTATTAAAAGACCAGATCGTCACTCATATACAGACAGAGATATTGAGCTTAAAGATGTCAAATATGTTGGCGGAACTGTGGTTCGTTATCAGAGAGAGCAGACCAGACTTCGCTGGGCGAAGCTTAGAGAGGTATTGACTGAGGATGATATTCTTGGAAATAAGAGTGTGGAGTACTTCCAGGAGAAGTGGGAGAAACTTATAAAGAAATATGATAACTAAATGGCCGATAAGTATTGGATTATTTTAAAAATCTGTTGTACTCGGTTTATAGATATTTTAAATTGTTATCAATAGTTTATTTGTGCAAAATATATATCTTAGTTGTTTAGAATGACGAGTTAATGAGCAGAATTACTGAAAATATATTGACATTGTGCGAATGAAAGTGTATAATTGTTGTTAGCTTGATATTGAGGCAAAGTATGTGAAAACATATGACGCAAAACTATAGGGACTGTAGAATGTCAGCCAGTTGCAGTATTGATTATTAGACACAGTCTTTTCTACAAAATGGGAAAGCCTGTGTCTCTTTTTGTATCATGTGAGGTGAATTATGAATGGATATTTAAAAATTTCAGAAGTTTCAGAAAAGTGGGGGATTAAGGAGAGGAGAATCAATACTTTGTGCCTTGAAGGACGTATAGAAGGCGCTATCAAGTTTGGGAATACTTGGGCTATACCAGAAAATGCTGAGAAGCCAAAGGATGAGAGAATAAAGAGTGGTAAATATATTAAGGAAAAAAGATTAGTATGACATATAGTGTCTTGGTAATTATATATAATTGGTTAGGAACATTGAGCTATTAATTGTTCTACTAGTACGGCAGAGAAAGGCATGGTATTGAGGTAGATATCTAGTAATAAAGATATTAGAAAAAATACTTGGTGTTCTTGGTGTGGGCATAATAGAAACAGTTGTGGTTGCTGATTTACCAAAGTCGTGAGATACGGGGATGAAAGATATGGCAAATGACAAAGATTTTACGAAATTGATAGCGGGAATTGTTGGTGCTAGTATTGCAGGTGTAGCGGTATCTGCAACGGTTAAAGGTGTTAAATCATCAAGTAATAAAGACAAAGAAATAACCAATGCAACACACAAAAAAACATCAGATGATATTTTTGAGGAAGAACGTATCAAACAGGAAATGGATGATATGTGGAAACAAAAACAAATGGATGATATGTGGGAAGAACATAGAATTATGCAGCATTCAGTATGTGGCTCGGAAAGGAACAATATGGCAGATAGAAATGATAATAGCTTTTATGACAATGATGAATATGAAATCGACGATTATGAAAATGAATATGACGAGGACGATGAGTATGATGAAGAAGACGAAACAGAAGAAATAGATAATTCGGAAATGTCATTTTATGGACGCAACATTTGTATTTTGCTAAACGATAGTGAAGATGATAGAAGAAATAAATTAAAGACAAGCGAAGCAAATCTGGTTAAGAGATTCCCAAAATTAAAGGAATTATCTTCAATAGATAGAATGCAGCAAATCTTGGACGGATTATTTCCTGAAGGTTTTCAGAAGCAGATGTATGTAAGAAATCTTACCTTTACGGGTAAGAATGGTTATGATGTCAAGGTTCTTGGAATAAGACCTGAAAGAACACCAGGAGATTTTCTTGAAGGTTATTTACCAGATGAAGTGTCTTTGCTTTTTAAAGGACATATTGCTGGGAAGGAATTTCGAGTTGATTCAGTCTTTGAAGTAATGGATACAGAGCAGCTTGACTTTGAGGTGGATGTTGTTGCCACTCCTTATCAATCTCCTGAAAGAATAGGGGCAAACTTCCTTTATGATATTTTGGATAATGCCGGTTCACTTACAGAATATACAGGTGAAAAACTTGAAGAGTGGAAGGAGTATTTGGCGTGGAAACGAGAACTTGCTAGTCGTCAGATTTATGGATGCAAGTATTTCAAGGTAGGATTCGACGAAGAAAAGAAAAGGTTGAATTTCTGGCTCGTCTTTGAAGATCCGGATACATTTAAGGCATTTAAGAAGTATTTAAGCCGTGATATTCAAGTTTTTGACAATAACTATTCAAAGGATAAATGGCATTTTGATTTTGCTGGAGATATCAATAATAGAAAGCAGCGATTTAATAGTGTAGAACTTGGACGTTATAGAGGCGTTGTTAGCGAATACTATCTTAGGGATAATAGTGAATTCTTTGATGAAGAGCAGGAAGAAAAACATATATTAACCGAAGAAGAGTGGATGAGTGGCGACTATGATGATGAAGTATATGAAGAGGAAACTTCAAAGGGAAGTATTTACGAAGCATATGATAATCCTTATATAGTTCAGGTTGCTTATGATCTTAATCGTAGAGATATAGATGAGATAAATCAGCGTAATTTAGACGATGAGGAAGCAGTTCAGTATGTATACGATAATATTTTAGGTAATTACTATACGGATGGATTCTTGGCACTGTCTGCAATAGGAGATTTTGTACTTATTAGAAGATTCCAGCAGGCGATAGATCAGCTTGAAAGAGACGAATGCTATTCTCCAAACCTAGCCATGTGGCTTTTTAATGTAAACAGAGCAAGAACTCCTGAAGATATCGACATAGATATAGATAAGTGGCTTAACCCAAAAATAGAGAAAAATGAAAATCAGAAGGAAGCTGTTAGAAAAATGCTTGCTGCACCTGATTTATGTTTAGTTCAGGGTCCTCCAGGAACAGGTAAGACAACAGTTATTGCTGAGGCAATCTATCAGTTTGTTCGTAGAGGGGATAGAGTCCTTGTGGCATCGCAATCTAATGATGCGGTGGATAATGCATTGGAACGATTGGCAGATTCACCTGAAATTAGAGCTATAAGATTAGGTCAAAAAGGCAAGAAAAAGAGAAAAGTTGAAGATTTAAGTACCAGAAAGTTTGGAGAAGATGAGGCACTTAAATACTATTATCATGCTCTTTCACTTCAACTATCGAAGAATTGGCTTGATTTGTGGGATTCACTAGAAAGCGGTGGTGTACAGTACGACACAGATATTCGAGATGCGAGCCTTTTTAACCAAGATATTGCTTCTTTAAATACAGAATTGTCAGGATTAAATCAGGAGTATGAGGATGTAAGAAAAGAATTTGCCTTATTAACAAAGGAATTTGAAAGGGCCAATGATGAAAATACAAAGTTAGAAGAGGATAGACATCAGTATCGACTGGCATCAGATTGTTTTAACGGTGAATCAGATTCACAGTTCTATTTGTCTGAGGACATGCTAAAAATCTTCGAAACAAAGCTGAATAAGCTTATAGATATTACTACAAAAGTAGGTATATACCTTACGCCTGGCTTGCTCGATGTTGAAGTAATGGGACTTGGAAAAGAACAAGCCTATGTATATATGATTTCCAAGAATCTTAAGACACTGAGCGGATTATGTGAGAAGATTCGGAGCGCAAAGGGAAATGATAGTAGTAATGATGGAGAGATATTAATCCTTAATAGTCAGCTGTCTGATGTAAAGCAGAAACTTTTGGAGTGTTTGCAAGAAGATGACACTGATGGAGCCGCACAGTATACAAAAGAAATGAAGTCGTTACAAAAGAGAATTGATGAACTTAAATTCTCGTCCTCGGTGGTTACTATTTCTGATGTTGAAAAGAGCATTTTGGGGAAAAATGTAATAGATGGTATTGAAGCTGGCGACACGGATAAATGGTTAGAAACATTTACTTTAGTTATCGATAAATGGACACAGGCTATTGCGTTAGCTTTGGCTACAGTTAAGGAAGAAATCGCATCACGAAAAAGTATAGATGTATCCGAAATAATAAAACGACGTTCTGTTGCTGAAAGTAAAGTGTCAGAAATTGTTGAAAGAATGGACAAAACGAAAGCTCAGATAATTACTAAAAAGCAAACGTTATTAAAACTAAGAGAAAAGTACGACATAGAATCCACTAATGCTAACGATATCATTGCTCATATCAAGCAGTTAAAGGAAAACAATATTAGGCAGCTTAATGAGCAGAGAAGTTTTAGAAATGATTGGGAAAAAACAATTAGAGGTTTCAAAGAGCGTTTGGATGATGCAGATGCATTTAAGTATGACCAAGAACATTATCAGCAGATTTATATAAATGCATGTAATGTAGTAGGCATTTCTTGTACCGATAATATGAGGAATCTAACTGATAACGGATACAATGACTTTGATGTTGTAATAATTGATGAGGTTAGTAAAGCGACTCCACCAGAACTTTTGATTCCATTAATGAAGGCACGTAAAGCAATACTTGTAGGTGACCATAGACAGCTTCCACCTATGTTCAAAGAGCACGAAGGGTCTTATAAGGAACTTGCCGAAAGCCAAGAAAACGCACCAGAAGAGGTAAGAGATTTACTCACCCAGGATAATTTTAAGAGATTCCAAAAGATGGTTACTTCTTCATTGTTTAAGGATTATTTTGAACAAGCTGAAGATGAAATAAAGCATTCTTTGTTGGTACAGTATCGCATGCATACAGACATCATGGATATTATAAACCGATTCTATGAGCAACGTTTATCATGTGGTAATTCAGAAGAAGTTGAACGTATGGAGAAGAGCCACGATTTAACTATTAAAGGTGTAGATGGTAGTACTTTTATTACTCCGACAAGACATGCATATTGGATTGACTCTTCTTTCACTCCGAGTGACAAGCCGATCTATGAGGTTAGACCTAATAATAGCACCTCAAATTATAATGTCTTGGAAAAGTATATTGTAATGGAGTTGTTAAAGAAAATTGCTGATGCATATAGAGAGCAAGGATATAACAAAAACAATAAAAAAACTGTTGGAGTTATCAGCTTTTATCAGATGCAGGTAAACGAGATTAGAGAAGCGTTTAGAGAAGCAAAAAGAACATTTGATTTTTCGGCTATTGATGTGGATATTAATACAGTGGATAGATTCCAGGGTAAGGAAAAGAACATCATCATTACTAGTTTGGTAAGAAACAACGAAAAGGGACGTGCTAGTAAGCATGTAGTTGCTTTTGAACGTATTAATGTTGCGTTTTCAAGAGCTCAGGAGCTTCTGTTTATTGTTGGTGCTAAACATATGTATGAGAATCAAGCTGTTCAACTTCCTAATATGGATATGCCGGGATTTAAGACGGCTCCTGTATATAAAAACATTATGGAAGGACTTAACAGAAAAGGATGTTTTAAGACTTGCAATAAGATAATAACACCAGAAATAGAGGAAGAAATTATTGCTGAGTATAAAGAGATGGGGGGAAAATTATGATTTTTTCAGAAGTAACACTTTCATACCCTTGTGTACAGCATAATGTTGAAGTCGCACATTTTACAGCTAGAAAATCCACAGCTATTGAGTGGCTTATTCTTGAGGCTATTAGCAAGTGTGAGAAGCTGACTAATTACACTGGTATTTCAATAGGTGATTTTTTTGAACAGATATTTACAATTTCAGATGCTGATCTTTTGATTAGACCAGTTTTAATCTCGCTACAAGACATGGGAGCGATAACTATATCAGGAATTGATGATGAGACAGAACTTGATACAGTTGCAATGAGCAATTTAAAATTGACCAACACTGGACGAGAAATGCAAACTTTGGGGCTTTTACCTGGGACAACATCAGAAGAAACTTTTTCCATTTACTATGATATTGTTGCTGAATCTTTGAAAGATGAAGCAAATGTTTTCAAAGAAGAGTCAACTGGGATCCGAGTAATTGATATTGAGGATGCAGATGATACAGAATTTCCGGAAGGAGCAATTAGAGAGTGGTTATTCTCCATTCAGAACGATAAAAAGCGAAAGCGGTTAAACTGGCTTACTCCAACAACGAGGATAGAGTCGATCACTCGTCTTGGCTCAGAATTATATTGGAAAAATATCACACGAAAAGTTGAACTAGTCGAGGGAATGCGTTGGAAGGTTTCTGGAGTAGAGGATGAGAATATAGATGAGGTTACATTAGAAGAATCGGATATTTCATGTCCCGAGAATTTAAAAGATTTACCTTATTTGGAGATATCAGATCCAGATGCCGAAATAAAAAGACTTGTATCAATTGCAGAAATCAATTCATTAATAGGGGAATTCCTTCAAAAGGATGATTTGTTTTGTGTAGAGTCAAAGTACTATAAGGACATAAAGGTAAATCAGCAAGGCAAGAAAAAAATCAGAATAGGAATAGTATATGGTTTTGATAAGTTTGAGGTAGAGAGCAAAGGAAAGCAAATCATTATACGTGTACCTGATTGTGAATTTAGGAGTATGGGACTTTACTTTAATACAAAAGATTCGGTACAGGCAGGCATTGCTACGGTAACCGCAGGATCTATTTCTAAAGATATCGCAATTGCATATATTCCAAATACAAGTGAGATAAGCCTTACTAATACTGTAGTGGAAATTGTTGATAAATATTACGCTCAAGATAATACTATTTTGTTTGCATTATATGAACTCGGACTAAAGGAAATGTTCTTGCAATATTCCGAACGTATTATTTCTGAAGAGGAAAATATTGCAGATAAAGCTAAAACAATTGAACAGTTTAATGAGAAGAGCAGGGGCTATTATGGACAGAATATTATTTCAGCGGCAGACAAGGAAAGGTTGCTTGTAAACGAGAATTACATAGTGGGAAAATGCCAGACAATAGAAGGTGCTAAGAATGTTATAGCAGAGTATGCAGAGATAAATGCATTTAGACAAGACGAAAGTTTATTCCAACGAATAATGAAACTGTCTATTGAAACTGTTGGTGAGCAAGACTCTTTGGAAGATATATGGGATTTTTGGAAGGCTATTTCCTCAGCAAAGAAAGCCTATATAAACTGGGTTACAAAACTTGGCCTCCAGAAGAAACTGTACTCAAAGAAAAGTATTATGACCTTTATAAATAAATTCACTGACGAAAATATTTTTGAAATTGAGGAATATACTGCTGTTGAACAGATTATTCTTAGTATGAGAAGAATATCATTGCAAATAGAAAATATGCTGCCCGAACTGAATCTGTATAAAACGGTTAGCGAAGAAAAATATAATGAGCTTGTACTTAGTCACATCGATATTATTGAGAATCTGTATGATCAGTCTAGAAAATGGCAGGATGAAGAAGAACGTTTCAATAATAAGATAATTGAACTAGAGGAAATACTTACGACAGATACACCATTTGATAATGTAAGAAAGAATATATCCGGACTGCGTAATGCTCTTGCTACATTCTTTGATGATTCCTTCATGAGATTTAATAAGGTGTATATTGTGGATACATGTACACTTATGAATGAACCTAGCTTGATTTCATGGTTTGATGGGGAAAAAGCATTACTTGTTATTCCAATGATTGTACTTGATGAACTTGATGGCTTAAAGAGTGATGAAGATGAAGAAAAAGCTTTCAAGGCAAGAGAGGTAATTAGAAATATTAGTAATTACAAAGCATACGATTGGCTGAGCACAAGCGAATCAAGTCATCCGGAATTGCTTTCAGATGATTTAGATAAAGAACGAAATGATAATAAAATTCTGTCGATTGCAATTCGGTACTGTGCAAAGAAACCTATTCTGTTAACTGATGATATTAATCTTGGAAACATCGCAAGTGCAAATAAAATTGAGAATATGACTCTTGAAGCATATCAAGCGATGAAGCAACACGAGAAGTTGTCAAACAAGGGTAATAGTAAGAAATCAAAGAAAAAGAAGAAATAAGGAGGTTTTATGAGTAGTTCATATGAATATTCTTATGCTCTTGAAGCAGCGCGTAGGAGACAAATCTATTTGAATCGAATTGCTTCAACAACAGAGCAATTTTTTAATCGGTATAATCAGCAGTATAGAGAAATGAAAAACCGTGGACTGGCTGCATATATTCCATCTGAGATGAGCAGATTAGAATCGGATCTTTCCAGAATTAGAAGCTTATTAACCTCCAATCCAGAAGAAGCAAGAGACCTTAGTTACGAGGTGGGTTCATATATTAGAAGTATGTCGTCATTGGCTTCTGGGGCTCGTGAACAATTTGAACGTGCCGAAAGAATGCGAGTTGAGGCACTTAGAGAAGAAAGAGAACATCAGCAGAGTGCCTTGATGAAAGAGTATTTTGAAATTTTGCAGACAATAACTAATCCAATAGTTGTTAACTATTCCATTTCTGAAATGCAGCAAATTAGGCGCGAGATTGAAAATGGCAGATTGACAAGTTCTTCAGAACTTAGAAAGAAGTCAGCAGATGTAATATCATCTGCAGAAATCAAGGCTGTTGAATGGAAAGAAGGAACAATTAAGAAAAATCGTCAGAAAGACGCGGCACAAGCTCTTAGTGAGGCTGAAGAGCGTCTTAAAACAGAGAAAATAGAAAATCAAGAAAAAACACAAGAGTTTTTGGATAAAATTAGCAAGCTCAAAGCAGGGCTTGATGCAGGAACTGTTGATGCAGACACTGTTGAAAAGCAGGTGGTTTCTATTGAGAGTGAAGTTGACGATACCCTTATTTCTGAAGAAACAAGGCGTGAAACTGTGATGGCAATTGTCAAACAGCTTAAGAGTCAGGAATTTACTGTAGAAAAACCACAGCTGGTACAGACAGACGGCAAAAATTTTGTGAAGATAGTAGCAAAGCAACCATCGGGTAAACGTGCAATCTGCAATGTGGACTTGCATGGAAAGATAGCATATAAATTTGATAATTATGCTGGAATGACTTGCTTAAAGGATATAGAAAAATTTAATGTTGATCTTGAACAAGTTTATTCAGTAAAGTTGTCTGATGAAAGAGTATTGTGGCAAAATCCAGACAGACTTTCTATGGATGCAAATAGCTTACCGAGTAATGAAGGGAGAAAGGCATAATGGCGGATAAAGAATTGAATCTTTGGCTAGAGCGATTTAGCCGAGATATAGGATATAAATCTTCAGTAATAGTTTTTGGAAACACAGCTGATATAATGCTTAATCCTAGAAATTCTGGTAAATATGACTCAGTAATAAATACTCTTATTTCTTATATTCGAGATAAAGGATTTAAGCAGGTTGTTAAATGGGATCGTGTAGACGGGATTGATCACAGTATATCAGACGAAATTGTTGGTGTGGATGATCAGAATGTGCAGGAACCTAGTTCTAATGATTATGACTTGGGTGGTTATGATTTAGGTGATAATACAAATCAGGGGAGAAACTGCTATAAGTCACCAGATGAATTCTTCCCTTATATGCTAAATGTAATGAAGAATAGCTCAAATAGGACAGCTTTCATATTAGATTATTCAGATTATATTTTTGGAAATGCAAATTCACTATCTGAGAAGGAACGTGATTATCTTGCAACACTGGGAAAAACGCTTGAAGCAGGCCAATCCTACAATATGCTCGATAGCGATTTTGCAGATATAGGAAATATTGTTGTTATAGTGGCTCACAATAACGCAATGATTCCGCCTGCGTATTATCTGAATAATTCGATGGTTAGTTCCGTAAGCGTTCCTTTGCCTGGACACAATGAAAGAGAACACTTTATTGATACTAATAGAGCGTGCTTAAATATTACACAGGACATTATTTCAGATAAAACTGCTAAAGATGACCTGATTGATGCACTAGATGGTTTTTCACTTAAGGATATTGCACAGATGATGAAGTTATCAAGACAGATGACAGAAAAAATGTCATTTGAGAAACTTATCAATCTATTCAAATATGGTGAGAAAGTAAGTCCTTGGGAAGAATTATCAAAAGATAAAATAGAGCGTATTGAGGAAGAACTCGGTAAAAGAGTTAAAGGTCAGGATGCGGCGATTTCAAAAGTGAAGGATGTAATTATCAGGGCATATACAGGTTTTTCAGGTTTACAGCATTCATCAAAGCAGAAAAAACCGAAAGGAACATTATTCTTTGTTGGACCTACAGGTGTTGGTAAAACGGAACTTGCGAAATCATTAGCTAGTTTTGTATTTGGAGATGAAAATGCATGTATTCGTTTTGATATGTCTGAATATAACCACGAGCATAGTGATCAGAGGCTTGTTGGAGCGCCTCCAGGATATGTTGGATATGAGGCAGGTGGACAGCTTACTAATGCAGTAAAAGAAAAGCCATTCTGTGTTTTGCTATTTGATGAAATTGAAAAAGCGCATGGAAGAATTCTTGATAAGTTTTTGCAGATACTTGAAGACGGACGTCTTACTGATGGTAAGGGTGAGACGGTTTATTTTTCTGAAACAATTATTATCTTCACATCAAATATAGGTGCTGCAGAAGTAGATTCTAACATGGACTCAAAGGAAGTTAAGAAGCAGTTTGTGGAAAAAGTGCAGAAACACTTTATAGAGGAATTAGGAAGACCGGAGTTACTAAACCGTATTGGGGATAATATTGTTGCATTCAACTTTATTGATGATCCAACTGTATTTACGAAGATTGCAAAATTGAAGTTTAAGACAATCGAAGACTTCGTAGAGGAGAGATATGGAGCAAGAATTGCATTTGAAAATGAGGATGAGATTTTTGTATCTATAGGCAAGAAGGCTGGAAAGCAAAATGGTGGTCGAGGTCTTTTAAATGTTATGGAAACGGTGATTATTAATCCGTTATCAGAGTTTATCTTCGAGAGATCTGATATGTTGAGAAATAGACAGATCTTGATTAAACCGATGTTTCCGGACAGACCGGAATTATGCAGGTTTGAGTTTGAATTGAAGTAGGTGATTAGATGGCTTATTTAAATCTTGCGTCTATTAGACTTTGTACTGAGTCTGAGGGACCTGGAAAAAGAATTGCTATATGGGTTCAAGGGTGCGAAAGAAGATGCCCTGGGTGTTGCAATCTTGATATGCAGGAAATACGAAAAAACATAATAGTAGATACAAATGATTTGATAGAGCTTATTCAAAAATCTATGGCTTCAGATGAAATAGAAGGTTTGTCATTTATAGGTGGTGAACCAATGTTGCAAGCTGAAGGGTTAAGTGAAATTGCAAAGTGGGCTCATTCGGTTGGGCTCACAGTACTTGTGTTCACTGGTTATTTATATAATGAACTGGTTGAGATGAATAATAAAAGCGTGGATGAACTCTTGTCAAATATTGATTTGATAGTGGACGGACCATATTTGCAGGAATTGTATGATAATGAACGTGATTGGATTGGTTCAAAAAATCAAAACATCCATTTTTTAACACAAGCTTATGAGCCTGGGATAGAATTTGAAAAGCAAGAGCACCAGATGGAGGTTTTGGTTTCGGAAAACGATATCTTGGTAAATGGATGGCCATATTAGGTAGTGACTCCATAACATGTTGCTCATTGAAAAATAGTGAAATTATGTTTAGATACAATGCAGAATAGATGATAACCAGATACTGGATGGGTTTATTGTGGGTGACATAAGAAGCTACTTGAGATTAATATGATCTAATCAGCCATAAGGTTGAAAAGATAAAATAATATAGGAGGGAGGTAACAATTATGCAGGAGCTTAATAATGCAATTATTGAAGAGTCTTGGCAGGATATCAACCGTGCAGAGTGTGAAGAGTCTAGCTTGTTTGACATGTGTTCATGGGGAGAAGCTAACTAATTCACAAGTATAGTTGCTGTTATTGGACATGGCTGTTTGTGAAAAGATAGCAAACAGCCTTTATTAGAGGTGAAATAAATTGCAAATATATTTTTTGTTAACTGAAAATTGTAATTTGAATTGTTCTATGTGCATAAGAGGAAGACAAGAAGGAATTAATATGGATATAGAACAACTTGAGGCTGTATTAGCGAAAAATGATTTTTCGCATCATGATATTGTTATTACAGGTGGAGAACCATCAATACATTCAAGGTATCAAGAAATTGTAGAATTAATGTGTTCGAAGGCAAAAACAGTGACTGTTACTAGTAATGGCACCCTTGACCTACATATAGATGCATTAACTCAGTATGATAATTTGTTTTTTCAGATATCGTTGGATGGCGATGAATTAGAACATAACGATATTAGAGGGGATGGAACATTCACAGTTACTTGGAACACTCTTGAAAAATTGGATTGTCTTAAGATGAAATATGTTGTTGCATCTGTAGTGAGTCGAAAAAATAAGGATAAAATATTTAAATTAGCATCCAAATTAGAGACTTTGAAAAATATGCGATTTTGGAGAATTTCATATGAGATGCCGTTTGGGAGTGCTGAGGGACTTTCAAATATAATGGGAGCAGATGAATGGAATATGTTTGTGGATAGCTTGATAGACATTGTAAAGTTTAGGATGATAATTCAAAAAATATTCCCATTTGATTTATATGATAAAAAAAAGGATGAATTGGATGAAATTGCAAAATCAAGAAACAGAAGTCTAAATTGTGGAAGTGGAACAAGTAAAATATATGTATATCCAGATTTTAATGTCTATCCATGCACATGTCTTACTGATTTTTGTGTGGGAAATCTTACAAATGAGAAATTAGAGGATATATTGGGAGGACCTAAGAATAGGCTTTTTTCCGAGTATGCGCTCAAGGAAGAATCTGAATGTCAGAAATGCGAATATAAAACATTTTGTAATGGAGGTTGTGTAGGAATGTCTTACCATTATTTTGGTGAGCTTGGAATGGGTGACAAAAGATGCCCGAAACTACATAAATAAAGATGAGAATATTTTATTTTAATATTACGTACGGTTGTAATAGCAATTGTATTTTTTGCTATTCCCACAATACAAAGCATAGTAAAAAAACTTACAACGAAATATCTTCAGAGGCGTTCTTTAAGTATCTAGATGATAATAATTTGAAACCGGAGGATAGAGTAATTATAAATGGTGGAGAACCTTTTTTGCATTCGCAGATAGATTGTATATTGAAAGGATTACAAACATATGGCTGTGAAGTTTTGATATATACAAATGGTAGATTAGTGAAAAATTTTTCGCTTGAATATCTGTCAGAAAAATATAGATTTGTTATTCCTATTCATGGATATGAGGAGATTCATGATAAGATTACAGGAGTGCCTGGAAGCTATGATGAAACCCTTCAGAGCCTTCATTATCTAAAAGATAATGTAAGGTGTAAAGTAGATATAAAAATTATTATTAATAACTATATGATAGATCAAGACCCTGACAAAAATAAGCTGGGGATTTCGTTAGCAAATGTTCCTTTTAATAATGCTGTACATATAACTAAGATGGCAGATACTATAGTTTCAAAACGAAATGGATGTAAAAGCGTGAAAAATGAAAAGGCCGCAGAGTACACTAAATGGTTGTTTGATTATTACAAGAGTAGGGATATTAATATAAAATTGTTTGACACATGCGTTAAAAATATAGAATGGGAAAAATATGGTGAGATGCCCCATTATCTTGACAGCATAACAGTTTACTTTAAAGATAAAAATCAATTTAGAGAAATGATTCTTGAAAGGTCATTGCCCGAGTGTATGCCTACGTGTATGTGCAAAGAAAAGTGCGTTTCAGCTGTTGATGAGTACAAGGCGATTGAATTTGTTAAGGGAAAAATAATTGAAAATTTGGAGTGAAAAAATGATACATGAAATTGCATTAACGATAAAGCCAACAATGAGTTGTAACATGAGGTGCAAGCATTGCTTTAATGGCGACATACTGAACTCTTCTGAAATGTTAGAATTGGATAAGGTTAAGAACTTTATTGAGGCTGCCTGCAAAAAATATAAAGATGTCAAAATAACGTTTCATGGCGGGGAGCCGACTCTTGCAGGAATTGAATATTACAAAACTGTGTTCTCATTTCAAAATGAGATGAAGATTAAATATGGAACAAAGTTTTCTAATAATTTCACAACCAATGCATTGTTATTAAATGATGAACTGATGGAATTGTTGATAGAAAATAATGCACTTATCAATATTTCTTTTGATGGCCCATATAATGATTATTTGAGAGCATATAGTGATATTGTTCTTGATAGAATTATGAATGTAAAGTCCAAAGGTGGGAGAACCCGAGCATTCTGTACCATATCCAAAGGATCATATGAACATTTAAAAGATATTTATTTGTGGTTCAGTGAGCGAGCGATTGATTTTAAAATATTACCTATTGAACCTAGGGGTTACGCAGCAATTGATAAGGAACTCCTTATGGACATAGATATTTTTATGAAGAATCTTACTGAAACTTACAGATATTGGCTATTGGATAAGAATTGTGACATAAGATTTTATACGTTTGAAGAATTTGCAGATCTTCGGAGAACTACTCAATTCAAGCCGTTTTGGTTTAAGCGAGAAATTGCGCTTAATCCAGATGGTAAAATATACCCATTTGGAAGACCAAACGATATACAGTTTTGTCTTGGTGAATCAGATGATAGTCTTGATTTAGAGGCATGTTTTTCTTCTAAAGAATATGAAAGAATGATAGAGATATTGCAAGCATACAGAGAACAGTATTGTAAGAAGTGCTCTGCTACGATGGTTTGTAATGGAGTTTGTATCTGTATGTCATATATGTATGTTCAAGATTCACAGTTACTAGAATATAGCTGTAATCAGTCTAGACATATTTTCGAAAATATACTAGATATTAATGACGAGGTCATTGAAGATATTCGTACAGGGAATGATGAAAAATATAATGAATTCGCAAGAAATATTTTTATGAAGGATATAGATAATTATGCAAAGAGTATTTCGTTCAAGAGGAATCAGATTAATTAAGTCAGAGGATGGTGTTTGCTGTAGAGAGAAAGTTTATTATGAACCAGATGGGGCATATATGATAAAGAACTCATCAGTAAATAGACTACAGTCTGATGGGATTATTTCTTTGTTTGAATATGCTATTGTCGATGGAACAATAGATTCATTTAATTATCATGTAAACCTTAATAATGACTATAGCCGCATTTATCAAGGATTGCCAAATTACATTTTTGATGAAGTAACAGAATTGGATTCTTATTTAGGGAATCCATTTAAGAATTATACAATAGGATACAAATTTTGTAATGCCGAAATAAGAGGGAGGAGTTTTTATTTTTATCCAACAGTATGGAAGGAAAATAGATATGGTATTAAAGGTATCACGGATACAGATATCATAACTAAAAAAGTAGATTCTTTTTATGAGTATATCGGATTAAATAAAGAATTGTACGGAGATGAAATGAAAGATTTTATTGAATCGATATGTAAATTAAAGGGGGTAAGTATTGCTTATGAAATGAATAAGAAAGACTACAAAATATACTGTCGAATGAATATGGAGCGGTTAAAAAAACTTTTAAAAAAACATATGGGATATGACTTGATAGATCATGATGAATATGGACCAGTAGTCTTAGTTGCCCAAAGGATTTATGATTCAGCTATAGTGGGCTATAACTTATATTATTTGGCATAGAGGATTAATTGTGAGATATAAAATAGCTGGAGAAATATGGGAATATGACACGAATATTGTTGAGATCATAAATGGGTTTTCGGACTATGAATCTCAAGAATATGTAGATGAAGTGATTAATTTGCGCTTGGATGGGATAGATAGTTTTTGTAATCATTATTCTATGTTATATGTTCAGGCAGAGAAGATTTATACATTGCAGGTTTTTGCAGAGGAATTGCTGCAGAAAGAAAAATTGCTTTTGCATGCTGGAGTAGTTGTTGTTAAAACTAAGTGTTTTGTGATTATAGGTGGACCAGGAGAAGGTAAGAGTACTCTTTTAGAATTGCTTGTAACAAGGCTTGGACATAATTGTGTCGAAATAATTGCAGATGATAGGGCAGTAATAGCTCTGGTAGATAGTCATCTGGAAGTGTGGAATACACCTTGGAGCAAAAAAGGAGTATGTTGCAAAGAAAATGGTTATAAGATAGATGGTATTTTGTTTTTAGAAAAAAGTGAAGACTTTATGATTTATGATATTGATGTTGAAACATCATTAAACATTTTATCTAAGCTGTATCCGCGAGATGTGTGGGATAAGGTGGCTGAATTGGCTAAAAGTCTTCTAAATGAGTGCGCGACGTATAAATTTGACAATAACCTTGTAAATTTTGATATATGTAAATTTGAAGAGGTGCTAAAAGTTTAATGTATGATTATATTATAGTAGGTTCTGGTGTTGCAGGGGCGGTTTGTGCGTATGAACTGTCTAGAATTGGTTATAGCTGCCTTGCTATTGAAAAAAATGCTAAAGATTATGAAAAGATATGTGGTGGAGGAGTCTCTTATAAGGCACTACATTTACTAAAAGGTATCGGTATTGATACAAATGAATTGATGAGGTTGGAATCCCAAATAGTGAACGGGCATGTTATTTATAAAGGTAGGAAAAGCTATATTAAAGAATACAAGAAGGATAATATATCTTTAGGAATACAAAGAAATATATTTGATCGATTTTTAATGAAGCAAGCTATAGAGTTTGGAGCCGAGGCTATTTATGGGGAATTAGTTGAAAGCATTGATAAATTAGCAGACAGATACCGGATAAATAACTATGAGGCAAAGAATATAGTTATTGCATCAGGAGCAAGACCATTATTTTATGGAAAAATATCTCATGAACAAAGTATAGGGTATTCTGCACAAATAAAAGCAGATGTGATATTGGATAATCAAAAGTTCTACTATTGGTATTTTTCTGAAAATGATGATAGTAAGTATTTCTGGGTTTTCCCTATAGGTGAAAATTTATGGAATATTGGAGTGTGGAGCAGATATTGGTATAAAGGATTAAAAGAAGATTTTAGGGATTGTTTTACTAATATTTTTTATCCTAACATTTCGGGAGAGTTTCAATTTTATAGAATGCCTAGAGCAGAATTTCTAGGACATGTTGATCAGAGAACTACTTCAGAATTATTTTCGAATGGAATTGGAGATTTTGCTGGTAAATGTAATCCGAAAAATGGAGGGGGAATAATTGGGGCAGTAGAATCAGCGATTACTTTAGCAGAGAATGAAAAAAGTAAGCTGAGAACTTATTAGGTTGCATTCTAAAAAAACGACATGTTGTGACTAGAGATATATTTAAAAGTGAATAAGAAGGTACGAATATGGAGGAAAAAAGAACTAAAAATTATAGAACTTTAGAAATGTATGTTTCCCTATGCGAAGGAAAGATTATCAATAAAAGAGAAGCTGCTAAAAAATATGGTGTTGATGCTCGTTCTGTTCAAAGAGATATTGATGATATAAGAGAGTTTTTGGATGATCAAAGCCTACAGGGGGATGGGCGAATAGTTGAATATGACCGTTCAAAAAAGGGGTTTGTTATGGTTGGAGAAGAACCTTCCATGATGACAAATAGTGAGATTTTAGCTGTAGCTAAAATACTTCTTGAGAGTCGTGCATTTACAAAGAAGGAGCTAAAAAATATTCTTGATAAACTTGTTGAGGGATGTGTTCCATTGAAGAACATGAAGCTTGTTAGTGATTTGATTTCAAATGAAAAGTATCATTATGTCGAATTGAATCATAAGGAGTACATTCAGGATAAGCTTTGGGAGATTGGTTCTGACATTCAGGAACATAATCTTGTGTCACTCAGGTATGCAAGAATGAATGCACCAAGGGAATCAATAAAAAGAGTTGTTGAACCAATTTCAATTATGTTTTCTGAATATTATTTTTATTTGAATGCATATATAGTTGAGAAGGATGAATCTGGGAAATATGTGCATAAGTATAATTATCCTGCAATTTTTCGAATTGATAGAATAAAGAATTATAAGACTTTGGAAGAAAAATTTAGGGTATCATATGCTAATCGTTTTGAAGAGGGTGAGTTCAGGAAGCGAGTTCAGTTCATGTATGCCGGTAGGCTTCAAAGCATAAAGCTCAAGTTTTATGGCAGTAATCCGGAACCTATATTGGACAGACTTCCAACCGCAAGGGTGGTTGAACAGTATGATAATGAGTGTACAATTGAGGCAGAGGTTTATGGAAAGGGTGTTATTATGTGGTTGCTGAGTCAGGGGAGTAAAGTGGAATTATTACGACCTGAGAGTATGCGGGATGAGATGAGAAAAGTTCTTCATGAGATGTTGAATTTATATGAATAAGAGTAGCTGGAGGTGGGTGCTGTGACGATGGTGCCTATGATGAAAAGATGTCCAAAGTGTCATAGAAGATTTAATTGGAATCCGGATGTTAGAAATTTTATATGCCCGTATTGCCGTGGTTTAGGAAACCCAGGAAAGACGATTTTAGAAAAGATTCTCGGAAAGAAAAACAAGGAGGATGACTTAACAGATGAGGTTTGGGTAAATACGGAAAATCCGGTGCTTGGAAAGGATGGAAAGCCCCAAAATAAAAAGATAAAAATTGATAAATAATGATGCGAAATCTCTTATCTGACAGCCGGGTAGGAGATTTTTTATTTTCTTTTGAGGATGACAAAGGGTGTCATGCATGAGGGATAGAATGTAATTACATTCAGAGGACAGGAGGAGCGTCTCCAGTTTGAGAAGGATAATGTATTGTAAACCGAAAGGAGATTATTTGTATGGCATTGTTTACAGATTTATTTAAGAACATTGGTGACAGCATTGATGATGTGCTGAGAGCACAGGAAGCCGGAGAAGGCACTATCAAAGAGAATATGGACGACCTCTGTGATATCCTCGAAGAGGAAATTCTTAGGAGTAAGGCATCAGAGGATGAAAAGAAAGAACTCTTAAAGAGACTCAGAAAGTTCTGTAATACTGAGACAAACATTATGCTTGTGGGAGCTACTGGTTGTGGTAAAAGTTCTACCATCAATGCATTGTTTGCAGTAGGTGAAGAGGAAGAAGAAACAACAGAAGTTGTTAACGATGGCGATGATGACGTGGTTGTTGCTGAGGTAAAGACAAAAAAGCCTAAATATGTAGAAGTTGCAAAGGTTGGCAGCAAGGCAGATCCGGAGACAAAGGATATTGAAAAATACAAGATTGGTAATTTAGTTCTCTGGGATACTCCAGGTCTTGGCGATGGAACTGAGATTGATGAGCATCATAAGGAAGTCATTACAGAGCTTCTTAGAGAAGAGGATGATGACGGCAATGCTCTGATCGACCTCGTGCTTGTTATTCTTGACGGTTCCACAAGAGATCTTGGTACCTCTTATAAGATTCTTAATGATGTAATTATTCCGGAGCTTAAGGATGATACAAACAGAATCCTTATTGCTCTTAATCAGGCCGACATTGCTATGAAAACCGGTCGTCACTGGGATTATGAGAAGAATGAGCCTGACGAGACCTTGATTGCTTTCCTAAATGAGAAAGTAGAGTCAATCAAGACAAGAATTAAAGAGGATTCTAATCTCGAAGTAGAGCCTGTTTATTATTGTGCAGGATATGAGGAAGAATCAGGGGATGTGGTTCATCCATATAACCTCTCTAAGCTTCTCTATTACATTATGAATTCACTTCCTGCTGAGAAGCGCGTAGCAATCATGGAAGGAATCAATACCGACTCTGATAATTATGAGCATAATGATGAGGACGAAGATTATAACGAAGGAATTAAAGATAGTTTTTATGATTCCTTTGATTACATCGGGGATGGCGCAGATAAAGGAGCTGAGATTGGTGGAACCATTCTTGGTATTCCTGGAGCTATCGTAGGAGCAGTTGTTGGAGGATTTATCGGTTGCGTTCATAGTATCCTCGATGATATTTTCTAATTTCAAATATAGAAAGGGCGGTCGTTTATGGACGATTATGCAAGTATTGTTAATGCTTTTGAAGAGTTAATTAAATACAATGCCGGAATTATTGAGGCCATAGGGGACTGCCCTAATATTGAAAGAGTAGTAAACAGAGAACCGGTATTTTGGAGAAGCATTGACTCAAAGGGCGGTTTTGAATGTCAAGTTAATATTCTATCTGGGAAATGCAGGGTCGTATCTCCATCTGGTATGAGAGTGGCAAATGGAAGCCGTAATGTTATGGTAGAGAAAATGAAACGTCTTAGTTCCCGAAGCTTCCTTAAGCCAGGAGATGTAATCGGTGTTAGCCGTAAAGGCATATATGAGCATTATGCAGTTTATCTTGGAAATAATAGGGTTATTCATTATTGCGGTGAAGGTAATGATTTTGGTGGAACAGTTAGCGTTCATGAAGCAGATATATCTGAGTTTTTAAAGGATTCCAAGAATTATTTTGTTGTATGGTTTGATAAAGGAATCCCTTATAAAATTCAGAATGAAACTACATTTTTATTTAATGGCTCCCTTGATTATTATAACGGTGGATTTCAGAAGGTAAAAAGAAACATATTCTCTGCAGATGAAACTATTAAGCGAGCAAAGAGCAGAATTGGTGAGACAGAGTACAATCTTATCACTAATAACTGCGAGCATTTTGCAATGTGGTGCAAAACCGGAGTGTCAGAGTCAAGTCAGGTAAAGAATATTGCGAGGGCAGCACTTGCATCAGGAGTGACCGGATATGGTCTTCGTTCTCCAGAGGCAAAGAGATTATTAATCACTACATAAAAGGCGGTGAGGTTTAATGAGAAAAATCGAATTTAAGGTTTGTAGAAAATGTAATAAAATGTACCGCTGGGAAAGTGGTGGAATCGTTATGACTCCTCGTGATCATATGGACATGGGTTTGTGTGAGAGATGCAGAGCCAAGATGGTGTTTAATACTATTGGCGACTTATTTAAGCGTAAGAAATAAAATGATTTGTGTCGATATTATTGCTGATAGGAAGAGAGGTGAAGAGAAGTGTTTGAAACATTACTGGATGAGTTCATGCCAGCTGAGGATTTAAGAGAATATTTGAAAAAAGGAGTTATATCAGATAGTTATATGGCTGATATTATTTTTTATTCTCCTGTTCCGGTAGAGAAGAAGAGAAAAGCTTTGCTTGAGCTTGAGCAAATGGATTTTCCTGAGGATAGAAAGTTGTTTAAAGAGTATTGGATTAAGTACCGTCCATCAATTGAAGAGGCTTTGAAACTAAGAAGAACGAAAGATGCAATTTTTATAGTATATGAGCAGACTATTTATGGTGATGATGTAGACTCAGAAGAATGGATGCATGGCATTTTCTCTTCATATGCTGCAGCTGAGGCTTGTATTAAAAAGGACATTAAAGAAAAGAAGGATGAAGAGGACCAGATGTCATGGTATGAAATAAATCTTTGGGCCAAAGGTGATAGTGATTCTTATGTTGATACCTGCACCTATTATTATATAGACGGTGAGCTTGTTTACACGGAGGTTGAATTAGGTAATGATTTTCATGAGAGTTGTACAGATGGAGAACTACGAATTCCAGTATCGTATAAGCCGGGAGATATTCTGATTGCTGACAGATATCCTTTTGGGCGCAAAGAAAAATTCGTAGTGCTTCAGATTGGAGATAATCGGGATTGTTGCTGCTTGCAGGCACTTTGTAAAAAAGCAGATGGTACCTGGGAGGTAGGAGCAGTAAAACATGGAATGATTGGATCGATAGGATACCCCAGAGTTTCTGTTCTTTATACTGCTAAGAAGTATGAGCCAGATTTATCTGATTCAGAAGACACTATTCTTGCTAAGGTAAGTGAAATGGTTGCTGGGGATGAGAAAAGAGGCACTGTTATCTGGGATGAAATGTGTTGTGGGAAGAATGATGAAGAGCTAATGACTATTCTCGATGGTATTGTTTTTTCTATAGCAGAGCAGACGGCTGACAACTAGTAAAGATGTTCAACATAAAAAGGCTATCAGGGAGGTGACGGGCATCTCTCTGGTAGCCTTTAGTAGTATGTGCGCCTGGCGGCGCACGTTTCTAACGGGTGTAAGTCCCGAATCCGCCCGGCAGTGGGAAGGATATAGCCGAAGGCAAGGGTGTCCTCGTGAGGGGAATCTGAAGGAAGCCAGATGTGGGAACAGACTAACCACGGGCAAATCTCTGGTCTGACGAAAAGAAATCACATATAAGGTCTATCGTGAGGGTAAGACTGCATACCAAGCCGAAGCCCAATAACTGCACGGAATCACGAGGGATAAATGTGGCAGATAGATGGAGAGAAAGAAACGTGTGGTACCCGGGGAGACCTGTGTGAAACGCTTTGAGAGAAGTAACCACTGCACAAGGAAACGAGGCAGTATTGAACGCACAGGAGTCAGCAGAGGTCATAGTAGCCGAAAGGTGAAGGACCGAATCAGTAGGAGTCTTTAGTATAACCGAGAAAGGAGGAATGACCAATTATGACAGAAAACATTAGGAATAATGGCTGTTTGCAAAGAGATAGTGCGGAACACGAAGAGTATGCGAAAGCGTCTAGGTCATTCAATCAGATATGGAAAGAAAGAGACAGTGCACAGCCGAAACTCTTGGAGGAGATACTGTATAAAGATAATTTTAACAGAGCATATAAGAGAGTTAAGGCAAATAAGGGAGCGTCAGGTATTGATGGGATGACCATTGAAGAGGCACTTCCATATCTTAAGGAACATCAGCAGGAGTTGACTAACCGAATCTACAGAGGAAAGTATACTCCGTCGCCAGTAAGGCGAGTTGAGATTCCTAAACCAGATGGTGGTGTGCGAAAGCTTGGCATACCAACAGTGATAGACCGTACACTTCAACAGGCAATAACCCAACAGTTAGTGCCAATCTATGAACCACTGTTTGCAGACGGTAGTTTTGGCTACCGTCCTAACAGAAGTGCGAAAGGAGCAATTCTTAAGGTTAAAGAGTATGCAGAGCAAGGCTACACATATGCGGTAGTCCTTGATTTATCAAAATACTTTGATACCATCAACCACGAAATACTCATCAATCTTCTTCGGAAGAATATTAAAGATGAGCGCGTGGTGCAACTTATTAAGCGTTATTTGAAAAGTGGGGTAATGGAAAACGGAGTGGTCATTGACACAGAAGAAGGTTCACCGCAAGGGGGGAATTTATCGCCACTACTTGCAAATATCTACCTCAATGAGTTTGACCAAGAGTTCTTAAAGAGAGGTGTTCCTTTCATACGATATGCTGACGACATCGTGCTTCTAGCCAAGAGCAAGCGAGCATCCGAAAGACTCTTGGAAAGCAGTACGAGATACCTTGAAGAGAAACTGAAATTAACAGTTAACAGAGAGAAAAGCCGAACTGTCAGTGTGTTTGCAATCCGAAATTTTAAATTTCTTGGCTTTGCGTTGGGAAGGAACGGAAGTGGCATTTATGTCAGAGTACATCCAAAGTCATGGAAGAAGTTTAAGTCTAGGTTGAAAGAATTATCTTCCCGTAAGTCTGTACAGTCAATCAAGCCAAGCCTTGAGAAAATCAAGGTCTATGCAAGAGGATGGCTTAACTACTATGGAATAGCGAGCATGAAGAATAACATCGATGACATCAATGGATGGCTCTATCACAGAATACGTATGTGCATATGGAAACAATGGAAACTACCAAAGACGAAAAAGAGAAATCTTATCAAAATGGGAATACCAGAATACTTTGCGCATATGGCGGCTAATAGCCGAAAAAGACATTGGTTCTGCGCCAACCTCACGACGGTAAAGCGGGCTATGTCAAAAGAAAGACTGATAAACAGTGGCTTTTATGATTTAGCCACAGCCTATCAGTCTGTGCACGTCAACTATTGAAACCGCCGTGTACCGAACGGTACGCACGGTGGTGGTGTGCCATGAAAGGCGCACAGAAGATGAAGGCAGGTCCTTCGGCAGGGATTGAACAGGCAAATCTGTCAAATCACTCTAATGCTGCTGTAGTCAAGCCTATGGTAGTAAGCGATTAGAGAAAAGGCTACAAACTAATAGTCAGATAGGATACATGAAGATGAACGCAAGTGAACCATTGATGAAGTGTCGAAAGCGTAAGATTTCTGCAAAACTCACTTTTCACCACTAGGTGGGGATAAAGATAATGGATACCTGTAACGCTGATTATCTGTGGAACGGCATTAAGATGGCATGAGCATGTATTAGGCTTCTGTGTGAAACATGGGAACCTACAGACTAATGAAAATCGAAAAGGTACAAGTCGCAGAAAGGCAAGACCGAAAGTAGAAAAGTAGACTGTAGGGGCGGAGTCATTCGTAGTAGTTATGAAGTCACTGTAATGGTGATGGAGCAAAGGGATGACATCATTGAGCTTGAATTTGAGAACAACTAGAAAACTAGGAGGATTTGATGAACGAGAGCAAGCAATACGAAATACCAAAGAAGGCTGTCATTGAAGCATACAAAAGAGTTAAGGCTAATAAAGGAAGTGCTGGAATAGACGGTATAGATTTTGAAAAGTTTGAAGGAAAACTCAATAACAATCTCTATAAAATATGGAATCGAATGAGTTCAGGCAGTTATTTTCCATCACCTGTAATGGCGGTAGAAATACCAAAGAAAACAGGAGGTGTCAGACGATTAGGTATACCAACTATAACAGATAGAGTGGCACAAATGGTGGCAAGAATGTACGTGGAAAGTGCAGTAGAGCCTATGTTTTGTGATGACTCTTATGGATATAGACCTAACAAGTCAGCTTTGGATGCGATAGAGATGACAAGAAAGAGATGTTGGTACTATGATTATGTAATAGAATTGGACGTGAAAGGTCTATTTGATAACATTGACCATGAGTTACTAATGAGAGTTGTGCGAAGACATGTCAAAGAGGTGTGGATATGCATGTACATTGAAAGGTGGCTCAAAACTCCTTTTGTATTGAGGAATGGCGAGGTAATAGAGCGAAATGCGGGAACACCACAGGGTGGAGTTATTAGTCCTGTGCTTGCGAATATGTTCTTACATTATGTCTTTGATATGTGGATGAAAAGAAATTTTCCACAGGCACCATTTGAAAGATATGCAGATGATGGAGTTGTACATTGTAAAACTAAAGGAGAGGCTCTTTTCATAAAGGAATGTTTGGTAAAGAGATTTGCAGAGTGCAAACTTGAACTACATCCGATTAAAACAAGAATTGTGTACTGCAAAGACAAGGATAGAACGAGGAATGAGGATTTAACAGAGTTTGATTTTCTTGGATATACCTTCAAAGCTGTATACATTATGTGTAAAGATGGGAAAATGCGTTCAAACTTTATTGCATCAGTCAGTAAAACGTCAGCTAAAACATTCAGGGATAAGATAAAATCGTTAGAAATTCACAAGAAAACTGGGTGTAAAATCGACATGATTGCAAAAATTTTAAATCCAATGTTGAGAGGTTGGATTAACTACTTTGGGAAATTCAATCCTTCAGCGATGAAATATACACTTCAGTGTGTAGAGCGTAGATTAGTTAAATGGGCAATGTGTAAATATAAAAATTTCCGTGGACACAGACAAAGGGCAGAAAAATGGCTCTTGTCTGTAAGAAAACGAGAGCCTAAGTTATTTGCTCATTGGAGCAAAATGTATTTGTATTGTTAAATGATAAGAGCCGTATGAAGGGAGACTTTCACGTACGGTTCCGTGAGAAGTTTGAGGTGAGAGTCCTCTTACTTACTCGACTG